>JBFWKS010000380.1:0-3436 GCA_050252545.1 Solirubrobacteraceae bacterium
CGGCGGCGGCGGCGTCGCCCCCACCACCGGCGGCCGGGGCGGCTGCGGCGACGGCCGTCGCCGACACGCCGAACTCCTCTTCGAGCGCCTTGATGCGCTCGGCCAGCTCGAGCACCGTGATGCTCTTGAGCTCGTCAATCCACTCCTGCGTGGTAGCCATGTCTCGTTCTCCTGTTGATGGGTTGTGCGTCAGCGGGCTGCGGCGGTCCTACGCCGACGCACCCGTCCCGTTCTCTGCTGCCTGGCGCTGCTCGTGGACCTGCCCGAGGGCGATGGCGACCCCCGAGAGCAGGGCGTTGAGGCCCCGCGCCGTGCCGGTGATCGGCGAGGCCACGATGCCGACGAGCTGGCCGTACAGCACCTGCCGCGACGGCAGCTTCGAGATCGCGTTGATCTCGGCCACGTCGAGACCCTTGCCGTCCAGCACGCCGCCCTTGAAGGCCGGCAGGTCGTCGTTCTCCTTGGCGAAGGTCGTGATCGCCTTGGCCGCCGCGGCGACATCGCCCCTGACGTACGTCAGCGCGGTCGGACCGGTGAGGAACGGCCGCAGCGGCTCCGCGTCGGCCCCGAGCCGGTCGATGGCGATGCCCGTCAGCGTGTTCTTCGCGACGGTCAGCGCGGCGTCGGCGTCGCGCAGCTGCGCACGCAGCGCACCGGCCTGGCCGACGGTCAGTCCACGGTAGTCGACGGCGAGGACCGCCTCCGACTCCTGGATGTTCTGGACGATCTCGTCGACCGCCTCGGACTTCTGTTCCCGGTTCATGAGCCTCCTGTCCCGGACTTACGGCCGTCGGATGACGGCCGGCCGAGGGTCTTCGGGGGCGCGAGGGTGGTGTGGTGAGCGTGGCGCTCGGGGAGGTCGCCGGACCGCGGACGGTCCTGGCGTCGACCCGTCAGGCCGCGGCCGGCACACCCTCCTCGACGCCTTCACGGACACGTGCCTGATCGAGACGGACGCCGGGACCCATGGTCGAGGCGACGGTGATCGAGCGGATGTAGCGGCCCTTGGCGGCCGTCGGCCGCGCGCGGACGATCTCGTCGACGACGGTGGCCAGGTTCTCCTGGAGCTGGTCGGCCGAGAAGGAGACCTTGCCGATCGTCACGTGGACGATCGCGGTGCGGTCGGTGCGGTACTCGATCTTGCCGGCCTTGGACTCCTCGACGGCCTTGCGGACGTCGACGGTCACGGTGCCGACCTTCGGGTTCGGCATCTTGCCCTGCGGGCCGAGGATCCGACCGAGGCGACCGACGAGCGGCATCTGGTCCGGCGTCGCGATCGCGATGTCGAAGTCCGTGAACCCCTCCTGGATCCGCTTGGCGAGATCGTCGGACCCGACGACGTCGGCCCCGGCCTCCTCGGCCTCGCGGGCCTTGTCCCCGACGGCGAACACGGCGACGGTGACCGACTTGCCGAGGCCGTGCGGGAGGGCGATCGTGCCGCGCAGCTGCTCGTCCGCGTGGCGGACGTTCAGGCCGGTGCGGATGTGCACCTCGACCGACTCGTCGAACGACGCGCGGGAGAGCTGCTTGACGAGCGCGACGGCCTCGTTGCCGGCGTACTCGCGCAGACGGTCGACCTTCGTACGGGCCGAAAGGAACTTGCGTCCGTGACGGGGCATCAGGCCTCCACCTCCACGCCCATCGAACGGGCGGTGCCGCTGATGATCTTCACCGCGGCGTCGACGTCGTTGGCGTTCAGGTCCGGGAGCTTCTTCTCGGCGATCTGACGCACCTGGTCGGCCGACAGCGTGCCGACCTTGGTCTTGTGCGGCTCGCCGGACCCGCTCTTGAGGCTCAGGGCCTGCTTGATGAGGATCGCGGCCGGCGGCGTCTTCGTGACGAACGTGAACGAGCGATCCTCGTACACGGTGATGACGACGGGGATCACCGTGCCGGCGTCCTGCTGCGTCTGGGCGTTGAACGCCTTGCAGAACTCCATGATGTTGATGCCGTGCTGACCGAGCGCAGGGCCGACGGGCGGAGCCGGGGAGGCCTGGCCGCCGAGGGCCTGCAGCTTGATCTGGGTCAAGACCTTCTTCGCCATCTCAGATCTTCTTCACTTGATCGAAGCCCACCTCGACCGGGGTCTCCCGGCCGAAGATGGACACAAGAACCTTGAGCTTGCCGGCATCCGGGGAGACCTCAGCGATCTCGCCCGAGAAGTCGGACAGGGGGCCGGCGATGACCTTCACGGACTCGCCGACGGTGAACTGGGCGCGGGCCTGCGCCTTGGTGGGCTGCTGAGCCCGCTTGAGGAGTCGATCGATCTCATCCTGGGTCAGGGGGATCGGCTCGTCGCCGGCCCCCACGAACCCCGTGACGCCGGGCGTGCCCTTGACGAGCTGCCACGAGTCGTCGTTGAGATCCATCTGCACGAGCACGTAACCGGGCATCGTGCGCTTCTCGGACGTGACCTTCTGGTTGTCCTTGACCTCGGTGACCGTCTCCGTGGGAACCACGATCTGACGGACGGCACGCCGCTGCCCGAGCGTCACCAGACGGTGCTCGAGCTTCTGCTTCACCTTGGCCTCGTGGCCGGAGAAGGTGTTGACGACGTACCAGCGATACATGGAATGAGAGAAGGGGGGAAGGCGGGGTAGGTGGTCAGATGACCAGGTCGACGAGCTCGGCTGCTGCCGAATCCACGCCGCCCAGGAACAGGCCGGCGAGGACGCAGAAGACGATCACGACGCCGGTCCCCTGTGCCACCTGGGGACCGTCGGGCCACTTGACGCGGCGCAGCTCGGCCCACGACGCCCGGAGGAAGCCCGGGAACCGTGCGATGCCTCGCCCCTTGGCGGGCTTCGCCGAGGTGCCGACCTCACCGGAGTCGGTGTCGGTCCCGCGACCGCCTGCCGGGGAGGAGGTCAGGCGCGGGCGCTCGTCATCGTGGTCTTCGGCGGCCATGGCGGCGTGACGTCAGTGACGGATCGTCCGCCTACCGCGTCTCCTTGTGGGAGGTGTGCGAACGGCAGAACCGACAGAACTTGCTGATCATCAGCCGGTCCGGCGTGTTGCGCTTGTTCTTCTTGGTCTGATAGTTGCGGCGCTTGCAACCCTCACAGGCGAGGGTGACGGCGACGCGGACATCTCCGCGGGCCATGCGGGCTCCCGTACGTCGATGCGGTCAAGATCTAGTGTCGGGCCACACGGGGGGCGACTCGACAAGACGGTCCTGCCTCGGCAGGACCGGCGAGGGACAGTAGCGGATCCGTCGGGGCGCCGCCCTCCGGGTACCGGGCGACCCCGGTCGTACGACCGCGATCCGCCATCGCCCCCCTTCCGACGGGCTGCCGGACCCGTGCCGGCGCACGACCGCTCCCGCTTCCGCCGGCGCAGGCGTCAGGCGCGGGGGCTGCCGGGCCGCGGCTCCGCCGACTCATCCAGACGTGCACCTCGCGGCCCCGCTACGCGTCCGCCGGGTCCTCCACCGGGA
>JBFWKS010000381.1:0-3434 GCA_050252545.1 Solirubrobacteraceae bacterium
AACGCGATCGCCCGGTCCAGCGCGGCGCCGTCGGCCGCCTCGCCCGGATTGTCGGGGTGTCCCTCGAGCGGCGCGACACCGGGCGCGTCGAGGTCGGGAGCCTCGGTGAAGACGTGGTCCATCGGGAAGTCGACGAACGTCGGCCCGGACGGGCGGCCCAGCGACGCCGCCAACGCGTCGTCGACGAGGCCCGGGATCTCGGCCGGGCTGTCCGCGGTGGCCGCGTACCGGGTGAGTGGCCGCACGAACGGCACGTGGTCCATCTCCTGCAGCGACCCCATCCCCCAGCGCAGCGCCGGCGCACGTCCGCCGAGCACGACGAGCGGCGACTGGTTCTCCAGCGCGGAGCCCAGCGCGCTCATGCCGTTGGTGATGCCCGGACCGGCGGTGAGCGCCGCGACGCCCGGGGTGCGGGTGACCTTGGCCCAACCCTCGGCGGCGAACGCGGCGGTCTGCTCGTGCCGGGTGTCGATCAGACGGATGCCCTCGGCGCGACAGCCGTCGTAGATCGAGAACAGATGGCCGCCCGACAGCGTGAAGAGCGTGTCGACCCCGCTCGCCTTCAGCCGTCTGGCGACGAGCCGTCCGCCGTGGAGGGTCTCGACCGCATCGTCCTGAACCGACATGAGCCGACCCTACCGCCGGTACGGATCGTCGTTGGAACGAGTGTGGACACCGATGGGCGCCGTGGAGCGTCGGGCGCCATGGGCGCGTCGGCGCGTGGACGCCGACCGCCGTCGGGGGTCAGGCGTCGGGGGCCGACGCCTCGATCGGTAGCGGGCCCGGCGCGGGCGCGATCCGCTCGGCCCCGACCGTCGGAGGTGTCCCCTGCGCCGCGGGCCGGTCGGTCGGCGGCACGATCCGCCCCATCGGTGGGATCCCCGGCCCGGAGGGCGGGTCCGCCTTCGGCACGTGCCGGTCCCCCGGCGGGGTGATCCGATCCGGCGTGCCGTTGCCGTTGGTCCGCCCCAGTCCCCGCAGATCGATCGCGGCCGCGTCGTCGGCGCGGCCGGCGAGCATCGCCGCGTGCAGCCGCACCGGATGGCGCTTGCCGCGGACCGCCGCCGGTGGACGGCTGGTGATCGTGCCGTGGTCGCGCCGCAGCCGGCGGCGGGTCTCCTCGGTGAAGAGCAGCACGTCCTGCGTCTGGCGCGTGATCGCCTCGACCCGGCTGGCGGTGTTGACGGCGTCGCCGATGACGGTGAACGTCGCGCGACCGCCACCGCCGATCGTGCCGGCGACGACCGATCCGCTGTTGACGCCGATACCCAACTGGACGCGGCCACGGAACCGCTGACGGATCGCCCGGGCGATCTCGATCCCCGCGGTCAACGCCGCGTCGGCATGGTCATCCATCGGCACCGGTGCGCCGAAGACCGCCAGCACGCCGTCCCCCTGGAACGCGTTGGCGTGTCCGCCGTACCGTTCGAGGACGGGGATGACGACCCCGTAGTACTCGTTGAGCAGGTCGAACACCTCGGCGGCGTCCGCGCGCTCCGCGAACGTCGTGAACCCGCGGATGTCGATGAACGCGACCGTCACGTCGCGCTCCTCCCCGCGGAGCTGCGGCCCCTCGTCGATGAGGCGGCTGGCGACCGCCGGATCGACGTACGTGTCGAGCGCCTCGTGGAGCCGGTCGCGCTCGCGCAGGCCCTCCATGCCGACGTTGAACGCCCGCGTGAGCCGGCCGAGCTCGTCGGCGGTGATGACGTTGGCGTTGCGGCGCAGATCGCCCTCGGTGATCCGCTCCGTCAGGGCCCGGAGCTCACGCAGCGGGGCCATCAGGGATCGCGTGAGCAGGGCCGAGAGGCCGACGCCGATCGTCAGCGTCGACACGATCGTCGCGACGAGGCCGATCGCGAAGCCCCCGATGTCGCCGGGTGCCGCGCTCAGCGCGGCGACCATCCCGCCGATGACCATCGTGATCAGCGGTACGCCGATCAACAGGCGCCAGCGCAGGGTGACCGCGGTCTCGACCCGCGTGTCGACCGGCAGATCGGGCGCGACGGCCTCCACGACCGGCCGCAGCGCGAGCTCCAACTGCAGGAACCGCAGCAGCACGCCCGCGGTGACGACGAGCAGCGCGCCGAGGCCGATCGCCAGGCCCGCCGGAACGAACGTCTCGTCCGACAGCGCGAGGATGACGACCGACGCGCCCACCGCCCAGGCCAACGCGCGGAACGCCGACGCCGGATCGACCATCCGCACCGGGAGCCGCAGCAGGGCCCGCCAGGCCTCGACGGCGTGGACCGGGTCGCGCTCGTCCCGATACCAGGCCCGAACGGGTGCCAATGACCGTCGCGCGGTCCGCAGCACGACGACGTTCTCCAGCAACGTCGCCGCCTGCGACGCTCCGAAGATCAGCACCCACTCACCCGGATCCAACGACACGAATCGGCTGAGGACCAGCATTCCGAGGGCCACGACGGCGTGGGCCTGGACCACCACGAGCAGGACCGCGACCCGCAGGTACCGCAGGCCGAGCCGGTCGTGGAGCAGGTGCAGCGGCCGGAGGGGCACGCTGGCATTGTCACAGGAACGGACGCCGACGACCACCCCGACGGCGAACGCACGTTCGCAACGTGCGGAGACCGATCCTCTGTTCGACCCCGCTCCTCACGTGTCGGCACGGCCGCGTTCAGGGAACCTTGATGCACCACCGCAACCATCGTTGAAGACGCGTGTTCCCTCTGAGGACCGTCCCCGTACGGGGTGACGGTCTCGCTCGGCCGCATCGGCCTCGTTCCCGTGGAAGCCTCCTCCGCCCTCGATACCACCTCCCCCGGCGCCCTTCGCGGCCCATCGACGCTCCTGCGCCTGCAGGGCGACGAACGGCTGGTCGCGCTGACCCGGCGCGGCAACCAGGCGGCGTACGAGGTCCTCGTCCAGCGGTATCAGGCGCGACTGCTCGCGTTCTGCCGCCACATGCTCGGCAGCCGCGAGGACGCCGAGGACGTGCTGCAGGAGGTCTTCGCCAACGCGTTCAACGCGATCCTCGGTGACGACCGCAAGATCAACGTGCGGCCGTGGCTGTACCGGATCGCGCGCAACCGCTGCCTGAACCACCTGCGCAAGATCCAGCCGATCGGCGTCGACACGCTCGACGACCGGATGGCCGACCACGGGGTGTCCGCCGCCGACACCGCTCACCGGCGCGAGGAGTTCCGGGAGCTCCTCGGCGATGTGCGCTCGCTTCCCGAGACCCAGCGCACCGCGCTGCTGCTGCGCGAGATCGACGCGCTGGCGTACGACCAGATCGCCGAGGCGATGGACACGACGGTCCCGTCGGTCAAATCGCTGCTCGTCCGGGCGCGTGTGTCGCTCGCCGAGGCCTCGGAGGCGCGCAACCTGACCTGCGAGGAGGTGCGCGACGAGCTGGGCGAGGTGTCGGAGGCGCTGCGGCGGATCAGCCCGCCGGTACGCCGCCATGTCAA
>JBFWKS010000382.1:0-3427 GCA_050252545.1 Solirubrobacteraceae bacterium
TGATGGGCCCCGGGTTCGGCGTCGGCACCAACCTGGCGGCGCTCAGCGACTTCGTCGTCATGGTCCGCGGCACGTCGACCCTGGGCATGTCGGCCGCCCCGTTCGTCGAGGCCGCCACCGGCGAGCGGCTGACCAACGAGCAGATCGGCGGCGCCGACGTGCAGGCCCGCAACGGCGTGGCGGACCTGGCCGTCGACGACGAGGACGAGGCCCTGGACGCGATCCGCGCGTTCCTCGGGTTCCTGCCCTCCAGCGCCGACGGCACGCCGCCGCGGATCGACGGGCCGCACGCCCCGGCCGACGTCGACCTGGACGCGATCGTCCCGACCGACACCCGCCAGGTGTACGACGCCCGCGACCTGGTCACGGGCCTGGCCGACGCCGACTCGGTACTGGAGCTGCGCGGGCAGACCGCCCCGAACGTCGTCACGAGCCTGGCCCGGATCGACGGGCGCCCGGTCGGCGTGATCGCCAACCAGCCGCTGCACCTCGGCGGCGCGCTCGACAGCGCGGCCTGCGAGAAGGCCGCCCACTTCGTCGCGGTGTGCGACGCGTTCGGCTTGCCGCTCGTGGTGCTCATCGACCTGCCGGGCTTCCTCATCGGGACCGCCGCCGAATCCACCCAGCTCGCCCGGCGCAGCGGCCGGCTGATCTACGAGCTGGCGCAGGCGACGGTGCCGCGGTTCACGATCGTCGTGCGCAAGGGCTACGGCGCCGCGTACATCGCGATGGGCGGCGGGCGCAGCTACAGCGCCGACCTGGCGCTGGCGTGGCCGACGGCGGAGATCTGCTCGATGCCGGTGGAGGGTGCGGTCGACATCGCCTACCGCCGCGAGGTCGAGGCCGCCGACGATCCCGCCGCCCACCGTGAGGCGTTGATCGCCCGCTTCCGCGCGAACATCGACCCGTTCGCCGCGGCGGACGGGTTCGGGATCGACGACGTCGTGGAGCCCTCCCGCACCCGCACGTCGCTCGTCGAGGCACTGGGCCGCGTCACGCCCCGCCGTCCGCCCCGCGTCCCCGGCAAGCGCCGGACCATCTCGCCGATCTGACCGATCGTGCTGCGCAGGGTCCTCATCGCCAACCGCGGCGAGATCGCCGTGCGGATCGCCCGCAGCTGCCGCGAGCTCGGCATCGCGTCCGTGGCGGTGCACGCCGACCCCGACGCCGACGCGCTGCACGTGCGGACGGCCGACGAGGCCGTGGCCTTGCCCGGATCCTCGCCCCGCGACACCTACCTGAGCATCGACGCGCTGGTCGCGGCCGCGATCGCGTCGGGTGCCGACGCGGTCCACCCCGGCTACGGGTTCCTGGCCGAGAGCGCGGACTTCGCCCGGGCGGTGACCGAGGCGGAACTGACGTTCGTCGGTCCGCCGGCCGCCGCGATCGCGGCGTTGGGCGACAAGGTGCGGGCGCGGGAGCTGGCGCGGCGAGCGGACGTGCCGCTGGTGCCGGGGACCGGGGCGCGGGGATCCAGGGCGGCGATCGGTCCTGGTGACGCCGGTGCGGCGGACGGGGCGCCGGCGATCGGCGTCGCCGACGTCGTGGCGTTCGGTGACGAGCACGGGTGGCCGGTGGCGGTCAAGGCGGTGCACGGTGGTGGGGGCCGGGGGATGCGGATCGCCGACGACGCCGCCGGTGCCGCCGGCGCCCTGGAGTCGGCCCGGCGTGAGGCCGCGGCCGCGTTCGGCGACCACACCGTCTACCTCGAGCGGTACCTGGAGCGGCCGCGCCACGTCGAGGTGCAGATCGTCGCCGACGGGCACGGCAACGTCGTCTGGCTGGGCGACCGCGACTGCTCCGTGCAGCGTCGCCACCAGAAGCTGATCGAGGAGGCACCGGCGCCCGACCTGCCGGACGAGATGCGCACCGCCATGGGTGACGCCGCCGTGCGGTTGGCCCGTCTGGCCGGGTACGAGGGGGCGGGCACCGTCGAGTTCCTCGTCGTCGACGGGGCGTTCCACTTCCTCGAGATGAACACCCGGATCCAGGTCGAGCATCCGGTGACCGAGGCGGTGCTCGGCATCGATCTGATCCACGAGCAGCTGCGGGTGGCCGGCGGTGAGCCGTTGTCGATCACCACGTCCGGTCCCGAGCCGCGCGGTCATGCCGTGGAGTGCCGGATCAACGCCGAGGACGCCGGCCTCGGGTTCGTGCCGGTCCCGGGCCGGATCGACGCGGTCGCCGTCCCGTCCCGGCCCGGCCTGCGATGGGATGCCGGGTACGGCGCCGGCGACGAGGTGTCGGTCCACTACGACAGCCTGCTCGGCAAGCTCGTCGCCTGGGCCCCGACACGCACCCTGGCGATCGCGCGCCTGCACGACGCCCTGACCGACCTGCGGATCGACGGCGTCCCGACCACCGCCCGGGTGGCCGCCGCGACCCTCACCCACGAAGACTTCCGCACCGGCCCCGTGCACACCGGCTGGTTCGAGGAGCACGCCGATGCGCTGGTCCCCGATCCGGGGGATGGGTCGGACGGGCCCGGTGGCACGGCGGGCGCCGCCAGGGCCGACGGGTCGGCGGGCGCTGACGGGTTGGCGGGGCGGGCGACGGGAACGAGCGACGGCGCGATCCCCGGTCCGGAGGCCGTGATGATCGGCGGACGGCCGGTGCTCGTGCCGGCCGCGAACCCGCGGACCGCGAGCGCCGAAGGGCCACTGCTGCCAGCGACGCGGCCCTCCCCGGCGGGTCCCTCGTCAGTGGCCCACCCGTCGACGCGTCCCGCGCCGCGGGAGGGGAGGCCCGCGCGCCCGGCGTCGCAGCCCGGATCCGCCGACGGCGTCGTGTGCAGTCCGATGCACGGCACGGTTCTGGCGGTGCGGGTGGAGCTCGGCGACATGGTTCCGTCGGGCGCGCCGCTGGTCACCGTCGAGGCGATGAAGATGGAGAACCACGTCGTGGCCCCGCACGACGGCCGGATCGTCGAGATCCACGTCACCGAGGGCACCGCGGTCGCATCCGGTGATCCCCTGGTCTGCATCGCCGCCCCGGGCACCTGACCCGGCCCGCCCGTTCGGCGCCTGGCCTGGCTCGTCCCATCTGCCACCCGGCGCGTCGCCTCGGCGCCCGAGACCCCCGGTCATGCCGAGACCCCCGGTCATGCCGAGACCCCCGGTCATGCCGAGACCCCCGGCCATGTGCCCCCCGCGGCCATGCGCCACCCGCGGCGTGGAGCCGTACGTCTCTCCGGCCGTATGTAGATCTCGGCATACGGTATGACGAGATCTACATACGGCCTGCGTGTGGTGCACGTTCGCGGGAGACCAGGCCGCGGCGGCCGGGCCCGGCCGCGACGGACGCCCCGGCGCGGCAGCGCGTCTACGCTGCGCGGGATGAACGACCGCGTCCCGCCGACCGACGCCGTGCCGCGCACCCCCGTTCCCGGTGACGGCTCCGACAACGGTCCCGGTTACGCCCCCCAAGG
>JBFWKS010000383.1:0-3425 GCA_050252545.1 Solirubrobacteraceae bacterium
CGTTGCCGCCCATCGGCGTGTCGAGCATGCCGGCGAGCACGACCCCGGCCAGGTACAGCGCGACGCCGATCCGCAGCGTGCGCTCCCGGGCGGGGATCACGACGAGCGCCGCGGCGAGGCCCACGATCGCGGGCAGCAGCGCCGACGCGACAAACGGCTCGCTGCCGCCGCCGGGGAACGCGATCGCGAGCGCGACCGCGGTGCCGAACGCGACCGCCGTGAGGACGGCGGGGACGATCCTCCGGTCGCCGATCCACCAGGCCAGCCCGACGAGGGCGAGGAACAGCGCCGCGACCGGGCTCGCGAGCGCCGCCGCGATCGCACCGGCCGCGGCCGTGGCCACCGGGGTGACGGATCGACCGGCGCGGGATCGACCGGCGCGCGCGCCCGGGTCGCCGTCGTCGCCCCGCGGCGCGTCGCCACCGGCGTCCCGGCCGCGGTCGTCGCCCGATGCCCGACCCCGACCCGGTCCGGCGCCCACGACGACCACGAGGGTGACCAGCGCGATCGCCACGCCGAGGACGAACGTCACCCGACCGGTGAACAGCAGCGCCCCGGTCCCCGCTGCGAACCACCACGAGGCCGCCCGTGCCGGTGCTCCCGGCCGGTGCCGCTCCGCGAGCCGGCCGAACGCCCACGCCGCCGCGACCGCCGCGACCGCGGCGAGCACCTGCGGCGCGACGACCAGACCGGCCAGCGGCATCAGCACGCTGTAGCTCGGCAGGTGATGCCCGCCGAACCACGACAGGTCGTACAGCCAGACGCCGTCCCGGGCGAGCGCGACCCGGTGCACCTGGGCGGCCAGATCGGTCGTCGGCGGCGTCAGGACGACGTAGACGATGGCCGCGAGCGCCGTCAGCACCCACGGCGCGGGGCGGACCCGACGCACCGGGCGAGGATACGTGGGCACCGGGTCGGTGGGGCGGCGCGTGGGGCCGTCGACCCCTGTGCGCGGTGCGTCAGTCGCGGGTCGCCCGGCGCACCCGCCGCTCCCGCACCCGCCGTCGTGCCGGGGCCGGGGTGGCCTTCGTCTCCAGGAACTTCAGCGCCTGCACGTAGACGAGGGTGCCGGACTTCGTCTGGATGTCGGCCTGGGCGAGCGACGCCAGGAACTCCTCCGGCCCGTCGAAGTCCGGCATCCGCAGCCGCACCGACCCGAGGCCCTGTGCGACGTGGCTGTCGGATCCGGCGCCGGCGACGATCCGGTACTTCTCGGCGAACCGGGCGGCCTCCTCGTTGAACGACCCGACCGCCACCCGCGGGTTGAACACCTCGATCGCGTCGATCTCCTCGACGATGTCGAGCATGTGCTCGTAGTCGGGCACCGAGTGCATCCGGTCGAACGGGTGCGGCACGTACACCAGGCCACCCTGCCGGCGGATGTCGGCGATCGCCTCCTGCAGCGTCACGCCCTTGGGGATCCGCTCCTGGATGAACAGGCCGATGACCTCGCCCTGGTCGGCGGTCTTGACCTCCTCGCCGACGATGACCTTGACGCCGAACCGCGCGGCCTTCTCCGCCGCCTCCAGCGCGCCGGACACCTCGTTGTGGTCGGTGACGGCGATCGCCCCGAGCCCCTGGCGGCGGGCGGTGTCCAGCAGCACCTCGACCGGGGTGACGCAGTCGTGGCTGTGGTCGGTGTGCATGTGCAGGTCGACGTCGATCAGCGGTCGCTCGCGCAGCCGGGCGATGACCGCCGGGTCGAATCGCGTCGGGTCGTGCCGGCGGGCGCGGATCGCGTCGTAGCGCTCCACGACCCACTCGGCGTAGCCCGCCCACACGGCGCCCGGCTCCTCGCTCCCGGCCGCCCACGTGCCGGCGGCCGACCGCAGCCCGTCGCGCAGGTCGGCGTCGTCGGCCAGGCGGTGCAGCTGGCCGACGAGGACCTCGGTGTCGCCCGGGGTGAAGATCGATCCGCGGGTGTCGCCGTCGGTCAGCTCCTCGTACGCGTCGATCCGGCTGCAGACGGGGATGACCCCGGCGTGCAGCGCCTCGACGAGGACGTGGACGGCGGGCCGCACCCCCGGCGATGCGAGGACGACGACGTCGGCATCCGGCGGCAGCGCCGGTCGGCAGCGGTCGCCTGCGGTGGCGTCGGCACCGACCCCACCGCCGGCCCGTCCGGACGGTGCGCCGGGGGTGCCCACGGTCTGGGCCCAGAGGTCCTCGACGTCGACGAACCGCACCCGGTCACGGATCTCCTTGCGCAGCGACACCGCCCCCTCGCCGCCGCTGACGAGCACCGTCGCCCGCCACGCGCGTCCCGGATCGAGTCGTCGCAGGGCGCGCAGCGCGGCCCGTCGGGCGGCACGCTCCTCGCCCAGCGGCAGCACGATGTGCAGCGGATGCTCGTCGGAGACCGGTGGCCGGGTGCGCGTCGGCAGCACGTGCGCGGGCGGCGGTGGCACGCGTGGCCGGTAGCCGCGGCCGATCGGGAACCACTGCGCCAGCAGCCGGGCCGACGTCTCGCTCGCGGCGAGCCGCTCGTCGAGCCGGCCGAGCAGCCGCTCGACGCGCTTGCGCGTGATCGCGCTGCCGCCGACGCCGGGCCCGACGCCCGCCACGGGCCGGTCGGTGGGCTGGTGGAACGTGCCGACGTTCAACGTGCGGCTCTGGCGCAGGGCGACTGTCGGCACCGACAGGCCGTACGGTTCGTGGACGTGGACGATGTCCAGCGGCAGCGCGACGAGCGCGTCCTCGACGGCACGGGCCGCGTCGACGGGCAACGTGGCCGCCTTGCCGCTGCGGCCGCCGCCCGGCAGCAGCGTCAGCGCCTCGCCGACGGCGAGCACCGTCGGTGCGCCGCCGGGGGCGGGAAGCAGCTCGGCCGCGGGTTCCCGCAGGCGACGGCGCGTCGCGTGGACCCGGTCGGGATCGCTCGACGGGGCGAGGATCACGACGCGGTGGCCGAGCGCCGCCAGCTCGTCCGACAGCCGCAGGACGTGTGCGGTGACGGGATGCCCGGACTCCAGCGGATACGGGCTGACCTGGGCGACGGCGAGCGACGGGGCGGACTCGGGGGACGTCACGCGCGAAGCATAGGCCGCGTGCCGGGCGGTCCACTGCCGGCGGGCCCGGCGGCCGGGGCGCCCGCGGGCCGGTGGGCGCGACGACGAGGGCGGTGGCGGAACGACGAGGGCCCGGGAGCATGTGCCCCCGGGCCCTCGTGAACCGGCTCGATCGGTCGCCTCCCGGCGATCGGGCGGTGATCAGGCCTTGGCCGCGGCCTTGCCCGCCTTCTCACGCTTGAGCGCGTTCTTGGCGATGAACTTCTCGGTGTCCTGACGCGCGATGTCGTCGGGCCGGTGGTTGTGCGGCGACTTCTTGTGGTACGACGACGGGCCGTCGTGCTGACCGGCGACGCCGTTGTTCAGGCCGAGCTTGACCAGGCGCGCCGCGTCGATGATGACGCCGGCGGAGTTCGG
>JBFWKS010000384.1:0-3420 GCA_050252545.1 Solirubrobacteraceae bacterium
CCGTCTGGCCCGGCTCGACGAGGGCACCGTGCTCGTCGGCATCACCGCAGGCCGCGCGCACCCGCTCGTCGTCCGCGCGCTGCAACTGGCCCGTCACCGTCGTGCGTCGACGATCGCGATCACCGACGCGACCCTGTCCGAGGCGGCGAAGCTCGCCCAGCACTCGCTCTTCTACTCGTCCGACAGCCCGTCGTTCGTGCGGTCCAACGTCGCGCTCCTCTCGCTCCTGCAGGCCCTGGCCCAGGGCGTCTACGCGGCGGACGGCTCGCGCGCCGACCGCATCCGCGCCTACCGGCTCAAGTAGCCGGCGTCGTCGTGCGGCCGGCGGCCGCAGGACGACGCCGCAGGTCCTCGTCGACGCGGCTTCGCGTCGGCGGACCGTCCCCGGGGAGGGGGACCGGGCGTCGGCGTCCGTCGCTCTATCCTTGGGGGTGATGCGCGACGAATCCACCCCCCGTGTCAAGACCGGCCTCGCGGAGATGCTCCGTGGGGGCGTGATCATGGACGTCGTCGATCCCGACCAGGCGAAGATCGCCGAGGAGGCGGGCGCGGTCGCGGTGATGGCACTGGAGCGCGTACCGTCCGACATCCGCCGTGACGGCGGGGTCGCGCGGATGAGCGATCCGGAGATGATCAAGGGGATCCAGGCGGCGGTGTCGATCCCCGTGATGGCGAAGGCCCGGATCGGGCACTTCGTCGAGGCACAGGTGCTCGAGGCGCTCGACGTCGACTACATCGACGAGTCCGAGGTCCTGACGCCGGCCGACGAGGCCAACCACATCGACAAGTGGGCGTTCAAGGTCCCGTTCGTCTGCGGCGCGACGAACCTCGGCGAGGCGCTGCGGCGGATCGCGGAGGGGGCGTGCATGATCCGGTCGAAGGGCGAGGCCGGCACCGGTGACGTCGTCGAGGCGGTCCGGCACATCCGGTCGATCCGCGGTGACATCAAGCGCCTGGGCACGCTCGACGGCGGCGAGCTGGGGACGGCGGCGAAGCACCACCAGGCGCCGTTGGAGCTCGTGCGCTGGGTCGCCGAGAACGGGCGTCTGCCCGTGCCGCTGTTCTCGGCGGGCGGGATCGCGACGCCGGCCGATGCGGCGCTGATGATGCAACTGGGTGCGGAGTCGGTGTTCGTCGGGTCCGGCATCTTCAAGTCGGAGGACCCGGCGGGCCGTGCGGCGGCGGTCGTGGCGGCCACGACGCACTTCGAGGATCCGGCGCGGATCGCGCAGGCGTCGACCGGGCTCGGCCGTGCGATGGACAGCCTCGAGGCCCGTCGTCTGGGCGAGGACGAGGTCTTCGCCGGCCGCGGCTGGTGAGCGGCACCGCACCCCTCGTCGGGGTGCTCGCGCTCCAGGGCGGGGTCGTCGAGCACGTCGACGCGCTCGAGCGCTGTGGGGCCCGCACCCGCCTGGTGCGCACCGCGGCCGCCTTCGATGGCCTCGACGCGCTGGTGCTGCCGGGTGGGGAGAGCACCACGATGACCCTCGGCATGGAGCGCGACGGACTGACCGTTCCGGTCCGCGACTTCCTGCGGTCCGGCCGGCCGGTCCTGGCCACCTGCGCGGGACTGATCCTGCTGGACCGTGATCACCTCGACGTGCTGCCGATCAGGTGCGCCCGCAACGCGTTCGGGCGGCAGACGCGCAGCTTCGAAGCCGATCTCACCATCGAGGGGCTGGAGGAGCCCTTCCCGACGGTGTTCATCCGGGCTCCGCAGGTCGTCGAGCACGACGAGGCATCGGTGACGGTCACCTCGCGCGTGGACGGCATCGTCGTCGGCGTGCGGTCGGGTCCGATCGAGGGGTGGGCGTTCCACCCCGAGTTGTCGGGCGACGACCGGATCCATGCGCGGTTCGTGGACCGGGTCGCGGCCGGGCGCCGGAAGGCGTGACGCCGACGCCGGTCGGATGCCCGCCCGCAGCCCGGGCGATCAGGGCAGCGGCGGGATGCTCGACGGCCCGCGCGGTACGGTGGCCGGCGGCGCGGTCGTCGTCGACGGCGCGTCGGAATCGCCGCTGAAGGCCCCGGCCGCGGTGAGCGCGCCCAGAAGCAACAGCACGAGGAGCAGCGCGGGCACGCCGAGCTGTCGCACGACGGGCACCAGCGCCCGCCGCGTGCGCTCACGGACGGCGTAGCCACCCTCGACGGTGGCGGGTGCCATCCCGGATGCGTGGACATCGGCGACGTCGGCGACCGCCGGAACCTCGTGCGGCTCGGCCGGCGTCGGATCGATCACCCCCCGGATCTGCGGCGCGGCGGTGACGTCCTGCCCGACGTGGGTCTCGGGCTCGTCCCACGTCGCCGGCTCGTGCTCCGGCTCCGGCTCGTGCTCCGGCTCGTGCTCCGGCTCCGGCTCGTACGACGGTTCGTGTTCCTGCGCGGTCCACGGATCGGGGTCGTACGGCGGCTGGGCGCCGTTGGAGGACCCCAACTCGGGGGACGGCTCCGGCTCGCGGGGCGGCTGGTGCTCGACCGGGTCGCGGTCGATCCCGGTCGCCGGGGTCTCCGCGGTCGTGGGAGCCGCGAGCATCCGGTCGGCCGACCGTGGATCGTGCGCGGAAGGGACCGACGACGACGCGATGCCGTCGCCGCGCGACGCGGTACGGCGGCGCGACCGACGACGGCCGGTCCGGCGACCGGGCCGCGAGGGCGAGGTCGGCATCCCGGGCTGGGGTACGACGTACCCGATGGCCTCGGGGCCGAGCGGATCGAGCGCGGCGATCGATGCCGTGATGCCAGGGCCGGACGGCGGATCGGGCACCGGCGTCGGTTCACCATCCGGTTCGGAGGTCGGTTCCGGCCCGGACGTGGCGGTGCCCGTGGGTTCGGATGCGACCGCGGGCTCCGGCTCCACCTCGCGCTCGACCGCCGCCGCGGGCTCCGGCGCCACCTCGGACCCGAACGGCGACGCCGCGACTCCGGACTCCGTCTCGACCGGGGATTCGGGCTCCGACGCCAGCGCGTCGTCAGGCGACGACTCGACCTCGGCCGCGAACCCGGGATCTTGCTGGGCGCCGGGCGTCGCCGCCGGCGCGGTCACCGACGACGTGGGGGGTGTCGGCGGAGCCTGCTCCGGCTCGTCGGACGGTTGCGGGACGTACGTCGGCTCGTCCTGCTCGGGCGGCTCGTGGTCCGCGGTCGGCTCCGGCTCGGCGATCGGCTCGTCTGCGATCGGCCCGGTGTTCGCAGCGGCCTCCGGCTCGGCCGGGGCCTCCTCGGTCTCGACCGCGGTCTCGACGTGCGCCCGCAGCTCAGGATCGGGCTCGACGACGGTCGGCGGCGCGGGCTGCGGGAGGGGTGCCGCGGCCATCGTCGTGACGACGACGCTGACGTCGGTCGCGTCGAGGGCCGACGGCGGACCCTCGGCGTAACGCTGCTCGGCTCGCGCGAACGCGTCGTTGAGCGCCCGGCAGTCGG
>JBFWKS010000385.1:0-3410 GCA_050252545.1 Solirubrobacteraceae bacterium
CCCGTTGCCGCTGCCGGCGCTCGTCGCGCTCGCGGCGACGCTCCGCCGCCGCCTCGGCCGCGAAGCGGCGCAGCTCGTCGACGACCTCCGCCGGGGGACGGGGCCACCTCTTCGCGGGCGCGACGGGAGGCGTCGACGTGGTCGACGCCGTGCCCGGCTGCGTGTCCGGTCCGTCGGCGCCCGGTGTCGCCGCACCCGATCCTCCGGGGGCGACCGCGCCCGGCCCCGCCGCTCCGGGGTTCGCGTCGGCGCCCACCGATCCCGGGGTCGCCCCCAGACCGGTTCCGGGCACCAGCGGCGTCGTGTCGGTCACGGTGTGGGTCGGGTCCTCGCCACCGGCCGGCGGGGTCGGTGCGGTGGTCGTGCCGGTCGCGGTCTCCTCGCCGGCGGTGGTGAGCGCGGTGATCCGCCACTCGTCGTCCTCGAGGATCAGCCGCAGCGCATCCTGGGACGACGGCTGCCCGGCGGCACCGGTGCGAACCTTTACCCGGGCCTGGTCACCGTCCACCTCCGCGCCCATGACCTTCAGGGTCGGCGACCGCACCTCGCCAAGGCCCAGGCGCAGGGCCTGCTCGCACGGCAGGCCGGCCTCCTGCAGCACGTCGCGCAGCCGCGATGCCAGCAGGTCGCTGCAGATCAGCGGATAGTCGCGGGTGGCGACGGCGGTGCCGAACCGCTCGACCGTCCCGCGCGCCCGGTCCCCCTCGTCGGCCGACCACGACCTGACGAGCAGGACGAGCAGGACGAGCAGCAGGACGAGGATCGCCCCGGCCGCGGCCAGGGTGACGCGACGGCGACGCACCCGAGCAGCGTACCGACGATCGTGGTGCGGGCCGCCCGGTCCCGGTCCTGACAGGGCTGCCGGGGGTCGCAACGCCCGCACGTCCTAGAATCGGTCGTCTATGGCCGACGCCACCCTTCCCTGGCTGCGCTGCTACCGGTGCTGGTCCACCTCGCTGGAGCTGCACGTCCACTACGACGGCATCCACCGCATCGATCCCGGTTCCGGGTCGCCGGTGCACGCCGTCGAGGAGCACCAGGAGGCGATCGTGCAGTGCCTCGACTGCATGCACGACCAGCCGCACCTCGTGTTCCAGGACGGCTCGCTGGTGGCCGACGACGACCGTTGGGAGCGCCTGGTGATGGGCACCCCGTGGGTCGCGTCCTGCACCGTGGCCGTCGCCGCCGACGAGGTCGAGAGCTGCTCCGGTCCCGAGGCCGGCGAGGAGCTGACGTTCGCGGCGCTCGGCGATCCCGGCACCCAGGAGTTCTTCAGCCACGTGCGGTTCCACACCCACGACGGCGACCGGATCGTCGTCCACCTGCTCGTCGAGCTGTACGCCCGCTCGCAGGAGGAGGCCGGCGAGGTCCTGGAGGGCGCATCGCGAGGGCCCCTGGTGATCACGTCGCTCGCCGAGGAGTCCCGCCCGCCGGCGGTCTCCTCGGGCGGGGCGCACTAGGCTCCGCGCGCACGAGGCCACCTGCGGCCTCGACCGGGCGGCCCCATCTGCGCCGCCGGCCCGGCCGGCCCCGCCCCCCGGTCAACCGCGGTCGACCGCGATCGCGCGAAGCTGACGCACCGCCAGCGACGACGCCGCGACCGCCGCCACGTCCTCGCCCCGCCCGCTCTGGGACAGGTCGCGCAGGAACGTCCTCAGGCGCGCCACGCCGTCGGGCCGGACGGCGAGGAACGCGTCGACCGCCTCGTCGGGCGTCCCGTCGTCGGCGGCCGCCAGGGCCGCCACCGCGATCGCCACCCGGGCCTCCAGCAGATCGTCGCGCAGCGCCTGCACCGCCCATCGCAACGTGCGGGTCGGCACGCGCAGCGCCTCGACCGTCTGGTGCAGCGGGTCCAGTCCCAGCGCCTCGCCGGTGCGGAACGCGGCGCGGGCGACGACGGCGACCGGGCGGTCGGTGGTGGCCGCGCTGGCCACGACGTTGGGGGCCATGTGCAGCCAGCGGCCGGCGGTCACGTCACGGGCGAGCGGCTCGGGCACGCCCCCCTCGATCGCCGCGCGCAGCTCGTCGCGGCGGCGCTCGTCGGTGTCGCGATCGTCCAGGCACCGTCGGAGCTCGCGGGTCCCGTCGCGGTGTGCGTCGATGGTCGCCTTCAGGTCCTCCCCCCCGCGTGCGACGTGCCAGCGGCTGACCGCTCGGACGGTGCTCTCGACCTCGGCGCGCATCCTCCACTGCAGATCGGGCTCGACATCGGTCAGCGCGTCGAGCTCGCGCCACAGTCGCCGCGCGTCGGTCGCCTCGACGGTGATCCGGAACGCCCGCGCCACGCGGGCCGGCCCCACGGCGAACTCCGCCGCCCGGCGTGCCACGAACGTCGGGCCCATGGTGTCGACCAGCTCGTTGGACGCGAGCATGGCGACGAGCTCGCGGCGCAGCGGGTGCGCGCGCACGTCGTCGGCGAACCGCTCGGCCAACGACGCCGGGAAGTACGCCGCCAGGTCGCCGTACAGCGCCGGATCGTCGACGTGGTCGGACTCCAGCAACGCCCGGGTCAGGTCGAGCTTCGCCAGCGCGACGAGCACGGCCAGCTCGGGGCGGGTCAGGCCGGCCCCCGCGGCGCGCCGGTCGGCCAGGTCCTCGGCGCCGGGCAGGCCGTGGACGGTCCGGTCCAGCTCGCCCCGCTCCTCGAGCGTCGCCATCAGCTCCTCGGCGGCGTACGTCCGCTCGGGGGCGCGGCGCTCCTCGCGGGTGAGGATCCGGGCCTGCGAGAACGAGTGCGCCAGCACGTGGTCGACGACCTCGTCGGTCACCTCCTCCAGCAGTCCGTCGCGATCGCCCGGGTCGAGCGCCCCGCGCCGGATCGCGCCGGCCAACAGGATCTTGAGGTTGACCTCGTGGTCGGACGAGTCGACGCCCGCCGAGTTGTCGATGAAGTCCGCGTTGATCGCACCCCCGCCGGACGCGAGCTCGACCCGCGCCGCCTGGGTGAACCCGAGGTTGCCGCCCTCCCCCACGACCTTGGCGCGCAGGTCGCGGGCGTCGACGCGGATCCCGTCGGATGCCCGGTCCTGGGCGTCGGCGTCCCGCTCGTGCGACGCCTTGACGACGGTGCCGATCCCGCCGTTCCACAGCAGGTCGACGGGAGCGCGCAACACCGCACGGATCAGCTCGTTGGGGGGCAGCTCCTCGTCCTCGATCCCCAGCGCCGCCCGCACCTGCGGGCTGATCGGGATCCGCTTGAGCGTCCGCGGGAACACGCCGCCGCCTGCGCTGATCAGCGTGCGGTCGTAGTCGTCCCAGCTCGATCGGGCCAGCTCGAACAGGCGTCGCCGCTCCGTCCACGACACCATCGGGTCGACGGGGTCGGGGTCCAGGAACACGTGGCGGTGGTCGTACGCAGCGATCAGGCGCAGGCTCCGCGACAGCAGCATCCCGTTGCCGAACACGTCCCC
>JBFWKS010000386.1:0-3406 GCA_050252545.1 Solirubrobacteraceae bacterium
TTGATGGAGTGCCTGAAGGCGGAGGGCGTCGAGGTCGTATTCGGGTACCCCGGAGGGGCCAACCTGCCCACCTACGACGCGTTCGTCGACGCCGGCATCCACCATGTCCTGGTCCGCAACGAGGCCGGGGGCGGCCACGCGGCGGAGGGCTACGCCAAGGTCACCGGCAAGGTCGGCGTCGCCTTCGGCACGTCGGGCCCCGGCGCCACCAACCTGGTGACGCCGATCGTCGACGCGATGATGGACTCCGTCCCCGTCGTGTTCTTCACCGGCCAGGTCCGGACCGAGCTGCTGGGCACCGACGGGTTCCAGGAGGCCGACACCATCGGCATCACGATGCCGGCGGTCAAGCACAGCTTCATGATCACCGATCCGCGCGAGCTGCCACGGATCATCCACGAGGCCTTCCACATCGCGGGCACGGGCCGCCCCGGTCCGGTCGTCATCGACCTGCCGCAGGACCTGTCGAAGGTCGACATCCCGTACGAGCCGGTCACCGACGTGCACCTGCCGGGCTACCAGCCGCGCACGACCGGCAACGCCAAGCAGATCCGTCAGGCCGCCCGTGCCCTCGCGGCCGCGCGTCGCCCGGTGATCTACGCGGGTGGAGGCGTGGTCGCCGCGGGCGCGTCCGACGAGTTGCGGCGCCTGGTCCGCGGCGGCCGCTTCCCGATCACCACGACGCTGATGGGCCTGGGCACCTACCCGGCCCCGGACGACCTGTGGCTGGGCATGCTCGGCATGCACGGCACCCGTGCGGCGAACTACGCGATGGACGAGGCCGACCTGATCTGTGCGATCGGCGCCCGCTTCGACGACCGCATCACCGGCAAGCTGTCGGAGTTCGCTCCCCGCGCCAAGTTCATCCACATCGACGTCGATCCGGCGGAGATCTCCAAGAACATCCCGGCCCACATCCCGATCGTGGGCGACGCCAAGCAGATCCTGGCCCGGCTCGACGCCGAGTACGCCGCCCAGGAGGCGGACGCCTCGCGCCTGGACGCCTGGTGGCAGCGGATCCACACCTGGCAGGAGCGCCACCCGCTGCGGTGGGAGCCCGACCCGGACGGTCAGATCAAGCCGCAGCAGGTCATCGAGGTGATCCACCGGATCACCGGCGGCGAGGCGATCCTCTGCTCCGACGTCGGACAGCACCAGATGTGGGCCGCGCAGTTCTACGACTTCCCGGAGCCGCGCCGGTGGATCAACTCCGGCGGCCTGGGGACGATGGGCTTCGGCCTGCCGGCGGCGATCGGCGCGCAGCTCGGGGATCCCGAGCGCACGACCGTCGTCATCAGCGGCGACGGATCGATCCAGATGAACATCCAGGAGCTCGCGACGATCAAGCAGGAGAACCTGCCGCTGAAGGTCGTCGTGCTCAACAACGGGTTCCTCGGGATGGTCCGCCAGTGGCAGGAGCTCTTCTGGCAGGAGCGCTACAGCCACGTCGACATGAACACCTACGGCGGAGAGGAGGCGTCGCCGGACTTCGTCAAGCTCGCCGACGCCTACGGCATCCGCGGCGTCCGCCTGACCGAGGCGGCGTCGCTCGAGGCCGACCTGCAGGCCGCGCTGGAGGCCGAGGGCCCCGCGTTCATCGACGTCCGCGTCGTCCGCGACGAGAAGGTCTATCCGATGATCCCCGCCGGCGAGGCCGCCCGGGACATGGTGGGCTGACTCGTGCGTCACCCGTCCTCCTCCAACCCCACGCGCTCCTGATGGTCGATACGAACGAGCTGCTGAGCCTCGACGAGCTCGAGGCCGCCGGTCACCTCCGCACGGGGCGCAAGCACGTCCTCTCGATCCTCGTCGAGAACAAGCCGGGTGTGCTCACGCGCGTGTCGGGGTTGTTCACGCGCCGTGGGTTCAACATCGACACGCTCTCGGTCGGCCCGACCGACGACGAGCGGATCTCGCGCATCACGCTGACCCTCGACGGGGCGCAGAACCCGATCGATCAGGTGACCAAGCAGCTCCACAAGCTCGTCAACGTCCTGAAGATCAAGGATCTGGAGCCGGCCGAGACCGTCGCCCGCGAGCTCGCGCTGTTCAAGGTCGCGGTGGATGCCCAGACGCGATCCGAGGTCCGCGAGCTCGCCGAGGTGTTCCGCGGCAAGGTCGTCGACGTCGGGCGCCGCTCGATCATCGTCGAGATCACCGGCGACCGGTCGAAGATCGAGGCGTTCGAGCGGCTCGTCCGGCCCTACGGGCTCGTCGAGATGATCCGCACCGGCGAGGTCGCGATCTCGCGCGGTCGCGAGGAGACCTGAGCCGAGACCGGCTGTGACCGCGAGGCCCGGATGATGCCCGCCGATCGGCTCGGCGCCGGGACCGCGGGACCGGCGCCCGTCGCGACGTCGACGGGCGGCCCGGATCGCGGTGCTCCGTCGGTGCCGGTGACCGTACGGGACCGCGAGCGGCTCCTGCGCCATGCCGTCGAGGCCCGGCGTCGCGCGCGGCGGCACCGCCGCGATGCGGTCCTCGCCACGGTCACCGTCGACGCCGCACCAGGGATCGATCCGTCGGCGGTCGTCGCCACCGGTCGTCGCGCCGGCGAGCCGTGGACGATGTACGAGCAGCGGGATCGCGACCGGCGGGTCGTGGCGACGCTCGGCGTCGTCGAGGCCCTCGAGACGCGTGGCGCGGGACGGTTCGTCGACGTCGCCGATCGGTGGGCGCACGTGGCCGCCGATGCGGTCGGTGACCTGGGCACCGGAGCCGATGCGGAGGGCCTGATCGCCGTCGGCGGATTCGCCTTCACCGACGAGGGCGCGACGACCCCGGTGTGGGACGGGTTCGCCGCCGCGTCGCTGCACGTGCCGCGTGTCGCGCTCGCCGGCCGCGACGGCCATGTCCGCGCGACGATCGCCGTGCGCGTGACCGCCGACACGGACCCGGCCGCCCTCGTCGAGGAGGCCCTGGCCCGCGTCGCCGCACTCCGCACCGCCCGCCCGCCACTCCTCGACCCCGACCCGGTGCGGTCGGCGCGCGTGGTCTCGACGCTGCCGCCGGCGCACTACGAGGACGCGGTCGCACGCGGCGTGCAGCGGATCCGCGCGGGGCAGATGGAGAAGATCGTCCTCGCCCGCGAGGTGCAGGTCGTCGGGCGGCCGACCCCCGACCCGGCCGCGGTCCTCGGCACGCTCCGCGAAGCCTATGACGGCTGCTGCGTGCTCGCCGTCGGCCGGGGGTCCAGGACGTTCATCGCCGCAACCCCCGAGCTGCTCGTCCGGCGAGACGGGCACCGCGTCACCACCCTGGCGCTGGCGGGCACGACGCGCCGCAGCAGCGACCCGTCCGTGGAATCGCACCTGGCGGAGCACCTGATGCGCTCGACGAAGGACCGCGACGAGCACGCGATCGTCGTGCGACGGATCCTCGACCGGCTCGGGGCCGTCGCGATGTG
>JBFWKS010000387.1:0-3397 GCA_050252545.1 Solirubrobacteraceae bacterium
GGCCGGCATCTGGTGCCCCGGCCGCCGTACGGCGCGGGCGCCGCGGCCGGGGCGGCCGGCGCGCAGGCGATGATCGACGTCTCCGACGGCCTGGTCGCCGACCTGCGGCACGTCGCCGAGGCGTCCGGGGTCGGTGTCGATGTGTCCACCGCGGCGCTCGCCGCCGACCACGAGCCGCTGACCCGGGCCGCCGCGGCCGTGGGCGCAGACGCGTGGTCGTGGGTGCTCGGCGGCGGCGAAGACCACGCGCTGGCAGCGTGTTTCGCCGGCGCGGCGCCGCCTGGGTGGCGGGTCGTCGGGCGGGTGCTCGACGGCCCGCCCCGGGTGCTCGTCGACGGAGCGCCATGGCGTGGGTACCCGGGCTGGCAGTCGTTTCAGGATTAGCTGGGCAACGTGAGGAGGGACGCGGTGACCGTCGACGCGATGACGAAGGGGCGCCGGTGACCGCCCGGCCGTTGCGCGAACTCGTCGAGCCGGGCTGGGCGCGGGCGCTGGAGCCGGTGGCCGGTCAGGTGGCCGCGATGGGGCGGTTTCTGCGGGCCGAGGCCGCCGCGGGCCGGCGCTATCTGCCGGCCGGGCCAAACGTGTTGCGCGCCTTCGCGTTTCCGTTCGAGAGCGTGCGGGTCCTCATCGTCGGGCAGGACCCCTATCCAACCCCGGGACATGCGGTAGGCCTGAGCTTTTCGGTCGCCCCGGACGTGTGTCCGCTGCCCCGCACCCTGTCCAACATCTTCGACGAGTACACCGCGGATCTGGGCCATCCGCGGCCTTCGTGCGGCGACCTGACGCCGTGGGCGCGACGCGGGGTGCTGCTGCTCAACAGGGTGCTCACGGTACGCCCCAGCAGCCCCGCCTCGCATCGGGGCAAGGGCTGGGAGGCGGTAACGGAGTGCGCGATCCGTGCCCTGGCCGAACGCCGGCAGCCGCTGGTGGCGATCCTGTGGGGCCGCGACGCTTCGACGCTCGCACCGATGCTCACGGAAGGCGGCTGCGTCGCGATCGAGTCGCCGCACCCCTCGCCGCTGTCGGCGTCCCGCGGGTTCTTCGGCTCGCGGCCCTTCAGCCGCGCCAACGACCTGCTGACGAAGCGGGGGGCCGATCCGATCGACTGGCGGTTGCCCTGACCGGAACGATCACGACGCGTGCGGGCGAGGCCGGAGCCGCTCAGCCCCGGACGACCTTACCGGCCTTGATGCAGGACGCGCACGCGTTGAGCCGCCGCCGGTTACCGCCGGGACGGGTCACGACGTGCACGGTCTGGACGTTGGGGTCCCACCGGCGGCTGGTGCGGCGGTGAGAGTGCGACACCGACTTGCCAAAGCCGGGGCCCTTCCCGCAGATATCGCACACAGCAGCCATGTCAAAGCTCCTCAAATCATCGGGGGTCTGGCGATCCGGCCGGGATGGCGGCGCCGAGAGAGCCCTGCGAAACGATGTCCCCGCAAAACCGGGCCCGCCCAGGATACCGGCCGCGGCGGGCAACCACCAAAAACGGTCGGGTGGCGGCCGCTATCGTACGTCCCGCGCTGTCAGCGCCGGTGGCTAGGCTGGGTGGGCCGGTCTCCGAGCCCCCCCGGCGCGCACCGGAGACCGGCGCGGAGGAGGCGCGGAGGAGGTGGATCGCTTGAGCGTTTCGCAGGTCGCACTCGAGGGCGGGCCGGAGCGCGCCCTGGACGCGTCGGCCCTGCGGGACTGGGCGCACACCGCCGTCGGCGACCTGATCGTCCACGTCGACGAGATCAACCGGCTCAACGTCTACCCGGTCGCTGATTCCGACACCGGCGCGAACATGCTGTTCACGATGCGTTCCGCACTCGCGGAGGCGAACGCGGCGGTTAGTTCGGGGTGCGTCGCCCGGGTCGCCGCCGCACTGTCCGCCGGTGCGCTGAACGGTGCCCGCGGCAACTCCGGGGTGATCCTGTCGCAGATCCTGCGAGGGATCGGCGACGTCGCCGCGGCTCGCGCCGCGGACGCCGGAGGTGAGCTGGTCGCGCTGGACGCCGCCGCCCTCGGGGCGGCGCTGCACCGCGGCGTCGAACTGGTCATCGCCTCGATGGGCGGCCAGGAGGTGCCCGGGACCATCGTCTCGGTGTTGCGGGCCGCCGCCGGCGCCATCGCGGAGTGCGCCGGCGAAGGGCTGCCCGCCGCGCTGGCCGCCGCGGGCGACGCGGCGGTGGTCGCGCTGGAGAAGACGACGGAGCAACTCGAGGTGCTCGCCGACGCCGGCGCCGTCGACGCGGGGGGACGCGGGCTGCTGGTTTTGCTGGACGCGCTGCGGTCGACGATCACCGGGCAGATAACCGCCCGCGACAAATACGAGCTGTCGCCGCGCGCGCCGCGGCCCGACGCTCCCGCCCAGCGACCGTCGCCGCGGTTCGAGGTGATGTACCGGTTGGACGGTTGCCCGGCCGCCGCCGTGCACGTGCTGCGGGACCGGCTGGGGGATTTGGGTGATTCCGTGGCGATCGCGGCGGCGGCGAGCGGGGAAGGCTATTCGGTGCACGTGCACACCGACGACGCCGGCGCCGCGATCGAGGCGGGGCTGGCCGCCGGGCGGCCCCGCCGGATCGTGGTGTCGGCGTTGAGTTCGGGTGCCGCGGGTTCGCCGGCGGGCGGCTGGACGCGGGAACGGGCGGTCCTGGCCGTCGTTGACGGCGACGGTGCCGCCGAACTGTTCGGGAGCGAGGGAGCCTGTGTGCTGCGCCCGGGCCCCGACGAGCGCGAACTGCCCGGCCACATCAGCGCTCACCAGCTGATGCGGGCGGTGGTGGACACCGGCGCCGCGCAGGTGATGGTGCTGCCCAACGGGTTTGTGGCCGTGGAGGAACTGGTGGCCGGCTGCGCCGCGGCGATCGGCTGGGGTATCGACGTGGTCCCGATCCCGACCGGGTCGATGGTGCAGGGGCTGGCTGCGCTCGCCGTGCATGAACCCGGCAGGCAGGCCGTCGACGACGGGTTCACGATGGCCCGCGCGGCCGGTTCGGCCCGGCATGGCTCGGTGCGCATCGCGACTCAAAGCGCGCTGACGTGGGCTGGTCGCTGCGCACCGGGTGACGGCCTGGGTATCGCGGGCGACGAGGTGCTGATCGTGGCCGCCGACGCGACGGCTGCCGCGATCGGCCTGCTCGATCTGCTGCTGGCCTCCGGCGGCGACCTGGTGACGGTGCTGGTGGGTGCCGGTATCGCGGTGGCCGGTCAGGACCGCGCGCGGATCGGTGATGTGCTGCAGCGACACGTGCACGACCACCACCCGGGCACCGAACTGGTGACCTACCGCACCGGTCATCGCGGTGACGTTCTGCTGATCGGGGTCGAGTAGCCGTGGTGTCGCTGGGTGACCGGCTGGACCTCGTCGTGGGCGCCAAGGCCGCCGCTCAGCTCGACGAGGAGTTCGGCA
>JBFWKS010000388.1:0-3374 GCA_050252545.1 Solirubrobacteraceae bacterium
TTCCAGCCACACATCTCTCTGGAATTGGCACCTCTTCGCGTCGGCGTGATTCGCGATGGTTGCCGGGGGTTCCACGGGCCAGTCCCTCCCCCCCTCTGGATGTGTCTATGTCCTGCGTGCTGCAGGGTAGCAGGCCCTCGACCCGCAGCCGCCGCCCTGCGCGCGCCAACCGAGGACCGCCCCTCGCTCCCGGCGATGCGCTCGGCCGGCGCCGCGGCGTCGCCCGGTCAGGCGTGGGCGTCGGGGTCCGGACGGGTGAGGATCGCGACGTGTGGGAACCCGTCGCTGCCGAGCAGCGCACGCCGGCCCAGCGACAGCGCCCGGTGGTGCAGGGTCGTGCTCGTGGGGTGTGCCGCCCCCGCCCGGATGACGTACGGCCGGCTCTGGCGCACCGTGCGGAAGCCGGCGGCGTAGAGCATCCGTCGATGCCCGGCGAGGTTGGGGTGCCACCACTGCACGAGCGACGGATCGGCGTCCAGCCATGCCAACGGACGGCGCGGGTGCATGACCGTGGCCCGGATCCGGAACGCCTCGGCCGACAGGAACGCCTCGCGGGTGACCGAGCGGATCGCCTCCATCGCGCGGATCGGGTCGCGCAGGTGGAGCATGAGGCTGCCGCAGACCGCGACGTCGAACTCCCCCACGGTCTCGGGCGACAGGTCGTAGACGGAGATCTCGCGCCGCTGCACCCGCGAGCGCAGCAGCCGGTGGGCGGTGGCGAACCCGGCGGCCTTGTCGTCGCCGACCATCGCCTCGAGCGTCGGGACGACCGCGGGCCGGCCGCGCAGCGGCACGTCCCACTGCGTGTGGTCGGTCAGGTCGATCGCCACCACCTCGGACGCGCCGCGCCGCTCCAGCTCGAACGCCAGCTGGCCGTCCCAGGTGCCGACGTCCAGGCACCGCTTGCCACGGACGTCCGGCCACGGCATCCGGTCGATGATCGGCCGCAGGTCGAACCAGCCCGGTGTCGTGACCCCGTGGGGCAGATCCAGCGTGTGGTACCAGAGCGGCACGGCGTCGACGGCACGACGGACCTCGTCGGCGGTCGGCGGAGCGGTGGTGCCGGGCTCGGACATGCGGCGACACGATACGGACGGCCCGGCCGTCCCGGCGCGTAGACTCCGACGAGGTGCCCGCCGTCGACGACGATCCCCTCAGTTCCCGTGCCGACGTTCCCCCGTCCGCGCTTCGGGTTCGGCAGCCGCTCGCCTGACGGCGCGGAGCCGCGCCCGCACGACGTCGAGCCCGACGTCCCCCAGGTCGAGATCGTCGAGCACGAGGGCCTGCGGTGGTACAACCTCTCCCGGCTCGGTCGCGCCGAGGTCGGGTGGCTGCAGGACGAGTTCGACTTCCACAGCCTGGCCTACGAGGACGTCCAGTCGCGCAACCAGCGGCCGAAGGTCGACGCCTACGACGACTACCTCTTCGTCGTCCTGCACTTCCCCGACTTCGACAAGTCGATCGGGCGGCTCAACGCGATCGAGCTCGACGTGTTCGTCGGGCCGGACTTCGTCATCACGATCCCGAACCGCCCGCTGCCGACGGTCGAGTACCTCTTCAGCCGCGTCGAGCATCACGAGGTGGAGCGGCGGCGCCTGTTCGGCAAGGGCAGCGGCTACCTGCTCTACCGGATCGTCGACGAGTGCGTCGACGCGTCGTTCCCGATGCTGCGCAAGATCGGCAACAAGCTCGAGCAGCTCGAGGAGGACATCTTCGAGGGTCGCTCCAAGGAGATCGCCCGCGACATCTCCAACGCCAAGCAGGAGATCATCAACTTCCGCAAGATCGTCCGGCCGCAGCGGATGGCGCTGAAGGACCTCAACGTGTCGCGGCGCTACCTGGCCGAGGACGCCGAGCTGTACTTCGACGACGTCAACGACGCGTCCGAGCGGATCTGGGACATGCTGGAGAACTTCAAGGAGGTCTCCGAGGCCCTGGAGGACTCCAACGAGTCGGTGCTCGCGCACGCCCAGGCGCACTCGCTGAACGTCCTGACCGCGATCACGGTGATCGTGCTGCCGCTGACGCTCATCGCGTCGATCTGGGGCATGAACGTCCACGTGCCCGGCCAGGACCAGTCGGTGCCGTTCTTCGTCCTGCTCGCCGCGATGCTGTCGCTGCTCGGGGCGATGGTGTGGTGGTTCCGCCGCAACGACCTGTTGTGAGCGCACGCGGCCGACCGCGTCGACGAGGTCCCGCGATGGTCACGACGGCGGCCGGCACCGCCGGACGGCGACCCGGGCGTCGACAGAGGAGCGTCAGGCCACGCGACGGTAGTGGACGAGGCAGTACTGGCTGCCCTCACCGACCCGATGGGCCAGCTCCAGGCCACCGCTCGCGGCTTCGGCGTCGAGCCGCCCGACGTCGATCGCGGACCCCCGCCACGCCGGATCGTCCTGGCCCTGTGGCCCGGGGCGGCGGCGCAGGCGGTCGCGCCAACCGCGGCCGCCGGCCGGGAACGGGGCCTGGTGCACGCCCGGATCGTCGGAGACCTGGAACGCCGCCCAGCCGCCGGGCCGCAGCACACGCCCGATCTCCCGGACGTAGCCGTAGGTGACCTCGGGATCCGGGATGTGCTGGAACACGACCAGCGACAGCACGACGTCGACCGATCCGTCATCGATCGGCCGCAGGCTCGTGCCGTCCCCGTGCACCCAGCGGACCCGCTCGTGGCCGACGAGGTTCTCGCGCGCCCTGCGGAGCATCTCGGCGCTGACGTCCAGGCCGATCGTCTCGCCCGGCCGGCCGGCGACGGCACGGACGAGCCGACCGACGCCGCAACCGATGTCGAGCACCGTGTCGTCGGGGCCGATCGCCGGCGCGCGGGTCTCGGCCAGGAGCGTGTCGATCGACTGCGCGCCCTTCGTCCAGAAGTCGTCCGGGTCGTCGGGCCCGTAGTCGCCGCGCCGGTAGTCCAGGCGGTTGTCGACGTAGTACTCGGCGTTCTCGCGGGCGCGGGCGTCCCAGAAGTCGGCCATGTGCCGGTCGGCGTTCACGGCGGGCACGATACGCGGCCGGGCGCCCGACGGCCCGGGCGGGGTGTCGCGCACGGTCGGGCCCGGGCGCCTCGCGAGTCGATCTGCACGCCCGCGCCGTCCGCGATCGCTCGTGAGATCCATCATCTAGGCTGCGGCGTCGTGGAGACCCCGGCCTTCAGCGTCGTCGTCGCCGTCCGCGACGGGGCCGGCACGCTCCCGCTGCTCCTGGACGCGCTCGCCGCCCAGCGCGACGCTCCCGCGTTCGAGACGATCGTCGCCGACGACGGCTCACGCGACGCCACGGCGGCGATCGCGGCCACGCACCCCGTCGGGGCCCGCGTGGTGTCGGTGGATCGCCCGGGCCCGGGCGCGGGCGGTCCCGGGGCGGCACGCGAC
>JBFWKS010000389.1:0-3373 GCA_050252545.1 Solirubrobacteraceae bacterium
ACGCGATCGCTCTCGCGGCGGGGACGCTCGGGCGGCGCGGGACGCGCAGCCCGGCTCGGGGTCGACGCGGCGGCACGGCTGCCGCGCGTCTTGTCGAACCCGGTGGCGATGACCGTCACGCGGACCTCGTCGCCCATGTCCTCGTCGATGACCGCGCCGAAGATGATGTTCGCGTCGCCGTCGGCGGCGCCCTGGACGATCTCGGCCGCCTCGTTGACCTCGAAGAGCCCGAGCTCACGACCGCCGGTGATGTTCAGCAGGATGCCGGTGGCTCCCTCGACGGAGTCCTCCAGCAGCGGGCTGGCGATCGCCGTCTTGGCGGCGTCACCGGCGCGGGTCTCCCCGCCGGACTGGCCGATGCCCATCAGCGCGGTGCCGGCGTCCGCCATGATCGTGCGGACGTCCGCGAAGTCCAGGTTGATGAGGCCGGGGATCGTGATCAGGTCGGTGATGCCCTGGACGCCTTGGCGCAGGATGTTGTCCGCGGAGCGGAACGCCTCGAGGATCGAGGTGCGCTTCTCGACCAGCCCCAGGAGCCGGTCGTTCGGGATGACGACGAGGGTGTCGACGACCTCGCGCAGACGGTTGATGCCGTCCTGCGCCTGACGCATCCGCTGGCTGCCCTCGAACGAGAACGGCCGCGTGACGACGCCGACCGTCAGCGCGCCGATCTCGCCCTTGGCGATCTCGGCGATGACCGGTGCCGCGCCGGTGCCGGTGCCACCACCCTCACCGGCGGTGACGAAGACCATGTCGGCACCCTTGAGCGCCTCGCGGATCTCGTCGCGGGACTCCGACGCGGCGGCGTGGCCGACGTCCGGGTTGGCGCCCGCGCCCAGGCCACGGGTGACCTCGGTGCCGATGTTGATCTTGATGTCGGCGTCGCACATCTGCAACGCCTGCGCGTCGGTGTTGCAGGCGACGAACTCGACGCCGCGCAGACCGGCGTCGATCATCCGGTTCACGGCGTTGGTGCCGCCGCCGCCGACGCCGACGACCTTGATGACGGCGAGGTAGCTGCCGGTGGCGTCCATGTCTTTGTGTCTCCGGTTCCTCGAGGTACGCGTGATGTGCAGAACGTCAGGTGTGAGTCCCGCACGGGGGCACCCAGGGCCAGCCAAGCTAGGGGGGTCCAGCGGAAACTGTCAACCCGAAGTGTAGCTCCGCAACGGGAGTTGCAAGCCCGCACCTCGACGTCGACGACAGCCTCAAGCAGTCTGGCCTCAGGCTTGACCTGACGGTTGGACCTACGGCGTTTCGCCCGTGCCGGTCGGGGCTGCGCCGCCGGACTCCGGTTCGGTCTGCCCCCCGGTCGAGGTGCCGGATCCGTCTGTGGATCCGGTGGCGGTGGCGGTGCCGCCGGTCGTGTCCGGCGTGGTGGTCCCACCCGACGGCTCGCCGGCGCCGGTCGCCGGCCCCTGGGTGATGGTCGAGGGCGCGGCGGCCTGACCGCCCGTGGCGCCCTGGCCGGTCGACGGTGCCGGGGCACCGTCGCCGGTGGTGGCGCCTGCTCCGGTGCCGGTCGTTCCGGTGGCGCCCGGTGCGGCGGGAGCGTCTCCGGTGCCGGTGCCGGTGCCGGGACCGGTCCCGGAGCCCGACGACGCCGCGGAGCGGGACGACGCCGAGCTGGATCCCGCTGCGACGCCGTCGGGCTCGGGGGCCTTGGTGGAGCGCTTGGGGAGGCTCGGCGGGGTGCCGCGACCGGCCAGGGGCTGGTCGGGCACGCGCAGGTCGATCCAGGACACACCGCCGGTCGCCTCGTCGCCGAGGACCGCGGTCGCCGCGATCCACTTGGCCCGCAGGCGGGACGCGTCGCGGAAGAGCAGCGTCGGGCCGTTCTTCATGCGCACGACGGTGCCGCGCTCGATCCGGTCGATCGTCGGGAGCAGCTCGGTCGGGGCAGCGGCGAGGATGCTCACCGGGCCGCTCGCGGATGCGGCGATCCGGTCACCGGACGATCGCGCTCCCGACACCAGCGGCAGCTCGCCGGTCGGCCAGTCGGCGATGAGCGCACCGTCGGCGGCGATCGCGACCCGCTCTCCCCCGCGCTCCAGGGCACCGACGGCGACCCGCTGCTCGACCTCGATCTGCACGCCGTGCGGGAACCGCGGCGATGCCTCGACGCGAGTGACGCTGGCGACGTCGTCGGTGACGCGTCGGATGGCACCGTCATCGAACGCCAGCGTGCTCTGGCCCGTCGCGGCCCGCTCGATCGCGGCGCGCAGCTCCGGCGCGTTCGGGCCCTGCAGCCCGACGACGGTCACGTTCTGGACCGCGCTCAGGCCCGTCAGGCGCAGGACGAGGTAGGTCGCGGCGATCAGCCCGACGACCGCGAGCCCGACCGTCCAGGCGAGCCGGCGGCGGCCGGGCCCCGGCTCGGGGCCCCGAGGCGCCCGCCCGGGGCCGGGGGTGCGAGGGCCTCCCGCTCCGACGAGCCCGCCGAGCCGCGGAAGCGAGAACGGCAGCGTCCCGCGGTGGTCCTGCAGGCGCGTGACGAACCCGGCGATCGGCGACATGCCGACCCGTTCGACGTCAGGCGCGCGCTCCCTCGCCCCGCAACATCACGCCCACGTGCGAGTACCGCGTCTGCGGACGCGCCACGCGGCCCGCCCGCCGGCCGCCCTGTGTCCGTGGCCGTCGCCATCGGCGGCCGGATCCGCGTTCAGTCGGTCGTCGGGGTGACGAGGCCCCGTCCGACGGCGTCGACGTCGCCGGCGCCCATGCAGACGCACAGGTCGCCGCGGCGCAGCACCCCGGGGAGTCGTTCGATCGCGGTCTGGACGGTCGGCAACCACAGGACGCGACGCCCCGGCACGGCGTCGACCGTGGCCTCGGCGATCGTCAGGCCCGTCGTCCCGGGGAAGTCCTCGGCCCGCTCACGCGCCGGGTAGACGTCGAGCACCGCGACGACGTCCGCCAGCGCCAACGCCCGGCCGAACGCGCCCGCGAGCAGGCGGGTGCGCGAGTAGAGGTGGGGCTGGAACACCGCCACCAGACGGCCCGCGTGACGGCCGCGGGCGGCCCGGAGCGTCGCGGCCACCTCCGTCGGATGGTGGGCGTAGTCGTCGACGATGGTCACGCCGTGCGGGCCGATGCCCAGCGTCTCGAACCGCCGGCCGGTGCCGGGGAAGTCCGCCATCGCCGCGACCGCGCCGTCACGGTCGGCTCCGGCGAGCACGGCGGCGGTCAGGGCTGCCGCCGCGTTGGCGGCGTTGTGGGCGCCGGGTTGGGGAAGCGCCACCGCGACATCGACCGGCGGCGGTCCCCCACCGGCGCGCGTCCGCCACCGCAGCCGCTGCCCGTGCGCCGCCTCCTCGACCAGCACGCCGTCGTAGCGCACGACGCCGGCGGTGTCGGTGGGCAGGATCCCGTC
>JBFWKS010000390.1:0-3372 GCA_050252545.1 Solirubrobacteraceae bacterium
GTCGAAGATGTCGCCGAGCAGCGGCTTGAGCAGGTCGGGCGCCGAGTTGGAGTCGAAGACGATCGCGATCCGGCCGTAGTGCCCGTTGGCGTCGTAGTGGCCGGCCGCCTTGCCACCGAACGACGTCGACAGGCCCGCGACGAGGTCGGGGGCGTACGCGCGGGCGTCGGCGACGATCGGGGCCGCACCGGTGAGCGCCCGCGCCAGCTCGGTGAACCCCGGCTGGGTCTGGTCGGCGAGCCTCGGCGTGCGTCGCAGGACGTCGTCGAGCGCCGGCAGGGTGCGGCGGACGTCGCGCAGCAGCGGCTTGGTCTCGGACACCAGCGGCCGCACGAGCCGCAGCGTGGTGGCGAGCTTCGGCGCCAGCGGCCGGGTCTCGCGCAGCAGCGGGCGGGCCTCCTGCAGCAGCGGCCGGGTGTTGGCGAAGGTCGTGTTGGCGCGGCGCAGCAGCGCGGGACCGCGCTCGATCGTGCGCCGGAGCGCGGCACGCTCATCGGCGGTCGCCCGCAGGGTGGCGGCGGTCGCGACGAGCCCGTTCTCGAGGTCGTCGCGGCTGGACGCCAGGGTCGACGCGACCGCGGCGCTGCTCGTGATCAGCCGCTGCAGCGCCGGCTCGTCGGATGCAAGCTCCTCGACGGTCTGGCGAAGCTGCGACAACGCGGGCGACAGGCGCTCCAGCAGCCGGTTGTTGGCGGCCTCGGCCCCGGCGAACGCCGTCGCGCCGCCACGGACCAGGGTCTGCAGGTACTCCCGGCCCTTGACGTCGACGGCGTTGAGCACCTGGTCGATGTCGGTCGCGGCCCGCGTGTCGACGGCGGCGATCGTGCCCCCGTCGGGGATCTCGGCCGCGCTGTTGGGACCGGGCTCCAGCACGAGGATGCGGCCGGCGACGCTCGACAACGACGAGTTGCGCAGGACCGCCCGGGTGCCGCGGTGGAGCGGCGCGTAGTCGTCGTCGGTGATCTTCAGCTCGATCTCGGCCTCGCCGTTGTCGGCGAGCGAGATCCCCGAGACGGTGCCGATGTTGGAGCCGCCGACGCGGACCTGGTTGCCGCCGACGAGCTGCCCTGCATCCTGCAGGCGGACCTTGACGCGATATGGGTCGCCGCCCGTGAGCAGCAGGACGTACACCAGCGCGGCGACGACCGCCACGGCCAGCACGGCCACCACCCGGTTTGAACGCGTTCCCAACTGAATGTCCGTAGGACCGACGTCGACCCCTCTGTCGGCGTCGTCCTACCTCCTCGGCGGGCCAGCCTACGCACCCGGAGGGTACCCGCGCAACCGCTGAGCACCGTCGCCCGAGCCCACCGAGGCGATCGCGGCCAACCCGACGATCGTCGGGGGTGCGTCGGGAGCGGTCCAGGGGCCCGACGGAAGGGCCCTCGGCGGCCCGCTCGACCGCCCGGCGCTACGCTCACCGCATGCCGGTCCTCTCCGATGCGTCGCTGCGCCGCCTGGTCGCCGACGGCCACCTGCGGATCGACCCGTGGGACCCCGCGATGGTGCAGCCCGCGTCGGTCGATCTGCGCCTGGGCCGGTCGTTCCGGGTGTTCCACAACCACCGCGTGACGTCGATCGACCTCGCCGAGCCGCCGTCGAACCTCACCGAGCAGGTGACGGTCGAGGGCGACGAGCCGTTCGTCATCCACCCGGGTGAGTTCGTTCTGGGCCGGACGATGGAGTGGGTCGAGCTCGCCGACGATCTCGTCGCGCGGATCGAGGGCAAGAGCTCGCTCGGAAGGCTGGGCCTGATCGTGCACGCCACCGCCGGCTTCTGCGATCCGGGCTGGCGCGGAACGCTCACCCTCGAGCTGGCGAACCTCACCCGCGTCCCGATCCTGCTGCGGCCGGGCCTGCCGATCGCGCAGCTGTCGGTCATGACGCTCGACCGTCCCGCCGAGCGCCCGTACGGACACCCTGATCTGGGCAGTCACTACCACGGCCAGGTGGAGGCGACCGAGAGCCGGTATGAGGGTGGTCCCGCCCACCGCCCCAGCAACGGTCCCGCCCACCCGGTGGGCGACGAGGCGTAGCCGGCGTCCGGCGCGTCCCCGGGACCGCTGCGTCCCCGGGGGGGCGTCGCCCCGCGGCTACTCGTCGCGGGGCCGGCCGAGGCCCAACCGCAGGTGCCGGTCGTCGACGTCGGGCTGGACGGCGACCGCACCGCCACGCCTGCGCCGCAGGCCGGCGCCGACCGCCCGACGCAGCGGCCCCACCGCCTGCGCGCCCCGGCCCGCCACGGCCCGCTCCACGCGCCGCAGCCGACGCTCCAGCGTGGTGGCGGGGAATCGCTCGGCCACCCGGGCCCGGAGCTCGCCGTGCAGGGTCTCGCCGATCAGCAGCTGCTCCCGCACCGGCAGGTCCCCGGTCCAGAACAGTCCCTGCAACATCTCGTCCAGCTCGAGCTCGGCGGCCATCGACGGCGTCACCCGCACCGTCGGGTCGTTGTGGATCGCGTGCTGCTTGTGCACGAACGTCAGCGACGGGGACCCACCCGACCGGATCGCGCCCTCGACGGTCATCGGGTCGTCGGGATCGTCCTCGAGCATGCAGAACCAGTGGTGGTGGCGGTTGCCCAGGTACGGCCCCTCCCCCGGCAACCGCCAGACGAGCTCGCCGAGGACCGTCGGCACCTCCAGGTAGCCGGCCCGTGCGATGCGACTCATCTCCTGCACGACCCACACCGGGTCGCGCAGGTCCTCGAGCGTCGTGACGCACATCGCCAGGTCGAACCGGTCGTCCGGGAACGGCCACGGCTCGCGGGCGCACACGTCACGGGCCACCCACGTGTCGGCACCGAACCGCTCACGGTCGCCCCCGTAGGAGAACCCCATCTGGCCGCGCGTCTCGAACGGCATCGCGTCGATCACCCAGTCCGCCCGGTTGAACGGGGCCGCCCATCCACCGACGTCGAGGACGAGCGCCTCGTCGGGGAGCGCGAGGATCCGGTCGGTGGCGGCGGGGAGCACCGGCGCCAAGCTACCCGACGCCGCCATCCCGACCGTCGTCGGGTGGGCGAACCCGGGGCCGGAGTGCCTTTTCCGGCGCCTCCCATAGACTCCGCCGCGCCGGAGTGAACCACCGAGGAGCCCCATGAGCGAGACCCAGGATTCCGGCGGCGTTGCGGCCGCCGGGACGGCGTCGCTGACGATCGTCGACAACCGGACCGGGAGGTCCTACGAGGTGCCCGTCTCGGACGGCACCGTCCGGGCGATGGACCTGCGTCAGATCAAGGTCGATGACGAGGAATTCGGCCTCATGACGTACGACCCGGCGTATACGAACACCGCGTCCTGTCGATCGTCCATCACGTACATCGACGGCGACAAGGGCATCCTCGAGTACCGCGGCTACCCGATCGAGCAGCTC
>JBFWKS010000391.1:0-3362 GCA_050252545.1 Solirubrobacteraceae bacterium
GATCCCCGATCGCTCGACGCTCGGGCCGCTGCCGGTCCGGCTGCGGGGCGTCGTGGCGACGCCGGCGGGATCGGGGCGCCACCCACTGGTGCTCGTCCTCCACGGTCGCCATCCCGACGGGTGCCCCGCCGGCCCGTTCGATTCCGAGACCTGGCCGTGCTTCGCCGCCCAGCGCCGTTACGACCACGGTCTACGACACATCGCCATCGCGATCGCCGAACGCGGCATGATCGCGGCAGTGCCCGACGTCGCCGGGGCGTTCACGGGTGGCTGGGGAGAGCCGGACGACGTGCGCCGCTGGCCGCGAATCGTCGACCGGACGCTCCGCGCGCTGGCCGGAGCGGCCGTGCAGCGCTCCGATCCCCCGCCGTTCGGCGTCGATCTGACCGGCCGGATCGACCTGCGTCGCATCGGCGTGCTCGGACACTCCCGCAGTGGCGGCAACGCCGTCCGCGCCGCCAGGACCCGCACCACCACGGTGCGACGGTCCGCCGCGCAGGTGACCGCCGGTCGCGGCCCGTGGCGGTCGCTGCTGCTCCTGGCGCCGACCGGTGACGGCGGGCGGGTTCCGGACGTGCCGACGACCGTCGTCCTGTCCTCGTGCGACGGCGACGTCGGCGACGAGGGCCTGGCCTATCTGCGCTCGGCCCGACGCCGACCGCAGCGTCGCCACCCGCTGTTGCTCACCGCGTTGCAGGGCGCCAACCACAACTTCTTCAACCGCACCCTCGCCCGCGCCCGCTTCGACGACGCGCCCCGCGGGGCGCGGGGTTGCCGCTCGGGCGACCGGCTGAGAGCCGCCCAGCAGCAGCGCTGGATCGCCCGTGTCGCCGCCGCCCACTTCGCGGTGACGCTGCGCGGCGTGGGCCGTCCCGCGTGGCTGCGGCGCACCGGACGGCGACCCACCCGGATCTACGGTCTGTCGGTCACGTCACGGTGGGCACCACGAATCGAGGAATAGCATCCGTCGGCGATGAGCAACGACGACGCACCCCCCAAGACCCCAGAGCTGATCGAGAACGCCCACGAGTTCTCCGCGAAGTACACGCCCTACGACACCCCCCGCCCGCGCCTGCGGGTGGCCGTGGTGACGTGCATGGACGCACGGATGGACCTCTTCGGCCTGTTCGGCCTGACCACCGGCGACGCACACCTGATCCGCAACGCGGGAGGCGTGGCCACCGACGACGTCATCCGATCGCTCGCGATCAGCCAGCGGATGCTCGGCACGCGCGAGATCATCCTGCTGCACCACACGCAGTGCGGGCAGCTGACCTACAACGACGACGACCTGCGCAACGAGCTGTTGTCGGAGACCGGCTACAAGCCGGCGTGGGCGCCCGAGAGCTTCAACGACCTGGACGAGGACCTGCGCCAGTCGATGCGCCGGGTGCTGGCCAGCCCGTTCCTGCGCCACCGCGATCGGGTGCGCGGGTTCGTGTTCGAGGTCGAGACGGGCAACGTCCGCGAGGTCACCGTCGAGGACTGAGCGGCGTGCGGGCGCTCCGGGGTGCCGGCGCGCCCGCCTGGTGCTCAGGCGCTCTCGAAGTACTTGACCGCGGCCCCGACGAAGTCGGTCCACTCCTCCGGGACCTGGTCCTCGGCGAAGATCGCGTCGACCGGGCACGCCTCGACGCACGCGTCGCAGTCGATGCACTCGTCCGGATCGATGTAGAGCTGCTTGACCGAGTCGTAGTCCGGCTCATCCGGGGTCGGGTGGATGCAGTCGACCGGGCAGACCTCGGTGCAGGAGTTGTCCTTGGTGCCGACGCAGGGCTCGGCGATCACGTAGGCCATGCGGCTCGATTCCTCGCTGGGGTAGACGTTGTCCCGGGCCCGGGATCATACGGCTCGAACGGCCCCCGGCGGAGCGGGCGGCGTGCGGTCCGCCCACGGCCGACCGACCTCGAGCTCGGCGGCGAGCTCGAGCAACACGTCCTCACCGGCCGGCGGGCCGATCAACTGCACGCCGATCGGCATGCCGGCGGCCGCGTCGTCCGGTCCCCGTACGTGCAGCGGCAGGCTGATCGCCGGGCTGCCGATGACGTTGGCGAGCGCCGCGTACGGCGAGAAGTGGGCGCCGCGCCGGAACCCGTCCATCGGGTCGGGGCCGTCGGGGTCGAGCGCGTCGATCGGCACGGGCGCGGTGGCCAGCGTCGGCGTGAGGACCGCGTCCCAGCCGCTCAGCCAGGTGACGACCTGCCGTCCGACCGCCTGGATCTGCGCGTCGACGATCAGGTGGTCGACCGCCCGGATCTCCCGCGCGCGGTCCGCGAGTGCCCGACTCAGGGCCTCGGCGTCATCGCTCTCGATCGACCGTCCGACCTGCATCTCGACGGCCCGCATCTGCAGCCCGATCATCACCGCCCAGAAGTCGGTGAAGAGATCGAGCAGACCCGCGCCCGCCCACGGCGGCGTGACCTCCTCGACCGCGTGGCCCAGGTCCGACAGCAGGTCCGCGGTCCGTCGCACCGCAGCGACGTCCTCCGACGACGGCTCGCCCTCGAGCGCCGGCTCGGTGGTGACGGCGATCCGTCGGCGACGGCCCGCGCCGGCCGCCCCGCGCGCCGCCGCGACGGCGAACGGCTCCATCGGTGGTGGCGCCCACGACGCGTCGCCGACGACGTACCCGGCGAGCACGTCCAGGGTCGCCGCGGCGTCCGCGACGGTCCGGACGAGCATCCCGTCGGTGGCCAGCAGGTGCTGGCCCAGACCGGGTGCGAGCGACACCCTTCCGCGTTGCGGCTTGAGCCCGACGAGGCCGCAGCAGGCGGCGGGGATCCGGATCGAGCCACCACCGTCGTTGCCGTGCGCGACGGGGACCATGCCCGCCGCGACCGCCGCAGCGGACCCGCCCGACGATCCCCCCGGGGTGCGGCCCGGGTCCCAGGGATTGCGGGCCACCCCGAACGCGCGGGGGCGGGTGACCGGCGTGATCGCCCACTCCGGCAACTTCGTCGCGCCGACGAGCACGAACCCCGCGCGACGCAGGCGTGCCACCGGCTCGTCGTCGTGCTGGGCCACGAGTCCGGCGGTGAACGCCGACCCGTGGCCGGTGCGGTGACCGGCCACCGCCCGGTTGTCCTTGATCGCGGTCGGCACGCCCGCGAACGGCCGTGGATCGCCCGGACCGATCGCGGCCGCCTGCTCCAGCGCCTCGTCGGCCCACACCCCGACGAACGCGCCCAGCTGCGAGTCGGTGGCCGCGATCCGGTCGATCGCGGCCTGTGCCAGGTCGACGGCCCGCACCTCGCCGGAGCGGACCATCGCCGCCAGGTCGACCGCGGAGCGGCGCAGCAGGATCGGATCGAGCGCGGCCATGGGGCCGACCGAAGCCCGGCGTGCGGCCTTCGGTCCACGGG
>JBFWKS010000392.1:0-3352 GCA_050252545.1 Solirubrobacteraceae bacterium
GGCCCTGCCGGCGGCGCACGTGCAGGCGGTTGCCGACGACCCCGACCGCTCCCGCGCGGCGCGATGAGGATTGACCCATGCCGTACCGCACCGTACGGTGGCCGCCATGGGGATCCGCCGCGCCACGTCCGTCCTGTTCGTCTGTCTGCTCGCGATGCTGTCCGCCACGGCCACCGGGGCCGCGTCATCGCCGATGGACGCCGTGCTCAAGAGCGACGAGCGACGCGGGGAGTACGAGGCCCTCGACTACCAGGCACAGCTCGTCGCGGGCACGGTGGAGAACCTGGTGGAGACCGTCGGCACGACCGTCACCGATCCCGAGCGGTTGTTCCACGTGGCGCTGTGCTCCACCCGCACGCAGGCCTGCGGCGGTGACTTCCGGCTCTACGACTTCGAGCGTCGCGGGCGCGGCATCCAACGGCCGGTGGTCTTCACCGCGCGTAACGGGTCGACGATCTCGGGCCACGTCTGGGCGACGAAGGCCGGTCCGGCCAAGCGGCCGCTGATCGTCATCACCAACGGCTCGATCCAGGCCTCCGAGCAGCTGTACTGGTGGGCCGCCCAGTCGCTGGCGAAGGCGGGCTACGTCGTCCTCACCAGCGACCCCCAGGGACAGGGCCGGTCGGACCTGCTCGGTGCGGGACCGGACATCTTCGAGGGCGTCCACTCCCAGATCGCCGGCAACACGTTCTACGACGGCACCCAGGATGCGCTGGACTTCGCACTGTCCACGCCGGAGAGGTCCTACTGCCCGCGCCCGAGTCGGAGCGGGACGAGTCACTGCGACAAGCAGCGACGGCGCGTCGACGGCGACCGCGCCACAGCCCACAACCCGCTCTGGGACCTGGTCGACCCCGATCGCGTCGGGCTGGCCGGGCACTCCTACGGGGCCTCCGGGGTGTCGTGGGTCGGACAGCAGGATCCGCGCGTCGACGCGGTGGTGGCGTGGGACCGGCTCTGCGACCCGTCGACCGTGCCGGCGACCTGCAGCAAGGGCGGCACCGGCGGCCCGGTCGCGCTGCGGGTGCCGAGCCTGTCGCTGACCGCGGACTCGTTCCTCGGCCTGGAGCCGATGCTGCAGTCCGGGCCGCCGGCCGACCCGGACGCCAAGGGCGCCCCGTCGCGGGCATTCTCGGCGCGCGGCATCGACACCGGGACCATCGTCATCCGCGGCGGCACGCACTTCGAGTTCTCCTACATCCCGCTGTCGGTCTTCCGGGCCACGTTCCGGGGCATCGACCTGAGCGCCTGGTACACGCTGGCGTGGTTCGATCGCTACGTGAAGGGCGATGCGACCGCCGAGCGGCGTCTGCTCACCGACCGCTGGCGTCACGACCCGGTCGACGCGAAGATCGACCCCGCCGGTGGGGGCAACCTGTTCAGCGAGGCGTCGCGCTCGCGGCTGGACGTGGGCCGGACCGACGGCACCCGCTTCCGCTGCGAGGACCTGCGAGCGGGGTGCAACGGCCAGGCCGACGACGGTCAGGCCCCGGGCTGGGGCTACCTGAAGGTCGCCACCGCCCCGGACGGGACGCCCGCGGTGCGCTGAGCGGTGCGGTGATGCGGTAGCATCAAACCGTGCGGACCACCCTCGATCTCGATGATGATGTCGTGGTCGCCGCGCGCGAGCTGGCCGGCGAGGAGCGGCGCTCGCTCGGTTCGGTCATCTCGGAGCTGGCCCGACGCGGACTGACGCCGGCGCGGGTCGAGAGCGACGGCGGACTGCCGGTGATCCGGGTTCCCGCGGGTGCCCCGCCGATCACCCCCGAGATGGTCCGGCGAGCGCTCGACGAGCACTGACGTCGTGGGGTTGCTCGACGTCAACGCGCTGGTGGCGCTCGCGTGGGACTCCCACGTGCACCACGTGGCGATGCGGACCTGGTTCGGCGCACGCCATCGCGACGGTTGGGCGACCTGCCCGGTCACCGAGAGCGGCTTCGTGCGCGTGTCGTCCAACCCGAAGGTGCTTCCGAGCCCGATCGGGATCGCCGCCGCACGCGAGGTGCTCGGCGCCCTGCGCGGGCTCCCCGGCCATCGCTTCCTGCACGACGACGTGTCGATCACCGACGACGACGTCCCGCGGATGACGGGGCATCGCCAGGTGACCGACGCCCACCTGCTCGTCCTGGCCCGCCGCCACGGGATGCGCCTCGTGACCTTCGACGGGCCCATCGAGACGCTCGCCGGCGGACGCGACGTCGAGCGTCTGTCGGCGCTGTGATCGGGCGCGCGGCCGTCGCGCACCGCGTTCCGGCCCGTCCCGCTGGGGGCGCGGCCCGTCGCCCAGCACGCACCGGACGGACGGACCGCCCTTGAGTCCCGACCAGCGCATCTCCCGTCGGGGCCTCATCGCCGGTGGTGTCGGCGCCGCGGTCGGCGCCGTCGTCCTCGGACGGGCGCTGATACCCGACGGTGCCCGTGAGCCGGCACCGCCTCCCGCCGCGGAGCCGCTGCTCGTGCCCGGCCGGATGCGCAAGGCGATCGGGCTGGCGCCGTTCGTCGGCCTGGGGGTCGAGCAGGGTGGCGGCGACTTCGACCCCCACCAGGGACGGTTCGTCCGCGACGGCCGGCCTGCCGGCAACGTGCAGCTGGCCTCCAACCTGCAGGCCTGGGGGAATCTGCCGTCCGGGGGCGATCCTGGGCTGTTCGTCGACACCGGCACCGACGTGGTCCGGATCTGGGTGCCGTGGGACGAGATCATGGCGGCCGGGCCGGGCCGGTTCGACGGCCGCACGCTGCAGGCGATCGACGCCAACGTCCACGCCGCCAACACGATGCGCCCGCGACCGCTGCGGGTCGTGCTCGTCACGTCGCGGTACCCGGGCTGGATCACCGGGTGCGCCGCCCGCGACGCCGACGGGACCTTCCGGCCGATCGACATCGACGACACCCGCGAACGGTACGTCGGCCGGTTCGCACCGTCGCGGCGTGCGGCGGCGGGGGAGGCGTGGGACGCGCTCCGTCGCGGCTGGCGCCTGGCGGGGCAGAGCGGCACCGGTCGTCACCCGGTGCACCGCTGGCCGGGCTCGGTCGGTGACCCCACCGTCGACGGGCTGGAGCACGTGCGGCCGGGCGGTGACTGGTACCGGTGGATCGAGTTCCTCGCGCGGCGGTATCACCCCGATCCGGCGCGCCGGGCGACGGTGCACTTCCCGGACGCACCCGACAACGTCCACGGTGCGTACGCCGATCTGCTCGAGGTGATGAACGAGCCGAACTTCGAGTGCTGGCCGCAGTTCGTCACGGTTCGTGGCGGACAGGACGCGCGGGGCGAGCGTGCTCATCAGGCGGAGGTCCCGTCACCGGACGACGCCGACGGTGACCGGATCGCCATCGGCCCGCGGACGACCGC
>JBFWKS010000393.1:0-3352 GCA_050252545.1 Solirubrobacteraceae bacterium
GGACCGGCTTAACGAACGCGACGCAGGCTATCAGCGGGCCCGGCGGTCGTCGGGTGCCGCCGCGGTGGCGTCTTCGTCCGGATCGTCCAGACGGCCGTCGTCGGCGCCCCGCGCGTCGGCGGCGTCGGCCGGTCCCGACGGCACGGCGCCCCGGGTCCGCGGCGGCCGTCCGCCGCGCGGGACGTGCACCGCCGGTCCCCGCTCCGGGAACGGCACCTCGATGACGTCGAAGTCGCGGGGCAGCAGGGCGCCCGGATAGATCGCCCGCGCCTCGTCGAGCGCGTCGGACGGCCGGTGGCGCGCCGACAGGTGCACGAGCGCCAGGGTCGCCACGCCCGCCTCGGCGGCCAGGGACGCCGCCTCGCTCGCGGTGCTGTGGCCGGTCTTGCGCGCCCGCCCGCCGTACTCGTCGGTGAACGTCGCCTCGTGGACGAGCAGGTCGGCGCCCTCGGCCGCGGCAGCGATGCCGGGCGCGGGTCGCGTGTCGCCCGAGATCACGATCCGCCGCCCGCGGCGCGGGGGTCCCATGACGTCGGCGGGGTCGACCCCGCCGACCGTCTCGCCGCGTTGGAGCCGTCCGAAGTCCCGCGGGTCGGTGACGCCGCCGGCCCGGGCCCGGTCGGGGTCGAACCGACCCGGCCGGTCGTCCTCGACGAGCAGGTACCCGCGCGCCGCGGTGCGGTGGCGGGCCTCGAGCGCCTCGATCGCCCAACCGTCGCGATCCATCCGGTCGCCGATCGCCAGCTCGACAACCGACAGCGGGTAGCCGACGTGCCCCACGACGCCCAGGACGGTGTCGAGCGCCGACCGCGTGCCCTCCGGACCGGCGATCGTCAGCGGCGCTTCGCGCTCGCGCAGGTCCATCGTCTTGAGGAGGCCCGGCAGTCCGAGCCAGTGGTCGGTGTGCAGATGGGTGAGGAGGACGAGGTCGACGTCGACCAGCCCGACCACCGAGCGCATCAGCTGTCGCTGGGTTCCCTCGCCACAGTCGACGAGCACGTGCTCGCCTCCCCGACTGACCAGGATCGCCGGTAGGCCCCTCCGTGCGGTCGGGGTCGAGCCGCCGGTTCCGACGAAGAGGAGCTGCAGATCCACGGGCGGCGAGGCTACCGGCCCGCCGCGCGGACCATCTCACCGGCGTGGCCCCGTCCGTCGGGGAGGCGTGTCACAATGCCTCGGTCGGCGCCCGTAGCTCAGTGGATAGAGCGCTTGCCTCCGGAGCAAGAAGTCGCATGTTCGAATCATGCCGGGCGCGTCACAGGAACCCCCGTCACGACGGGGGTTCTTCTGTTTCTGGGGCCGGACGGTCCCGTCAGCAGCCGAAGCGCCCCCGCGATCGCGGGGGCGCTTCGCGTTCCGGGTGGACCTCCGCCGCCTACCGGCGGGTGCGGATGCGGATCGTCTCGCCGTGGTGCGAGACGTTGCTGCCGTCGTCGACCTTGACGAACACCCGGTACAGGCCGCCGGTGCCGCGGATCTTCGCGCGGAGCTTGTAGCGCGCGAACGGGGCGCCGCCCTCGGTCGTGCGCGACCCGGCGATCGTGGCCCAGGTCTTCTTGCTGGTGAGCTTCTGGACGCCGACCTGGACGCCGACCTTGGCCGGCCGGACCTTGCCCCTGAACTGCAGGCGGGCGTTGCGGTTGACCCGGGTGTGCCCGACGATCGTGTCGACCTCCACCCGGACCGGGACCTCGAACGGCGGGCTGATGATCGGGCTCTTGCCCGTCGTGGCGACCCGGTACACGCTGGTGAACGGGGACTCCAGCACCGGCAGCGCGAACGTGCCGTCGTCGTTGGTGAGCAGCGTGTTGCCGACCGGCTGGAACCCGGCGGTGTAGGGCCACTGGTTGCGCTGGATCTGGATCTGGCGCTTGGCGTTGTTGGTTCCGCCGAGCGTGCCCGCGATCGTCGTCGTCTCGCGGTAGTCGAGGATGTTCGGCGACGCCGCGACGGTGAAGTTGAGCGGCAGGACCGGCGTCTTGAACCTGCGCTTCTTGCCGACCGTGGTGCCCTTGCCGTTCCGGGCGACGATCCGGTAGTGATACGTCTTGTTGGCCTGCAGGCCGGTGATCCCGGCGACGGCGCCGACGGCGGCCTCCCCCTTGCCAGCCGACTGCTTCGGCGTCGCGGTGCCGAGCTTGGTGGTGAGGCCGAACTGGAACCAGTAGCGGGTGTTCGCGCCCTGGGGGTTCACCGCGCCGGTGAGCGTCGCGCTCTGTGGGGTGATGCCTCCGGCGAGACCGGTGGACACCGTCGGCTTGGACGCCGCCTGCGCGGCGGCCGGCGCCACGGCGAGGATGGTCGCGCCGAGGACGGCGACTGGGGCGATGCGGGACACGATGGACCTCCTGGTGGTGACGGTGATCGACGCTCGGATCTGATCCGGACACGCGGCGCCGGATCCGGCGGAGTGGGACGTTCCGCCGAGCGGACCTACCGTAATCGACCTCCCGCGGACGTGCGCCGGACCCGCCCCGGGGCGCCGATCGCCGCGGCTCAGCGGTCGCCCGTGAGGCGGCGCAACGCGGCGTCGCGGGCGGCTACGCGGTCCAGCAGAGCGCGCAGGGCCGCGGTCGGCGGCGTGGCGACCGCGTCGGGGTCGCCCGCCCACAGGAGCAGGACGGCCGCCAGGTCGTCGACGGCGTCGGCGAGCGCGGACCTGGCCTCGGTGATCCTGCGGGCGCGTCGGCCGGCGCGCACCGGTACGGCATGGTGGGTCGGGTCCGACGTCGCCCCGGTCGCGGTCGTCGCCGATGCGACCGCGGCCTGGAGCGCGGTGGCGGCGCCGACCACCGACGCCCGGTCGAACGCATCGCCGTCGGCGGCCCGGAGCGTGACGGCGACGACATCCGCCGACCGGTCGAGCAGCATGTTCGCCACGGCGGCGAACTCGAGAACTCCCTGCTCCTGACGGAGAAGTGGACCTGCCGGCCCGTGGACGGGCTGCAGGGCGGGGCTGCTCATGGCGCGACCGTAGACGGTCGTTCGGACGGAACCGCCGGCAGCCGCCGGAACGGCCCCGATCGACCATCCGTCCGTGACGCCGGAGGCGGGCCGGGGTACCCTTGGGGCCGTGTCCGTCCCCCGGACCCAGGCCGCGGGCTCGGTGACCGCCCGTCGCGCCGCAGGCGCGTCGCCCGAGCAGACCTCTGACGATCTGACGATCGCGCTCGTCCTCGCCGCTCTGTGGTGGCTCGACCTCGTGGTCGTCGGCGTCGCGGACGTCCCGCAACCAGCGGCGACCATCGGCGTGCTCGTCACGTGCCTGCCGCTGGCGTTCCGCCGGGCGCAGCCGCTGCTCGTCGGGGCCGCGGTGCTCGGGTCGCTGATGCTGCAGGCCGCGGTCGGCATC
>JBFWKS010000394.1:0-3349 GCA_050252545.1 Solirubrobacteraceae bacterium
CCGCCGCAGCGACGGTGAGCTGATGATCCGCACCGACGCCGGCGCCGACCTGTGCCGGTGGGACCAGAACTGGAAGATGCACACCGTGATGCGGGTGCGGGACACCGTGCCGGCGATGCGCGAGGTGTACCCGCCGATGGCGCACCCGGATCCGCAGTGGATGGAGCTCCGCGAGTTCTACTGCCCGATCAGCGGACGGCTGCTGGAGACCGAGGCGGTCCCGCCCGGGTACCCGGTGGTCCACGAGTACGTGCCCGACATCGTCGGCTTCTACGAGGGCTGGCTCGGCCGGCAGGTCCCATGAGTACCGTGCAGACCTCGGCCCTCGGCGTCCCCGCCGGGTTGGCCCACGACACCCTGACGGCCGCGTTCGCCCACCAGGTGACCGCGCGACCGGACGCGCCCGCCGTCCGCGACCTGGGCGCCGACGATGCGATCACCTGGGCGGAGTACGACCGGCGGGCGCGGCGGCTGGCCGCCGGGCTCGCCGCTCGCGGCGTGGTCCACGGCGACGCGGTCGGGCTCATGCTCACCAACCGCAGCGAGTTCCACCTGCTGGACGTCGCGGTGCTCATGCTCGGCGCCACGCCGTTCTCGGTCTACAACACGTCGTCGGCCGAGCAGCTGGAGTACCTCTTCGGCAACGCCGGCAACCGCGTGGTGCTCGCTGAGGAGGCGTTCGCCGCGGTGATCCGCGCCGCAGGCGTCGTCGACGACGACCTGGTCGTCATCGACGCCCCGGGCGCGCTCGACGCCCTCGAGGCGGCAGGCGATCAGCACGTGGCGGACGGGTTCGACCTCGACGCGGCGATCGCCGCGGTGTCGCCCGACGACGTCGCGACGTTGATCTACACGTCCGGTACGACCGGGCCGCCGAAGGGGGTGGAGCTCACGCACGCCAACCTCATCGCCGACTGGCGGTCGGTGGCGGCGCTGATGCCCACCCGCGAGGGCGGACGGTTGCTGTCGTACCTGCCGTGCGCGCACCTGGCCGACCGGTTCATCTCGCACTACGGGGGGATCGGCAGCGGGGCGTGCATCACCTGCGTCCCCGAGCCGTCGCGGGTGCTGGAGGCACTGGTGGAGACGCGGCCGACGATGTTCGCCGGCGTGCCACGGATCTGGGAGAAGCTGCAGGCGGCGCTCGCCGCCAAGGCCCGGGCCACGCCGCCGCTGCAGGCCGCCATCGACGCGGGACCGGAGTCGACCGATCCCGCCCACGTCGCGGTGCGCGACGCGCTGCTGGAGCAGCTGGGCTTCGATCAGATCGACTGGGCCGGGTCGGGGGCGGCCCCGATCGCGCCGGAGGTGCTGGACTTCTTCGCGGCGATCGGCCTGCCGATCAGCGAGGTGTGGGGGATGAGCGAGGTCGGCTGCGTCGGCACCGCCAACCCGATGCACGACCTGCGCTACGGCACCGTCGGCGTGCCGTTGCCGGGGATCGAGGTCCGTCTGGCCGACGACGGCGAGCTGCTGCTGCGTGGCCCCAACGTCATGAAGGGCTACCGCAACGCCCCCGACAAGACGGCGGAGGCGATCGACGCCGACGGGTGGATGCACACCGGTGACGTGGCCAAGATCGACGACGATGGGTACGTCACGATCGTCGATCGCAAGAAGGAGCTGATCATCAACGCGGCCGGCAAGAACATGTCGCCGGCCAACATCGAGCGGGCACTCAAGGGCGCCGGCCCGCTGATCGGCCAGGCGTGCGTCATCGGCGACCGCCGCCCGTACAATGTCGCGCTGCTCGTCCTGGACCCCGACGGCGCCGCGGGCCTGGACCCCGCCGACCCCGACGTCCGCGCCCGCGTGGAGACCGAGGTCGCCGCCGCCAACGCCCGCCTGTCGCGCGTGGAGCAGATCAAGCGCTACGCGCTGCTCGGCGACGAGTGGCTCCCCGACGGCGAGGAGCTCACCCCGACGATGAAGCTCAAGCGCCGCGGGATCGCCGACAAGTACGAGGCGACGATCGAGGGGCTGTACGCGGCTTCGATGTGACGTCCACCGCCGGGTGGGCGATGTGACGAAACCCGCCATTTCCGGCGGGGTTCGTGGCACCGTGGGCCGGGACCGCACGGATTTCCCGGACGATGTGACGAAACCCGCCAGGTTCGGCGGCAAACGTCACATCGCGACCCCGACCGTCACGTCGCCCGTGGCGTGGTGAGGCCGTCGAGGCCCTCGGCGCGGTACAGGCCATCGATACGCTCGGCACCGTGCCGCGCCGGCGTCCGCCGGTGGCCAACGACCGAGTAGGGGTATCGACGGATGAAGATCGGGATCATCATCGGATCGATTCGATCCGAGCGCGCCACGGAGCCGGTGGCCACGTACGTCCACGAGATCGCCGCACGGCGTACGGGGGAGTCCGTGTTCGAGCTCGTCGATCTCGCGGGGTTCGACGTCCCTCTGCTCACGACGTCGGTGCATCCGATGGTTGCGAAGAAGGACTACGGCGATCCGAACGTGCAGCGCTGGTCGGACGCCATCGACACGTTCGACGGCTACGTCTTCGTGACGCCCGAGTACAACCATGGGGTGCCGGGCGGCTTCAAGAACGCCGTCGACAGCCTGGGGGCGGAGTGGGTCGGCAAGCCCGTCGCGTTCGTGGGGCACGGGTCGGTCGGCGGGGTGCGCGCGATCGAGCAGTGGCGGCAGATCGTGGCGAACTTCTCGATGCCCGTCGTGCGCGCCGAGCTCAACTTCAACGCGTTCACCGACTGGAAGGACGGAGCGTTCGCGCCCGAGAAGCGACACGCCGGCGAGGTGGACGCGATGCTCGACCAGCTCGAGGAGCTCGTGCGGAAGCACCGCGGCTGAACCTTGGGTGAACCACCCGTGCGGGTCGGGGCTCGCGGGTCGGGGTGTGCTGCGTTACGGACGCCCAGCGCCGGTTTCGCGACGCACCCCACGGTGGGGGTCCGGACAACCGCGCCCATCGGAGGAAATGCTCCTGCCAAACGGGGGATCCGGGTCCCGTCGGGCCGCGCGCCGGGCGGATCCTCCGGTAGGGTCTTCTGGGTCGCCCGTGTCCGGGTGCGGCCGCCCACCAGCGGTCCGTCGGGTGCGGGATGTCGCCGTTTTGCACCTCGCCCTGACCCGGATCCAGAAGGACGGTTTCATGCCCGTACGTGTCGGTATCAACGGCTTCGGCCGCATCGGCCGCAACGTCTTCCGCGCGGCAAAGGCCGCAGGCGCAGACATCGAGTTCGTGGCGGTCAACGACCTCACCGACCCGAAGACCCTGGCCCACCTCGTCAAGTACGACTCGATCCTCGGGCCGTACTCCGGCACCGTCGAGGCCACCGACAACGGGCTCAACGTCGACGGGTCCGAGATCCGGGTC
>JBFWKS010000395.1:0-3333 GCA_050252545.1 Solirubrobacteraceae bacterium
GGCGAGCGGCGCGGACGCGGGCCAGGAGATCGTGGTCCCCCACCACGAGATGGGCCCGGCGGACCCCGACAGCTCCTACGTCGGCGGCCAGGAGGAGGTGTACGTCGTGCTGCGCGGTGCCGTGACTTTCACGCTCGACGGGAACGCGCAGCGGGTCGAGGCCGGCCAGATCCTCTTCGTCCCGCCCGCGGTGCACCGATCCGCGGTGGCCGACGTCGACGGCTCCCTGGTGCTCGGCGTCGGCGGCACCCCCGGGAAGCCGTACTCGGGGATCGACCCGCAGGTCGAGATCACGCCGCCGCTCCCGGGATCCGTCGCCGCTCGCCGTGCGGCCGACGCGCAGGCCGCCGGCGACGGGGACGCGTAGCGGTGTCCGGCGGCCTGCCCGAGCACCGGCGCATGCAGCACGAGGCGGTGCGGACCGAGGCCACGGCCCAGCGGGCGCTGTATGCCGGATCGATCGACGACGCCCGCGACCGGTTCGCGCGTGCGATCGACCTGTACCGCGACTCCTACGACATCGCCCCGCCCGGCGCCACCGGTCGCCTGATCGGCCTGTTGAAGGCCGGTGTCATCGCCGGCACCGACGATGAGGCACTGGCCCATACCGCGCTCGCCCGGATCGACCGCAGCGTGCCGCCGGGTCCTCCCGAGGCCTACGCGGAGGCGATCGCCGCGCTGATCGCGAGGGACGACGACGCGGCGGCGCGCCACACCCCGTTGATGCGCGAGGGCTCACCGGCCTTCGGGCGCACCGCCGACGCGATCGACGCCCTCGCCAGCCGGGACGCGGGCGGCTACGCCACCGCGACCCTGGCGATCGTCGCGGACTTCGAGAGCCGCCATCACCACGTCACCAAGGTCGCGATCGCCGACACCGCGTTGATGCTCGAGCGGTTCGCCGAGCGTCGCGGACTGGCGTGCCGTCCGCACTCGGCCCTGCTGCCGGCGCTCCCGCCCGACCGGCATCCCGGCTCCCCGGCCGCGTTCGGTCACGGCCAGGGCCCGCCGACGCCGTGACGCGGGCTCCACCTTCTAGGGTTGGCCCATGAGCACCGTCGACCAGCTCTCGGCGCCCCGCCGGCGGGCCCTGCTCGACGCGGCCCGCAACGGCGACGAGGGTGCCTACCAGCGCCTCGTGGAGCCCCACCGGGTCGAGCTGCACGCCCACTGCTACCGCATGCTCGGCTCGCTCCAGGACGCCGAGGACGCGCTCCAGGACGCGCTCGTGCGCGCGTGGCGGGCGCTGGACCGGTTCGAGGGCCGCAGCTCGCTGCGGGGTTGGCTCTACCGGATCGCGACGAACACCTGCCTGACCGAGATCGAGCGCCGGCCCCGTCGCGTGCTGCCAATCGACATGGGGCCCGACACCGAGGCCCACTCCGGGCCAGGCACGCCGCTGGCGGAGTCGGTGTGGGTGGAGCCCTACCCCGACGACGGCACGGGACCGAGCGCCCCCGAGGCGCGCGTCGAGCAGCGCGAGGGCGTCGAGCTCGCGTTCGTCGCGGCGCTGCAGCACCTGCCACCCCGGCAGCGGGCCGTGCTGATCCTGCGCGAGGTGCTCGGGTTCTCGGCGCGCGAGGTCGCCGGGACGCTGGAGTCGACCGAGGCATCGGTCAACAGCGCGCTGCAGCGGGCCCGCAAGACCCTGGACGAGCGGCTCCCCGTCCGCAGTCAGCAGGCCAACCTGCGGGCGCTGGGCGACAACGACGTGCGGCGGATCGTCGACCGCTACATGGCGGCGTGGGAGCGCGGTGACGTCGACGGGATTGTCGAGCTGCTCGCGGCCGACGCCGCGCTCGGCATGCCGCCGATGTCCACCTGGTACCGCGGCGAGCAGATCGTCGTGTTCCTCCGCGAGTGGGCGTTCTCGGGCCGCGTCTACGACCTGGAGGGCCGTCGCCGGGTGCGGGTGCTGCCCACGCGCGCCAACGCCCAGCCGGCGCTCGGCGTGTACGCGTGGAGCGACGAGCACGCCGAGTTCCGCCCGACCGTCCTGCAGGTGCTGAGCTTCGACGGCGATCGCGTGAGTGAGGTCATGGGGTTCGTCCTCCCCCGGCTGTTCCCGCACTTCGGGCTGCCGGAGGCGTTGCCGGCGGAGTGACCCGTCGCCGTGTGGTCCCGGTGCCGGCCGGGCGCCATCCGTGTCGTTCGGGCGGCCGGTGGGTGTCGCGGCCGGCGGGACCGGCCGACGGATCGCTCGCCGGGCGGTGGCGAACGTGGTGCAATCCGTGGATGGGCTTCCGCTTCGATCCGACCCGTCCGGTGGCCGACGCGGCGCGGAACGTCGCGCTGGAGCGACTGGACCGGATCGTGCGGGCGCTGGAGCCCGAGCGCGTGGCCGCCGACCCCGCCGACGCGGTCCACGACGCCCGCAAGGACCTCAAGCGGCTGCGCTCGCTCGTGCGCCTGCTGCGCCCGGGCCTGGCCAAGGCCGATCGGCGGACCACCGCGGACACGCTGCGCGACGTCTCCCGCGGGCTCGCCGCCCGACGCGACGCCGACGCGCTGATCGAGACCCTCGACGCGCTGGGCCCCGCCTCGACGGAGGCGCTCGGTGCCGAGCCGCTGGATCGGCTGCGGGCCGCACTGACCGCCCGGGCGGCGGTCCCCGGAGCCGACGAGCGGGCGGACCTGACCGCCGCCGTCGACGCGCTGCGACCGCTGCGGGAGCGGATCGCCCTCGGCCTGCTCGACGGGACCGATGCCGACACGTTGGTCGCCGGCCTGCGGCGGACCTACGAGCAGGGATCGCAGGACCGGGCGACGGCCGAGGCCGACCCGACCGCCGAGCACCTCCACGAGTGGCGCAAGCGGGCCAAGGACCTCTGGTACCAGCAGCAGCTCATCGCCGACGCGTGGCCGGCCGTGCTGACACCGCTGTACCGGCAGGCGCGCGAGCTCGCCCAGCGGCTGGGCGACGACCACGACCTCAGCGAGCTGGCCCGGGTCCTGCGCGACCCCGACGGCCCGGCCGCCGACGCCGAGATCGATCCCGAGGCGCTGTTGGAGCTCGTCGCGGCGCGCCGGACCGCCCTGCTCGTCGTCGTGCACGCGCACGGTGACCGGGTCTACGCCGAGCGGCCCGGGGCGTTCGCCCGCCGGACCGCCGCGTGGCTGCGGGCCCCGGCACCGCCGGACTGATCGGCGGTCGCGCGTCGCCATCCCGCACCGAATCCGCCGAGCAGCAGCGTGATCAAGGGGCGAGAACGGCCCGGCTCGCGGGTCATCTCCTCGATGGACGCCCCCGACCGCGAGAACTACGATGCATGCCATGCCCGCCTCCGCCCCCCCGCGGATGACCGCCGACGAGTTCCTGGCCCTGCCTCGGGA
>JBFWKS010000396.1:0-3330 GCA_050252545.1 Solirubrobacteraceae bacterium
GAGCCCGAGATCCGCGCGCCCCTGAGCGGCCGCACCTCGGCGAACTCGCGGCGCAGCGACATCAGACCCGGCATCTCCTGCTCGGAAAGCTCGATGTCCCGGCGGCCGTAATCCGCCAGCGACAGGTCGGCGACCTTGAACTCGATACCGTTGCGAACGTCGGGGATCAGCGACTTTTCGGTCGTCGTCATAGCGTCTTTCATCCTCACTCGTGCTGACTCGTGGCGCACCGTCACCAGTGGTACTTAGCTTTGGTATCTTCCTGCGCCACTGTAGTAGGACGACGATAGGACGACCTCGCGGCCCCGCGATCGGGGCCCGCGATCAGGGAGGGTCAGGGCCGGTTTTTGACGTGCGGTTCCGCGAACGGAGTCATCAACTGGGCCAGGTCCGCGGCGACATCGTGGTCCGCCTCGGGTGGCATGGACACGTAGCTCAGCGCCAGCCGCACGACGGCGCGGGCCAGCACGCCGGCGGCCTCGTCGCTGGCGCGGCGCGCACGGCGTCGACGAGCCGGTCGGCCAGACGCAGGGCGTAACCCTGCGCCAAGCCCTGGCGCGAACCGAACTCGTTATAAATGGTCTGCCGGCTGACACCGGCGGCGCGGGCCACGTCGGACACCGTGATGGCGGATCAGTCACGGGCCAGCAGCAACTCCCGCATCGCGCCGGAGGACCGGCGGACCGGGTCGGCCCCGGCCAGCGGGGTGGCCGGGGCCGACCCGCACCGACCCCGCGCCGGGTGCCACAGCCGAGGTAGATCGCGAGCGACAGCGCGGCCTCACAGCCCCTCGGTGGCCCTGAACAGCTGGGTGGGCTCGCGCGCGACGAACCGGATCGGGCCGTCGTCGGCGGCCACCCAGGCGGCCATCCCGCGCCGCAGCGTGAGCGAGCCGGTCTTGCCGTGCACGGTGGTGCTCCCCTCGGTGCAGAGCAGGACCTGCGGCCCCTCGTGGCCGCAGGGCGCGTCGACCTCCCGACCCAGGTACTCATCCGCCAGCGTCAGCAACGCCACCGCGAACTCCTCGGCAGGGGTCTCGTACACCAATCCGAGCCCCTCGCGGCGGACACGCGGGCGCAGGCGCTCCTCGGCGGTGGGGCGAAAGTCCAGCACCCGCAGCAGTTCGGGCACATCGACGTGCTTGGGAGTCAGGCCACCGCGCAGCACATTGTCGGAGTTGGCCATCACCTCGACGGCGAAACCCCGCAGATAGGTGTGCAGGTTGCCGGCCGGCACGAAGATCGCCTCGCCCGGGGCCAGGCTGATGCGGTTCAACAGCAGCGACGCCAGGATCCCGGCGTCGCCCGGATAGCGTTCGCCGAGCTCGAGCACCGTTTTGACCTCGTCCGCGAACTCGGCCGCGCCGGAGCGGACGTGGGCGATCGCGCCGCCCAGCACGGCGGTGATCAGCGCGTCGAGGTCGGGCTGGGGCGCGGTGATCCAGGTCGTGAACAAAGCACGCAGCCCGTCGGCGTCGGACTGGTCGTTGAGCAGCTCGATGTAGGGGTCCAGCTCCGCGACCTCCAGCGCCCGCAACAGCTCCGCGGTGCGCGCCGCCGGACGGAACCCGGCGAGCGCCTCGAAGGGCTGCAGCGCGACCAGCAACTCGGGCTTGTGGGAGCTGTCGCGGTAGTTGCGGACCGGGGAGTTCCTCGGGATGCCCAGTCGCTCCTCACGCAGGTAGCCTTCGACCGCCTGTTCGGCGCTGGGATGGGCCTGAAGCGAAAGCGGCTCGTCGGCCGCCAGCACCTTCACCAAAAACGGCAACACGTCACCGAACCGGGCGCGCGAGCCAGGCCCAAGCTGCCCGTCCGGATCGGCGGCCAGCGCGTCCAGCAACGAGACCTCGCCGTCCTCGGTTTCCAGCCAGGCCGGATCGCCGGGATGGGCGCCGAACCAGAGTTCCGCCTCCGGGTGAGCCGCCGGCACCGTCCGGCCGGTGAACTCGGCGATAGCCGTCCGCGACCCCCATGCGTACGTCCTCAAGGCCCCGCGTAGCAGTTCCACGTATGTATCTATCCCCGTGTATCTATCCCCGCACCAGTCGCAGGTAAACCGCGGCCATCTCCAGCCGGAGGGCCAATACCGCCAGTTGCTGCCAGGCACTCCCTTCGCTGGCCGGCACGCGCTCACCACTGGCCGGGCCGCCGGACGCGTCCGGCAGGTCCTCGGCGCAGACCAGGTGGACATCCCCGGCGACGGCGACGCGCGCACCCACCGCGGTGCGCTCGGTGGCCAAGGTGAGCGCGAGCACCCGGAGCCGCTCGGGCAGCGCCCCGTCGATCTGCTCGTCGTGAAAGAGCGCGTCCACCGGGGGGCGGGAACCGCTGAAACGGTCGGGGACCCGGCCGCCGGGGAGCAACGCCGCCACCGCGTCGGCGAGCCCGGCGGCGGCGACCACCTCACGCGCGATCCGCAGCAAGATCGAACTGCCGTGCCGCGCCACGGCGAGCGTCGCGGCGCAGTCACCGGCCAGCGCGACCCGGTGACCGGACGTCCGTGCCGCGATGATCTTCGCCGGGTTGGTGAAAAGGTCGCGGCCCGCGCTGTCGCGCAAGGCTTCGGCATCGAGTTCGTCAGCGAGCCGCCCCAAGTCGATGCCCGTTTTGGGGTCCACGGTGCGGAGTGCGGCCAGGCCCGCGGCCAGGTAGCGGCACAGCCCGAACTCGTCGGGAACCCGTAGGCGCGGGGCGAGAACGGCGACCCGCCCGGCGGTGGAATCGCGCAGCGGACCCTCAAAAGGTGCCACCACGGCGACCCGCGCCCCGCGGCGCACCCCGGTCGCCGCGGAGGTGACCAGCGCCGGGTTGCCCGGATCGTCACCGGCGACGATGAGCACATCGAGCGGACCGACCCACGGCGGCGCCTCGCCGACGACCGCGATCGGGGCGCACAGCTGACCGCCCAGCGTCGCCGCCAGGATCGCTCCGGCGGTCTCCGCGGGCCCGCGGACGGCCACCCAGATCACGCTGCGCGGAGGGTGGCCGGCGCGCAGCGGGTCCAGCTCGCCCTCCTCGGCGGCGGCGTCGATGGCACGCACCTGGGCGCCGGCCGACGCCGCGGCGCGCAGCAGGCCGTCCCGGTCGGCGGCCAGCAGGCCCTCGCCGTCTTCGAGATCAACCGCCCGGGTCGCGCTCACGGTCCGGCGCCTCCCGGTACCGCCGCGATCACCGCGTCGATCTCCGCCCGGATCTGATCAACGACGGCGGCAACATCCTCGGCGCTGAGGGCCTCGACGTTGAGCCGCAGTAGCGGCTCGGTGTTCGATCCGCGCAGGTTGAACCAGCTGCCGCGGCCCAGGTCGACCGTCACCCCGTCGAGGTGATCGAC
>JBFWKS010000397.1:0-3327 GCA_050252545.1 Solirubrobacteraceae bacterium
GCACCGCGTAGGCCGCCCGTCGGTCAGCGTCCCCGAGTCGCCCGACCGCCGCATCGACCTGACGCAGTGCATCACCGAGCGCCAGAGCTTCGTCGGAGAACAGACGGGCGTAGGTCGGGTCCGCGAGGTGGGCGATCGGCTGGGCGGCCTCGGCGGCGATCGCGTCGAGGAGGATCGCCAGCCGTCGCGGGTTGCTCGCTCCGGTGGGCGCCCCCTCGGAGTCGCCGGCCGCCTCGGATGGATCGGCGGTGCTGACGAACTCGACGCGGTCCTTCCAGATCGACGGCGCGAAGCCGAGCGGATCGGGCGTCAGCGCGATAGCCGTGCGGTGCCATCCCTCTTCCCATCCGAGCTGGCCGGCCTGGTGCACCAAGCGGTGGAAGTTGTCGTCGCTGAGCGAGTACCCGACGAGCAGCAGCCGGCGAGTGAGCAGCATCGCCTGGACGACCCCGGCCGCCGCGACGCCGTCCCCCTCGAACCGCAGGTCATCCTCGCGGGATAGGACGAGCCGGCGGTGCGTCTCGACCATCGCCGGGTGCCGCGTACCGACATCCGTCCGGCGCCGCGTCAGGCGCTCGCCCATCGATGCGACCTGTCCGATGCCACCCTCGGTCGGACACGTTGCTGCCGGCCACTCACCAGGAGCCGACAGCCATGCGCCACGATCCCTCAGCCTCCCCCGAGCTCGAGCACGCCGACGGTCGAGCCGACCCCGCTAACGAAGAAGGCGAGTTCGAGATCGCGGTCGGTGTCGCGGACGCCGCACAGATCGCCCGGGCCGATCGTGATGGCACGCGGTTGCCGCCTGGACTCGCGGCGGCTGCTCGAGACCTCGCGCGAGGGGCGGTCGACGCCGCGTCGGTCCATCCGCATGACCCGATGCTCGTGCGGTTGAAGCCCACCCCGGAGACGGCACGGCGGCTGCGCGACGGATCGGTCGAGCTCGTCGAAAAGCGTGACGGAGGAGGCTTGATCGCGGTGGCCCGCGAGGTCGGGGGCAAGAAGGACTTCGTCGAGAACGTCGAGATCGAGCGGGTGGCACCGAAGGGCAAGGCCGGGCACCCCCGCGCGGCCGCGGGCGCGGCGGTCGCGTGGCAGGCGCTCGCGGTGGCGACCCAGCAGCACTACCTCGTCGAGATCAGCGCCGGTCTGGACGCGATCGAGTCCGCGGTGGACGAGCTCGGCCTGGACGCCGAGCGGGGCGACGACGCGGAGCTCGCGACGGCCAACCGCGACCTGTCGCGTGTCGAGCGGCACCTCGACACCGGCGCGGCGACCGGTCCAGCCGACCGCGCCCTCGCGGAGGGCACCTACGCCGCCGCCGAACGGATCGCCGACATGCGCCTGCGCAAGGTGGAGGACCGGTTCGACCGGGACGGAGGTCACAGCACCGACGGCATCACGGTGCTCCTGCGCCAGCTCGCGCTCGCCAAGCGGGCACTCGCCGTGGCCGCACGGTCCGCGTGGCTCATCACCCGCCTGCCCGACCACGACGCGCAGCGCGCGCTCAACGACCTGGAGCACTACTCCACCCGCTTCGACGACCTGCGCCTGCGGGTCAACGCGCTCGTCGTCCGGACGCGGGAGCTCTGCCTCGAGTCGGCGGCCGCCTGGGCCCGCCACGAGCAGGCCCGGTCCAGCCTGGGGTCCAACGTCCGCAACCTGAAGGATCCGCTCAAGTCGCTGGCCGCCGCTCCCAAGGTGGGAGACCGCTACCTGTCCGCCCGCGCGGCGGCGCGCAAGGTCGCTCGGCGCGACGACGCCCCGGCCGAGCGGGCGACCTTCCACGAGGTCAGCCGGGGCGACATACGGCGACCCAAGCACCTGCCGCGTCCGACCGAAGAGCAGCAGGCGATGGTCGACGATTGGTCGGCGGCTGCCATGCATGAGGGGCCGCAGCACGTCGACGTGCTGGTCGTCGGGGACGAGGTGCGGCTGATCGGGAGCGGGGCCGCATGAGCGCCTCCAGCCCCGCTGAGCATCGCCGCGTCTAAGGCGAGCGCCACGCCGTAACGCTCACGAAGGGCCGCCGCGTGCGCCACGACCCATTCGGGGACGCCGGTGGTGGCAGTCCAACCGGCGACGAGCTCCCAGTACGACAGAGGATGGAGAGCGAGCTCGTCGCAGCTGACACGATCGGCGAGCTCGCGAGCCGCGCGTCGGTGGCCGCTTGAAAGCGGGTGGTCGACGTCGCCCTCCGGCTCCCAGAAGACGTACACCAGGCGCATTCTCGGGAGAGCGTCTCCAAAGCCTCCGTTCGCCGCGGTGCGTGCGAGCGCGAGGCCATGCTTCAGCAACTGCGCGACATCCAGCGGCCCCGGGAGCGGAGTGCTTGACAGAGCACGCTCGAGCTCGGCTCTCCACGACGGCGGCAGCACGTCCAGGACCCCGGGCTGGCGGTAGCCCTCGCCCCAGCTCGGGGTCTTCGACGCCAGATGCTCGGTGAGCTTCGACTCCACACCCACCACGACTCCGGCCCCCCGCAGCTCGACATCGAGGTTGGCCCGTCGTCCACGAGCATGCTCGGCCGGAAGCGTCGGGTGCTGCGCCTCGAACCGCATCGAGGTGAACCCGCGCTCGCCGGCGAGGATCAGGCTCCCGAGGTCGCGCCACCACGGGGCGAACGCGTTGACCGCCAACGCAGAGGACGAGTGCGCAGCCTGGAAACGCGACGGCCGGCTGAATCGGGTCTGCGGGCGCAACTCGCCGCCGTCCCCCGCACCCAGTTCGTCCAGAGCCCGTCGACGCTCGCCAGTCCCGACCGTGTCCACGAACGCGAGGTCGATGCTCGCCAGGTACCCGTCCTGGACCGCTCCGGGGCGCAGCAACTCGGCGCGATCGGCGAGCGCGCGTCGCGCTCGAGCCTTGATCGCCGTGCCCGAATCGGTGCTCATGACGAGGAGTCTCGTGCGGGCGTGCGTTCCTGACAAGTGATGCATGGTGCGCGGTCGAGCCGCTTCTCGAGCCAGTCGGCGAATCCCGGCGGCCATGCGTCGGATCGCCCCGGAGAGTCTTCCAGCGAGGGACGGCAATCCGTTTCGGCCGTATCGCCGGCCACTGGGAGCTCGACGGCTCGTAACCGGCGTCTGGGCTTGACGAGAGGATTCGACGATCGCGAACTCTTCGCCGCGCGCCTTGACGCCGCCCGCTCGTCGGGTCATCGTCAGATCCACCCGCCACCCAACGTCTGCTCGTCGATGCAACCGATCACCGCTCCCCACGCCGTCGGCACCGATCACCGGGACCTCGTCCACCAGCTCGGTGACATTCATCGCATCGGGACGCGCCGCAGAATCGTCTGCTGGCACGCGGGCTCATGACCGCGTC
>JBFWKS010000398.1:0-3314 GCA_050252545.1 Solirubrobacteraceae bacterium
GGAGACGTGCTGCTGCGCCGCACGCGCCTCGGCCTGACCGCGGCCCGCTCGCTGCTGGCGGACGACGCCGCCGCGGTCCGCACGGTGGCGGCGCCGATGGCCCCCGAACGGGGATGGGACGAGGCCGCGACCGCCGCCGCCGTCGACGCGTTCCGCGAGGAGGCGCGGCTCGAGGGTCTGGTGCCCGGCGGGGGAACGTCGTCTGGCGACCGGCGGAACGCCTAGGATCACGTCGATCAGGATGCCGACCGACCCTCAGAGCACTCCCGGCGACCCGGCCGGCCTCACCGCAGCGCGGTTCGACCGCGACGGCGAGACCGTCTACAACCTGACGCTGCGGGTGACCGGCAGTCCGGGGGCGGCGTGGCACGCCACCGTCGCCGCGTTCGCCGCCGTCGCCGAGCGGATCCCCGCCGATGCGCCCGAGGGCACCGACCAACAGGACCTGTTGCTGATGGGCAGCTGGCACGCCCGCCAGCTCCTCGGTCAGCTCGAGGCCAACCCGGAGTACGCCGCACAGCTGCGCGCGCACGACGAGGCGAACGTCCCGATGGCGAGCCTGCAGGCGTCGGTCGTACGCGCCAACGAGCGGCTGCCCGTCGATCAGCGCGAGGTGCTGGCCCTTCGCGGCCTGAGCCGGCTGGACCACCAGGACCTCGCCGCGTTGCTGCGCGCCGATCCGTCGGTGCTCGCCGGGATGCTCGCCCAGGCCCGGCTCATGCTCCGCGACGCGATGCGGGGCAGCACGATCGCCGCCGAGGCGCTCGCCGCTCCCGAGGACCGCGAGGCCGTCGCCCTCGCGGCGCTGCGCCAGGACGGTCAGCTTCGCGGCGCCGAGGCCCGGCTGACGCTCGCCCAGTGGCTGGAGGGCGACACCGCCCGCCGCTCGGTCGTCGACGCGCTCGAGGAGGCCGGCCTGTCGTACCGCGCGTGGGCGCGGGCGAGCGTTCCGGAGGGTTTGCAGGACGCCGCCGTCGGTGCGGCGGCCGGGGTCGCGGCACCGCCGCCTGCCGAGCCCCAGGCCACCGAGGCCGTCGATCCCGCGGCCACCGATCCGCACGCCGCGGAGGCCGCAGCGTCGGCGGTCGACCCCCACGGCGCTCCCGCGAGCGATCCTCGCGCCGGGCAGACCGGTGATCCCCACGACGCGATGTCGGGCACCGATCCGCACGCCGCGTCGGGGGACGACGCGCACGGCGTCGCGGGGGCCGATCCGCACGCCGGTGGCCCGTCCTACGCGCCCGCCGAGCCCCGGGATCCTTCCGCCGCGCCGTCGACCGACGATCCGCACGCGACCGTCGAGTGGACCGCCGGCGACATCGCCGCCCTGGGCCTCGAGGACGACGCCGAGGACTGGGACGACGACTGGCACGACGACGAGCACGACGGCGAGGAGTGGTCGGACGACGGTCACGGCCGTCGCCGCCCGCCCCGCTGGCAGGTCGTCGTCGTCGGACTCCTCCTCGTGGCGCTCGTCGTGCTGCTCGCCCTCACGTTCCTCAAGGACGACGAGCCGACCGAGCCGCAGACGCCGGCCGTCGAGACGACCACCGAGCAGCGGGACACGACCACCCGCCGGGGTGGGACGACGACGAAGCGGCAGAGCGGATCGCAGGACAGCGGGTCGCTCACCGTACCCCGGGCGACGATCGTCATCCGGCGGCTGTGACCGACCCCGAAGCCGCCTTCGCGGAACTGGCCGTCAACCCGACGACGTCGGTGGGGCCGCTGCTCGACGCCGTTCTCGCCGATCCCGCCCGCGCTGCCGATGGTCGCCCACGCACCATCGGCGTGATGGTCTCGAGCGTCGACGGGCACGCCACCGTCAAGGGCCGCTCGGGCGGGCTCGGAAGCCCCGAGGACCGCCTGGTGTTCCGGGGGATGCGTGAGCGCGTCGACGCGCTGCTCGTCGGGCCGGGAACGCTCAACCGCGAGCGGTACTCGACGGTGCTCGACGCCCACCAGCGCGAGGCCCGACGTGCCTCGGGCCTTCCGGAGGAGCCGCCGCTGGCGACGATCACGCGCGGGTTCAGCCTCGACCCCGACCTGCCGCTGCTGCACCAGGACGTCGTCGACACCCTGATCTACACCGAGGTCGATCCGCCGGCCGGCGTCGACGGCCCGCGCGTCGAGATCGTGCGATTGGGCAGGGCGACGCCCTCCGCCGCGCTCGGCGACCTCCACCGCCGCGGGGTACGGACGCTGGCCTGCGAAGGCGGGCCGTCGCTGCTCGCCGCGCTCGTCGCCGACGGCCTGCTCGACGAGCTGCTCCTGACGGTGTCGCCCCAGCTCGTCGGTGGGCCCGATCCGCTGACGATCCTCGCCGGCCTACCGAGCGTCGACCCGTCGGCCGACCCGGTCACCGCCGCGGACCCGGGGGTCGCAGCGACGGAGCCGCGCGCGTTGCGCCTGCGCGGCACCTGGCGTGGCGGCGACGTCCTCTTCCTGCACTATCACCTGACCGACCGGAGGTCGCCGTGAGCGACACGCTCGTCCTACGGCTACGCGACCGCACGCTCACCCTGCACGCCGGCCGACCGGCGCTGATGGGGATCGTCAACTGCAACCCCGATTCCTTCAGTGACTCGAAGCGGCCGCGCAACACCGACGAACGGGTCGCGCTGGGGCTGCGCCTCGCCCACGAGGGGGCCGAGATCATCGACGTCGGTGGCGAGTCCGGCGTCACGCACACCCCGGTCACGGGCACGACCGAGGAGATCCGTCGTGTCGTCCCGGTCGTCCAGCGGCTGGTCGATCACGGCGTGCTCGTCTCGGTCGATACGTGGAAGCCCGAGGTCGCCGAGGCCGCGCTCGACGCAGGGGCGCACCTCATCAACGACGTCAGCGGGCTCTACCACGCCCGTCTGGCCAGCGTCGTCGCGGCTCGCGCCGCGGGCATCATCCTCATGCACACGCGGGCGGTGCCGTAGACCGAGCACTTCCCCGACAACGGCGGGCGCGTCACCGCCGACGTCCGCAACGTCCTGAGTCAGCTCCGCGAGCGGGCGTTGAAGGCGGGCATCCGTGCCGACTCGATCGTCCTCGATCCCGGCCCCGACTTCGCCAAGGTGCCGAGCGAGACCGTCGAGGTGCTGCGCGACCTGCCGAGCCTGGCCGTCTACGGCAACCCGCTCCTCCTGGCGGTGTCGCGCAAGTACTTCGTCGGCACGATCCTGGGTCGCGAGCCCCACCAGCGCCTGGCGGGCACCCTCGCCGCGCTGGGCTGGAGCGCGGAGCGGGCCCGGTTCTCGATCGCCCGCATGCACGATGTCCGCGAGGCGGCCGACTTCCTGCGCGTGCGCGCCGTCCTCGAC
>JBFWKS010000399.1:0-3307 GCA_050252545.1 Solirubrobacteraceae bacterium
GGCGAGGAGCAGCCTGAGACCGAGGAGTACGGGATCGGCAGCTTCGTCTACCGCCAGCGCCGGCCGTTCCACCCCGAGCGGCTGTGGGCGGCGGTCCACGAGGAGTGGCTGGGCGTCGTGCGGTCCAAGGGGTTCTTCTGGCTCGCCAGCCGCCCGGCGATCGTCGGCGAGTGGTCGACGGCCGGCCCGATCCTGAACCTCGGTGCGGTCGGCACCTGGTGGGCGACGGTCCCGTCGTCGGACTGGCCGCAGGACCCCGAGGCCGTCGAGCGACTGCGGGCCGACTGGCACCCGGAGTTCGGCGACCGCCGACAGGAGCTCGTCTTCATCGGCCACGACCTGGACCGCGACCGGTTCGTCGCGCGGCTCGACGCGGCGCTGCTGACCGACGCCGAGCTGGAGGCCGGACCGGACGCGGCCCGGGCGCTGCCCGACCCGTGGCCGCGCTGGGGCACCGACGAGATGCACCACCGCGGCCGGGCGACCGAGGGCCGAGCCGCGGACGCCGCCTGACGCCGGTCGTGCCGGCCGTCGGTCACCGGGCGGGCCGGGCCGGCCGGGCGCGGGGAGGTGCTCCGGTCTGGCGTCGTATGACGCCGCGATCCCGGAACGAGTCGCTGGCGGTGTCGGCGTGCGGGCGGACCGACCAACGACAGCGGGTCGTCGGACCGTCGCCGAGCGACGGTCAGACGACCCGCTGCCTCGTGTCGCCGTGGGCCTGCCCGCCTCCGCCTCCGCGGCGGCTGATCAGTGGTGGTGGGCGTGTCCGGTGTCGAGGGCGTCGCGCGGCACCCGGCGCACGAGCAGCGCGGCGAGCAGCGTCGAGAGCGGTACGGCGACGACCAGCGCGATGCTGCCGACGAGCGTGGCCACGACCGGCTCGGCCAGGTCGGGATCGTTGAACGCGTCTCCGACGCCCACGCCGTTGGCGGACACCACCAACAGGAGCGGGAGCGTCGCGCCGGCGTAGGCGAGCACGAGCGTGTGGATCGTCGCCGACAGGTGATCGCGCCCGACGGTGAACGCCTCGCGGTACAGACCACGGACGCCGAGGCGGTCGTTCGCGCGGTGCAGCGCCGCGACGGTCGACACCTGGGATACGACGGTGTCGGTCAGCACCCCGAGTGCACCGATGACCATGCCGGCCAGGACGACACCGCCGAGCTCGAGCGACGATCCGCTCTGGAGCACGAACGATCCGAGCTCGCCACCGTTCCCGTCGAGGTGCGCCAGCGAGCTCCACAGCACGCCGATCCCGAGCGCGACGAGCAACGACAGGCCGATTCCGGTCACGGCGGCGAGGCTCTGGGCGGTGATCCCGTAGGTCAGGCCGGTGGTGATGAACATCACCGCGAACGCGCCGACGAGCGCGACGAGCACCGGCGGATGGTCGGAGAGGATCGACGGGACGAGCCAGACGACGACGAGCGTGATGCTGGCGCCGGTGCCCAGCAGCGCCAGCGCCCCGCGCGAACGGGCGACGACCAAGCCGAGCACCGCGAAGAGGACGGCGAGCCACAGCAGCGGTGCGCGCCGGTCCCGCTCGGCGTAGGCGTAGACCGGAGCCGGTGCGCCCGCATCGCCCGAACCCGCGCCGTCGATCCCCGCGTCACCCGCCCCGGCGGAGCCATCCGCACCGTCGTCGGGGAGGGGATCGCCGAACGCGTCGGCCGCCTCGCCCTCCAGCGGTGCCTGGCGCGACAGGCGGATCGCGTCGCCGACGTCGAGGTCGGGCGACACCTCGGGCGGACCGAGCACGATCTCGGCCTCGTGGCCCTCGTCCTCACCCTCGCTCACGCGCGCGACGACCGTTCGGCATCGCTGATCGGTCGGTCCGCCACACGGCACCAGGCGCACGCCGGTCACCTCGGCCGCGACCGTCGGCGCGCCGGTGCCCTCGATCCGGGGCCGGTCCCCGTCGGGCCAGAGCGCCACCAACCCGATCGCCGTCAGCACCAGCAGCACCGAGACGAAGCCGACGAGGCCACGACCACCGGGACTGGCGACGAGGGCCCGCAGGGCGTCACCGCGCCCGCCGGCCCGGTCGCTGTGCTCGTGGACGTGGTCGTCGGTCACCGGGCGACAGGGTGATCGATCGACCGGCGGAAGCGCACCCGCCGTCCGAGCACGACGACGAGGTAGGTCGCGACGGTCACGAGCGCGATCGACGCGCCGGCCGCGGTCCCGGCGTGGAACGAGAGCAGCAGCCCACCGATCCCCGACACGACCGCCAGCCCGACGGCGATCGCCATCGTCGCCGGCATCCGGCGCCCGAACCCGTGTGCGGCGGCCGCGGGACCGACGAGGGTCGCGGCGACGAACAGGTTCCCCAGCGCCTGCACGCAGACGAGCGTCGCCACGGCGATCAGGACGACCAGCGCCAGATCGACGGTGCCCGGACGCACGCCGAACGATCGCGCCGCCGCGCGGTCGAAGGTCGTCGCGGCCAGGCGCGGGTGCAGGATCCACAGGCTCGTCGCGACGACCGCCGTGAGCGCCGCGGCGACGACCACGTCACCATCGGTCAGTCCGAGCACGTCGCCGAACAGCAGGTCCCGGACGGCGGCGGGGGAGTCCGGCGACAGGGCCATCAGCACGCCCAACCCGAACATCGAGGTGAACACGACCGCCACCGCGGTGTCGCGGTCCACCGTCTCGATCCGGGACGCGAGCGCGATGAGCACCGCGGCGACGAGCAGCCCGACCGCCCCGCCGAGCACCAGGGGCACGCCGAGCAGCGCGGCGCCGACGAGTCCGGGGAACATCGCGTGCGGGAGCGCCTCGCCGGTGAACGTCAGGCGGTTGGCGACGATCCACGCGCCGAGCAACCCGCCGGCGGTGCCCAGCAGCAGCACCTCGAGCAGGGCGCGGCGCATGATCTCGCCGTCGAACGGGTCCAGCAGTGGGCCGAGCACGCCGGCGACCGTGACGAGCGTCGCGGTCATCCGTGGTGGTGATCGGCGATGACGGCCAGGCCCGGGTCGGTCCCGTCCGTCGCGTCCAACCGCAGCAGGTCCTCGCCATAGGTGGCCCCGAGGACCGCCGCGGTCAACGTCTCGCGCGGGGGGCCGAAGGCGACCTGGCGTCCGTGCAGGCACAGGACGCGGTCCCACGCGCGGCACTGGGCGACGTCGTGGGTGGCGATGAGGAGCGTACGACCGGCGGTGGCCAGATCGGCGATCAACCGGTCCAGCTGCTCGGCGCTGGTGGAGTCCAGCCCCGCGTACGGCTCGTCGAGCAGCAGCACGCGCGCGTCGCGTGCCAGAGCCCGGGCGACGAGGACACGTTGGCGCTGACCACCCGACAG
>JBFWKS010000400.1:0-3306 GCA_050252545.1 Solirubrobacteraceae bacterium
GCGAGGGCAGCGACCTGGTGCAGGGCGGCGAGGGCGACGACATCATCCTGGCCTCGGCCGACGGCGCGGACGACACCTTCGAGGGCGGCGAGGGCGACGACATCTTCGCCTGGAGCCCCACCGGCAGCGGCCACGACACCTTCGACGGCGGCGCGGGCGACGACACGGTGGCCCTGGGCCTGCCCGAGGGGGCGGACAGCCTGCAGGACGCCCTGAACCAGAACCTGCTCTCCCTGAGCCTCACCGACGCCAACGGCGACCCCGTGGACGTCACCGCGGACATGTTCGACGAAAACGGCAACCTGACCCTGCCCGAGGGCGTCTCCGGCGTCCTCACCGGCGCCGACGGCTCCACCCTGGCCTTCACCGGCGTGGAGTCCATCGTGAACATCGCCACCCCCGACCTGGTCCAGTTCGGCGCGGACACCATCCTCGGCGGCGAGGGCGGCGACATCCTGGCCGGCGACAGCGGACGCGACTTCATCGCGGGCGGCGACGGCAACGACCTGCTCTTCGGCGCGGGCGGCAGCGACACCCTCGCGGGCGACAACGGCAACGACGCGCTCTACGGCGGCGAAGGCCACGACGAGCTCCACGGCGGCACGGGCAACGACTACCTGGACGGCGGCGAGGGCCACGACTACCTGGACGGCGGCGAAGGCAACGACGGCCTGGCCGGCGGCGAGGGGCACGACTACCTGGACGGCGGCGCGGGCAACGACACCCTGGCCGGCGGCGAAGGCAACGACTACCTGGACGGCGGCGAGGGCAACGACTACCTGGACGGCGGCGCGGGCATCGACATCGGCGTCTGGGGCCTGACCGGCGACGGCAACGACACCTTCGACGGCGGCGCGGACCAGGACGTGCTCTACGTGGCCGGGCTCGACGCCGGCGACTCCTTCCAGCAGGCCTGGCAGGACGGCGCCTTCTCCATCGCCCTCACCGACGCCGACGGCAACCCGGTGGACGTCACCGACGCCATGTTCGACGGCAACGGCAACCTGGTGCTGCCCGACGGCGTCACCGGCGTCATCACCGGGCCCGACGGCAACACCCTGACCTTCCAGAACGTGGAGGCCATCGGCAACTACGCCAACCAGAACGTCACCCTCACGGCGGGCGGCGACGAGGCCGAGTACATCGAGACCGCGGGCGTCAGCTTCGTGGACGGCGGCGGGGGCGACGACTACATCTACGCCGGCGACGGCGCGTCCGACATCCACGGCGGCGCAGGCAACGACACCCTGGACGGCGGCATCATGGACGGGGCCGACGACAACCTGCACGGCGACGCGGGCGACGACATGGCCATCTGGGGCATCAGCGGCGACGGCTCCGACACCTTCGACGGCGGCGAGGGCAACGACGTCCTGACCCTGGACGGCCTGGGCGGCAACGAGTCGGTCCAGGACGCCCTGGCGGACGGCGAGTTCTCCATCGCCCTCACCGACGCCAACGGCGACCCGGTGGAGCTCACCGACGACATGTTCGACGAATACGGCAACCTGCACCTGCCCGAGGGGGTGAGCGGCGTCATCACCGGCCCGCACGGCGACACCCTGACCTTCCAGAACGTGGAGATCATCGGCAACTTCCAGAACCCGGAGGGGCTGCCCACCGACGACTGGATGGATGGCGGCGAGGGCTCCCAGACCCTGACGGGCGGCGCGGGCGACGACACCATCTTCGGCGGCCTGGGCGACAACGCCGACGACCTGGCCCTGGGCGGCGACGGCGACGACCTGTTCGTCTGGGGCGTGTCCGGCGACGGCAACGACACCTTCGACGGCGGCGCGGGCGAGGACGCCCTGGGCCTGACGGGCCTGGATGCGGCCAGCGTGCAGGCCGCCCTGGAGGCGGACGACATCCAGCTCAGCCTCACCGACGCCGAGGGCAACCCCGTGGCGGTCACGGCCGACATGTTCGACGAGGACGGCAACCTGATCCTGCCCGAGGGGGTCAGCGGCGTGGTCACCGGCCCGGACGGTCAGACCCTGACCTTCACCGGCGTGGAGATCATCACCCTGGTCACCGTGGAATAGCGATCCCAACGCGGCGGCGGGCCGGACGTCCGCGCGGACGTCCGGCCCGCCCTTTCCCCGCCTCCCCGGCCGCCCTCTCATCCGTCTTCCCATCCGCCTTTCCATCCGCGGCCGTTCCGAACGGCTCCCCGCCCCGCGCCGGACCTCCGGGCATGCCCCGGGCCGGGTCACGGGCGGGTGTTTTTTTGTCCAACCCTCCACATCTCGTGAACCTTTTTGCCCGGCTCCGGCATCCTATCCATAGCAGCACCCAACGCCAGGGAGGGCCCATGACCGACGACAGACCACGCTCCGAACCGGACGCGACGACGCGCGCCCCCGGCCTTTTTCCCTCCTCCCCGCCCGGCCCGCCGCCGCGCCATCCCTTCGGGGGGCGGCGGCCGGGCGGCTCCCGCGGGGAGCGCCCCGGCGGCCGTTTCGGCGGCCTTCCGGACGGCGGCCTGCCCGTGGCCTGCAACGTCGTGGTCCAGGGCTGGCCGGGCCGCCGCACCCTGGCCGTGCCCGGCCTGCGCGCCCCCAGCCTGCGCCGGGCCTGGATCGAGGGCGAAATCCACCTCTCCCTGCTGGACCCGCGCGGCCGGAGCATCCGGGTGACGGCCGGACTGTTCGATGCGGCCGGGGACCTGCTGCCCCCGCCCGGCTACCAGCTCGGCGCGGTCACGGCGTCGGACGGCCGGGTGACCACCTTCGCCGGGGTCGAACGGCTCACCGCCCAAACCGCCCCCGCGGACCGCAACGCGGCCGACCAACCGGCCTGACCCGGCCGGATCTCGGCGTTCCGCCGACATCCACACCGACATCCAGACCGGAATCCGCAAGCGGAGTCCGCGCCCGAGGCCGACGGGCCCCAGGCCGCCGCACCGGACCGAATTGCAAGGGGAATGCGCCGCCCGGACGGGCGGGGTTAGGAATCCAGGGCCGCGGCCAGCTCCAGCAGGGCGCGCCGCACCCGGGTCTTGACGGTGTTTTCCGGCACGCCGAGGACCGCGGCGGCCTCCGAGAACTTGAGCCCCTGGAGCCGCACCAGGAGCACGGCCTCGCGCTGGGCCTCGGGCAGGGCCTGGAGGGCGACCTCCAACTGCTCCAGGGAGCGCCGGGCGTCCACGTGGTCCTCGGGGGCCGGGGCGTCGCTGGCCGGGTCCAGCTGCTCCACCGCGGCCTCGCGGCGGCGGCGGATGCGGCCGAGCATGACGTTGCGGGCGATGGTCATGGCCCAGGCCCGGAAGGCCTCGGGGCTGCGCAGGGTGTCGCGCTTCTCCCA
>JBFWKS010000401.1:0-3304 GCA_050252545.1 Solirubrobacteraceae bacterium
GCGCGGGACCGCCGACGTACGCCTCGTTGAGCTTGCCGCGACGGCCACCGTCGTGATCGACGACGAGGTCGCGCGGCAGCGACAACATCGTCGTCGCCTTCGCGTCGGGATCGAGCCGCAGCTGGATCATCGTGTCCGACCGGGTGGCGGACCCCTTGTCGTCCGCCTCGCCCCCGTACGAGCGGCGGTCGTCGCCGACGAGCAGCACGGTCTGCGCCCCGTCCGCCTCCACGCCGGTGAGGGCGTCGAGGGTCTCCCGCGAGACGGTCGGGCCCTTGCCCTTGAACACGTCCTCCCAGCCCTTGCCCTCGTTCCACAGCGTCGCGGCCACCGCCGATCCGGTGGCCGTCAGGACGAGCATCCCGACGAGGAGCACCCGGACGGCGAAGCCGAGCCCCGGGCGGGGCGGCCGCGGCGTGGTGCCCGCCTCGCTCACGCGCCGACGCCCGCACGGGCCTGGGCGGCGGCCGCCGGCGCCGCCATCACGAAGTCCACCAGCGCCTGGCGGTACCGGCCGAGGGATGAGACCGAAACCCACTCGTCGGGACCGTGGTGGCCGGCCCCGGACGGTCCGAACTCGACGGCGGGGATCCCGGCCTCCAGGAACGCGAACGCATCCGAAGCGCCGTCTCGGCCGACCGCCAGGCCCGCGTCCTCGCCGGTCCGTCCGACCGCGTCGCGGAGCGCGACGACGAAGGGGTTGGTCTGCGGCACGATCGCGGGCCCGCGCTCCAGGACCCGGAGCACCTCGACGTCCTGGACGGTGCGGATCTGACGCAGGATCTCCTGCGGGTCCTGGCCGGGCACGTACCGGATGTCGATGGTGACGTCGGCCCGGTCGGGCACCATGTTGAACGCCTCTCCCCCGCTCATCCGCGACAGGTTGATCGACGGGCGGTCGTACAGCTCGCTGCTCTCGCGGCTGAACGGCAGCGACTCGATCCGGCGAAACGCATCGAACGCCTTGAGGATGGCGTTGTCTCCGAGCCACGGCGTCGACCCGTGGGCGCTCGTCCCGTGGACCGCGGCGCGGAGCGCCAGGACGCCCTTGGCCTGCACGCCGACGTGGAGCTGGGTCGGCTCGCCGGTGATCGCGAAGTCGCCCTGCAGCACCCCGTCGCGGACGAGCACATCGGTGGAGCGCCGATCCACCTGCTCGCTCTCCTCGTCGGGGACGACGACGAGCTGCACGCGAACGCCCGCAGCGTCCACCCGTGGTGCGGCGTCGCGCACGGCGCAGAGCATCGCCGACAGGCCGCCCTTCATGTCGTACGTGCCGCGGCCGATCAGGCGATCGCCCTCGAGGATCGGCTCGAACTGCGGGGCGTGTCCGGGAACGACGTCGAGATGCCCGTGGAGGATCACGGTCGGGGTGCCCGGCTCGATCGGACCGATCGTCGTCAGGAGCACGGGGAGCCCGTCGTGATCGTGCTCGTGCACATCGATCCCGTGAGACTCCAGCCAGCCCTTGACGAACCCGCCCGCCGCCCGAAGGCCATCCGCGTTTGAGGTGTCGTACCCGACCAGCCGCTCGGTGAGCAGCCGTTCGTCCATCCGGGGCAGGATAGGGCACACGACCCCGGGGACCCGCAATCGATCGAGCGGCGAGCGTCGCAGCGCGTGACGCGTTCCCGGCACCTGGCGAAGCCGTGACCCGCGCGCGCGTGCGAGGATGTCCGCATGAGCGACCAGAAGTCCGACAAGCCCGAGACCATCCGCGTCGCCGGTACCGTCGTCGCGTTCACCATCTCGTCGATCGTCGGTGCCGCCGTGATGGTCCTCGCGATGTTCTGGAACCACAACGGCGGCTTCTAGCCGCACCGGCCCGGAACGGCGAACGGCCGGGTCTCCCCGGCCGCTTCGACGCCGTCGTCGGTCGGGACCCTCGGGGTCCCCACCGACGTCGTGATCTGCCGCCCTACGGGCGTGCCCGCTACAGGCGGGCGCCGAGCCCGACGAGCTGCTCGGCCCGGCGGTGTCCGAGCGTCGCGAGGCGGTGTGCCTCGGTGCCCTCCTCGGCGCGGTCCAGGCGCTCCTTGGCCTCCGCCAGGCGGGCCTTGGCGTCCTCGACGGAGTACTCCTCCACCGGGTACGCCTCCTCCGCCAGCAGCAACACGTTGCCGTCGGCGGCGATCTGGACGTAGCCGCCGGTCTGCACGTAGCGGGCCACGTCGCCGCCGGGCTGCGTGAGCTTGAGCTCCGCCGGCTCCAGCCGGCCCAGCAGCGGGCTGTGGCGGGCCAGGATGCCGATCTCGCCCGCGACCGTACGGGTCGAGACCTGCTCGACCTCGCCGGCGAACAGGGCGCCGTGCGGGGTCAGGACCTCGGCGTGGAACGGTGCGTGGGCCACGGTGCTCAGTCCTTCTTGGCGGCGGCGACGACGTCGTCGATCGAGCCCTTCAGCAGGAACGCCGACTCGGGCAGGTCGTCGTGCTGGCCCTCGATGAGCTCCTTGAACGACCGGACCGTCTCGGCGATCGGGACGTACGTGCCGTCGAGGCCCGTGAACTGCTCGGCGACGTGGAACGGCTGCGACAGGAAGCGCTCGACCTTACGTGCGCGCTGCACCGTGATCTTGTCCTCCTCCGACAGCTCGTCGATGCCCAGGATCGCGATGATGTCCTGCAGCTCCTTGTAGCGCTGCAGGATCTCCTTGACCCGGTTGGCGACGTCGTAGTGCTCCTGGCCGACGACCTCGGGCTTGAGGATCGTCGAGGTGGAGTCGAGCGGGTCGACGGCCGGGTAGATCCCCTTCTCGGAGATCGCCCGCGACAGCACCGTCTGCGCGTTGAGGTGCGAGAACACCGACGCCGGCGCCGGGTCGGTCAGGTCGTCGGCCGGGACGTAGATCGCCTGGACGGACGTGACCGAGCCCTGGCGGGTCGACGTGATCCGCTCCTGCAGCTGTCCCATCTCCGACTCGAGCGTCGGCTGGTAGCCGACCTGCGACGGCATGCGACCCAGGAGCGCCGAGACCTCGGAGCCGGCCTGGACGAAGCGGAAGATGTTGTCGACGAAGAGCAGCACGTCCTGGCCGCCCTGCTCGCGGAAGTACTCCGCCATCGTCAGGCCGGTCAAGGCCACGCGCATGCGGGCTCCGGGCGGCTCGTTCATCTGGCCGAAGACGAGCATCGTCTTGTCGATGACGCCCGACTCCTGCATCTCCAGGTACAGGTCGGTGCCCTCACGGGAGCGCTCGCCGACGCCGCAGAACGCGGACAGACCGCCGTGCTCCTTGGCGAGGTTGTTGATGAGCTCCTGGATGAGGACGGTCTTGCCGACGCCGGCGCCGCCGAACAGGCCG
>JBFWKS010000402.1:0-3300 GCA_050252545.1 Solirubrobacteraceae bacterium
CGCGGGGCGCGGATCGCCGCCACCCACAGCCCGACCCGCACCGCGAGCACCGCGACGACGAGCAGGACCGCCGCGGCGACCAGCGCGGGGCGTCCGCTGTCGGGGGAGCTCTCGGCCCAGGGCAGCGCGACGGCGACGATCAGGGTCAGCAGCGCTACGGCCGACGCGGGACCGCGCCGGGTCGGGGGGCGGCCGACCCCGGTGCTCACCCGCGACGCTCCCCGGCGCAGGCGGCGGTGCGCAGCGGACCGGACCGGTCGGCCACGTCGCTGTGGTGCGTGTCGAGCTCGGCCTGGTTTCGACCGATCGCGATCAGGCCCGCACCCACGTGCAGGTCGAGCACGACACGGGGCCGCTCCACCCTGGCGGCCCGCGACGACCGGTCGTCACCGCCGGCGGCGTCGATCTCGGTGGCGAACTCCTGACGGTCACCGAACCACCGCTCGTGGGACCGGCGCCCCAGGACCACCGTCTCGCCCCCGAACCCCTGACGGCTCCGCACGCTCCAGTTCACGCACCGGTCCTCGGGCAGGAGCACGTCGAGCCGCCCGACGTCGACCCGGGCCGGAACGGTGACGGTCGTGCCCGCCCGGGGCCGGAGGTCGCGAAGGTCGACGGTCTGGTGGCCGACGCCGAGCCGGGTGCCGGCGGTCGCGGCGGCGACCGTCGTCGGCCGGGTCGTGCGCTCGCCGATCGAGCGGTCGATGTCGACGTCGGCGACGACCGCCACGGCGGCCGGGATCGCCAGGGCGAGGATGACGATGAGCAGCGCGCGGTTGAGCCGGCCACCCAGGCCGCCGAGCACGAGCAAACCGGCGGCGGTGACGAGCGCGATCGTCACCGGCCATGCCCCGAAGAGCGCCGTGATACCGAAGCTCACCACCCCGACGATCCCCGCGACGACGAGGAGCGCCAGCAGCAGCGACAGCGTGATGACGAGCCGCAGCGCACCGTTGACCGCACTCGTCGCTCCGCCCCGCGCGGCGGGCGGGAGCGTGCCGTCGGCGGGCCGGGCCGGGATCAGGACCGCGGCCGCCAGGTAGAACAGGAACCCGGCCCCTCCGAGCAGGAGCGACCCGAGGAAGAGCAGACGCACGATCGGCGGATCGAGGTGGTACCGCTCGGCGATCCCGCCGCACACGCCGAAGATCATCCGGTCGGTGTCGGAGCGGTACAGCCCGGTGTCGGGGGTGCCGGCGTCGTCGGGTGCGCCGTCCGGTCGCGGCGCGAGCGGTTGCGGTTCGGTGGGCGGATCGGGGGTCATGGTGCGTCCTGGGCCGGGGAGGGTCCCCTCCAGGGTGCGCGGTCACGGCGAGCGCTTCTACGGGGAATGTCCCCGATCCGACCCCGGTCCGTCCCCCGACCCGGGTGACGGAGCGGACAGCGGGTGGCCTGACCGTCGTGGGCCGACGATGGGACGACCCGCTGTCGGCGCGGGACCCTGATCGCGCGCGGTGATCGCGCTCCCGCCCCGGTGGGGCCCGTCCATCGACGGTCCGCCCGTCCGCCGGGTTCGGACGAGGGCATTCCGCACCCTGGAGTTGACAGTCGCCCGTCGGCTGCGATGCTCCGCCGCGTGCTGCAGCGCGATGACGCCCTGGCCGCCCTGGCGGAGGACACCTTCGACGTCGTCGTGGTCGGCGGCGGGATCACCGGGGCGGGGGTCGCCCTGGACGCTGCGTCCCGGGGCTACTCGGTCGCTCTGGTGGAGCGTGCGGACTACTCGTCGGGCACGTCGAGCCGCTCCTCCAAGCTCGTCCACGGTGGCTTGCGGTACCTCTCGAACTTCGACCTGGGACTCGTGCGCGAGGCCCTGCTCGAGCGGCAGACCAACGCCCGCCTGGCACCGCACCTCGTGACGCCGCTGCCGCTCGTCGTCGCGACCGTCGACGGGCAGCGGCCGGACCGGGTCACCGGCGTCGGACTCAACCTCTACGACGTGCTGTCGCGCGGGGCACGGCTGGGACGGCGCGGGGGAGGCCTCAGCGGCGACGAGCACGCCTGGAGCCCCGAGCGGCACCGCTCGCTGGAGCCCCACGAGGTGATCGAGCACCTTCCGGCGCTCGCCGACCGCGAGCCCTCGGGCGGTTGGCTCTTCTACGACTGTCAGACCGACGACAGCCGCCTGGTACTGACGGTCCTGCAGGAGGCGGAGCGGTTCGGCGCGGTCGCCGCCAACCGCGTCGAGGTGCTGAGCCTGCTGGAGCGCGACGGGTGGGCCCACGGCGTGCGGGTGCGCGACGGCGAGTCTGGCGCCGAGTTCGACGTGCGCGCGACCAACGTCGTCAACGCCACGGGTGTCTGGGCCGACCGGCTGCGCCCCGCAGAGCTGCACGACGAGGCCGAGGTGCCCGTCATCAAGCCGTCCCGCGGCACCCACATCACGATCCCGACCGACCGGTTGCCGCTGCGCTCCGGGGCGATCGTCCCATCGGGCGGCGGCCGGTTCATGTTCGCGCTGCCGTGGATGGGCCGCACCCTCGTCGGCACGACCGACAACGCCTACGACCACGAGGACCTCGACCACGTCCCGCCCCCGGACGAGGACGTCGACTACATCCTCGAGGGCGTCAACGGGTTCTTCGGGACCACGCTCACCCCGTCCGACGTCAGCGGCGCCTACGCCGGCGTGCGGCCGCTGATCTCGACCGGCGACCCGCGCCGGTCGGTCGACATCTCGCGGCGCGCCGAGCTGTACGAGACCTCGTCCGGGATGCTCACGATCACCGGCGGCAAGCTCACCACCTGGCGACGGATGGCCAAGAGCACCGTCGACCGGCTCGTGGAGCGCGACGACCGGGTCGCGCCGTGTCGCACCGACCGGCTGCCGCTCGGCCAGCCGATCGATCCGATGCGCCTGCCCCACGTGCGCGGCACGACCGAGGGCACCCGCACCCAGCTGGCCGGCCGCTACGGCCTGATCGCCCGCGACGTCCTCGCGCTCGCCGACGGCGATCGCGCGCTCGCGGCGACCGTCGTCGACGATGGCCCGGTCGACCTGCACGCCGAGGTCGTCCACGCGGTCCGCCACGAGCAGGCGCGGACCGTCGGTGACGTGCTGCTGCGCCGCACGCGCCTCGGCCTGACCGCGGCCCGCTCGCTGCTGGCGGACGACGCCGCCGCGGTCCGCACGGTGGCGGCGACGATGGCCCCCGAAAGGGGATGGGACGAGGCCGCGACCGCCGCCGCCGTCGACGCGTACCGCGAGGAGGCGCGGCTCGAGGGTCTGGTGCCCGGCGGGGGAACGTCGTCTGGCGACCGGCGGAACGCCTAGGATCTAGTCGATCAGGTTGCCGACCG
>JBFWKS010000403.1:0-3296 GCA_050252545.1 Solirubrobacteraceae bacterium
CCACCGGGCACGGCGCGCCGTGGACGATGCCGGTGCTGTCGCTGCCGAGGACGAGGCGGCCGACCGGTCCGTGCTGGGCGGGACCGATGACGATGAGGTCGGCCTCGCGACCCTCGGCCAGATCGTGCAGCGCGTAGGCCGCCGACGGGACCGGCACCGAGAGCAGCTCCGCCCGGTCACGGATCGCGTCGGGCAGGGTGTCGCGCAGGCCCTCGAGCAGCGACATGCCCTCGCCGTGCAGGGCGTTGTCGAGCTCCTCCGCCTTCCCGCGGCGACCGAAGCGTCCCGCGGACGGAGCGTAGGCGTGGACGAGGATCAGATCCGTGTCGGGCGAGAGCCCCGCCAGGTCGGCGGCGAGGCGCAGCGCATCGGCGGACCCCGGTCCGTGATCGACTCCGACGATGATCCTCTTGAACACGGACCCACGCTACCGCGTCGGTCGGGGGGTGTCGGTGAACGCGGACGATCGGTGACCGGTCCGGCGCGGCTCGGGCCAGCGGTCGGGTGCGCCACGGGCCACGCGCTCCGTCGGTCGAGGCGTCCGCGACCGGCGGTCGCCCACGGCTCCGGCGGCGATAGCCTCCGCCCCCCGTGCGCATCTACTCCGGCATCCAGCCCACCGGCCGCAAGCACCTGGGCAACTACCTCGGGGCGATCCGGCACTACGTCACCGGGCAGGAGCAGGCCGCGGCCGCGGGCGACGACTCGATCTACTGCGTCGTGGACCTACACGCCACCACGGTCGCGTACGACCCGGCCGAGCTGCGCGATCGCACGTACGACACGATCGCCCTGCTGATGGCCGCCGGGATCGACCCGGAGCGGTCGATCCTCTACCGCCAGGGCGACGTCCCGGAGGTGCCGGAGCTGACGTGGCTGCTGACCGCCGTCACCGCCCACGGTGACCTCAACCGGATGCACCAGTTCAAGGAGAAGTCCGGCCAGCAGCGCGAGCTCGTCTCGGCCGGGCTCTTCCTCTACCCGGTGCTGATGGCCGCCGACGTCCTGGCCTTCCGCGCCGACCGCGTGCCGGTCGGCGACGACCAGCGCCAGCACGTCGAGCTCATGCGCGACATCGCCCTGCGGTTCAACGCACGGTTCGGGGGAGGGGATCCCACCCGCCCGGACGACCCCGGCGCGACGCAGATCCTGACCGTGCCCGAGGGCGTGTATCCGACCGTCGCCGCGCGGATCATGGACCTGCAGGTGCCGGAGAGGAAGATGTCGACGTCGTCGTCGACTCCCGAGGGGGCGCTGTACCTCCTCGACGAGCCGAAGGCGATCGAGAAGAAGTTCAAGCGTGCCGTCACCGACTCCGAGAGCCCGCCCGTCCTGCGCCGCGGCCCCGAGAAGGCGGGCGTCTCGAACCTCATCGACATCCTGGCCGCCGCGAGCGACCGCACACCGGAGCAGGTCGAGGAGAGCCTCGTCGACGCCCGTGGCTACGGCGATCTCAAGGCCGCGACCGCCGACGCGGTGATCGCGCTGCTCGCCCCCGTCCAGGAACGGTACGTGGCGCTCCGCGAGGACGAGGCCGCGATCGAGGCCGCACTGGCGATCGGTGCCGAGAAGGCCCGGGCGATCGCCCGCCCCGTGCTCGCCGACGTCCGCGAGGCGATGGGCGTCGGTCCGCGGTCCTGAGGTCCACGCTCCGCCGCCCGCGGGCGGCTCGGGGCGGCCGCGGACTGGCGGTCGGCGCGCCCGGCCCGACACGGTCGGCGACGGGGGCGGTGCCGACCGCGCAGCTCGCTACCGTTCCCGGGATGCGCGCGACCGCCTACGTCGCGGGTCTGGAGCTCGACCTGGAGGTGTTCAGCGGGCCGTTCGACCTGCTGCTCACCCTCGTCCTGAAGGAGGAGGTCGACCTGCTGGAGGTCGACCTGGCCGACGTCGTCCTGAGCTACCTGGACCACCTGGAGTCCCGCGGCGAGCTCGACCTCGAGGTCGCCACCGAGTTCCTCGTCCTCATCGCCGCGCTGCTGGAGCTCAAGTCCCGGCTGTTGCTCCCGCGCGAGGAGGACGAGGAGCTGGAGGACCTGGCCCCGGAGGAGGCCGCGGAGGAGCTGTTGCAGCGGATGCTCCAGGCCCGCCGCTACCGCACCGCCGCGGAGTACCTGACCGAGCGCCTCGGGCGGGAGGAGGGCATCCGCTACCGGCAGGCGCCGCTGCCCGTCCACCTGCGCCGGTTCACCGAGGCCGACGCGATCGCCGTGCACGCCCCAGCCCGGCTGGGCAAGGCGCTCGGCGGCCTGCTGCGGATGCCCGCCCGCGTCGATCTGCACCACGTCACGCTCAACCGCGTGTCGCTGCCGGAGCGTCTGGGGCATCTGCGGTCGCTGCTGCGCCGCGGGTCGTTCACGTTCAGCGAGGCGGTGGACGGGGCCGACGTCACCACCGTGGCCGTGACGCTCTGGGCGCTGCTGGAGCTCTACAAGCAGGGCGAGGCCGACTGGACGCAGGAGCGGCCGTTCGCCGAGATCCACGTCGCGGGCCTGGCCGCCGGGGCGGCGCGCTGGTCGGCGCGCAGCGTCGCATGACCGGGCCGGAGACCGATCCGATCGCGGCGTCGGCCGACGTTGCGCCGACCGACGAGATCGCCACCCCACCGCCGCACGGTGGCGCTTCCTCCGCGGCGACCGGCGAGCAGAGCGGACTGGCGTCGACCATCGAGGCGCTGCTCTTCCTGTCGTCCGATCCGGTGACGGTCGACCAGATCGCGGCTGCCTGCGACGTGTGGGCCGACGAGCTGGCCCCGGCGCTGGAGGAGCTGCGCGCCGCCTACGCGCCGGGTCGCCGCGGTCTGCTCCTGCGCGAGGTCGGCGGTGGGTTCCTGCTCGCCACCGCGCCGGAGACCGAGCCGGCAGCCCGCCGGCTCCTCACCGCTCCACGCACCCCACCCCTCACGCCGGCCCAGGCCGAGACGCTGTCGATCGTCGCCTACCTACAGCCGGTCAGTCGTCCCGAGATCACCCGGATTCGCGGCGTGGCCGCCGACTCCGCGTGCGCGACGCTCGTCGAGCGGGGCATGATCGAGGAGGCCGGGCGATCGCAGTTCGGCGCGGTCCTCTACCGCACCACCGGGCTGTTCCTCAAGCTCTTCGGCCTGGACTCGCTCGCCGACCTGCCCGACCCCGCGGCGTGGGACCCCTCGCCCGAGGAGACCGAAGGGCTGCGCGAGCGGCTGCTGCGGGCCGGCGACGCCCGCGGCGGCAACGACGCCACCGACGGCGACGACCCGGCCGAGCGGCCACCGGCCGACCTCGACGCCCTGGCCCGCAACGGCGACGGCCCGCTCG
>JBFWKS010000404.1:0-3295 GCA_050252545.1 Solirubrobacteraceae bacterium
CGCGTCGCGCTGCCCACCGGCCCGACCAACGAGATCGCAGCCGGCGGCCGGTGGCTGACCCGCGGCGCCAACGGCGCGGGCAAGAGCACCCTGCTCGCGATGCTGGCCGGGCGGCTGCGCCCGGACGGTGGCTCGGTGACGCGAGCCCCCCCCGCCCGCGTCGGGCTCCTCGACCAGGAGGACCGGTTCGACCCCGACCGCACCCCGCTCGAGGCGATCGCCCGGGCGGAGCGGCCGGTGCTCGACCCGGACGACGCCCGCTCCGCGGTGGTGCGCACCGGCCTGCTGCGCGCCGACGACCTCGACCGGCCGCTCGGGCGCCTGTCGACGGGCCAGCGCCGCCGGGTCGCCCTCGCCGGACTCCTGATCCGGCAACCGGACGTGCTGCTGCTGGACGAGCCCACCAACCACCTGTCGGTCGCGCTCGTCGACGACCTGACCGACGCGCTGCTCGACACGCCGGCCGCGGTGGTGCTCGTCACCCACGACCGGACGATGCTCTCCCGGATCGCGGGCTGGCCGGCCCTGACGCTCACGCCGGCCGGACGGTGACGAGGCTCGCCCGTCCGGCCCGATCCGTCGACCCCACCGTTCGAGGGCCGACGAGCTCCGTGCCGCGGCCCCGTCAGGCCGGGTACGGGCATCCGGGCCCGCGCCGTCGCGAGCGCGTCGGCCCACCAGGTGAGCTGGTCGAGCAGCGTGCTCGCGTACGTCGGGGCGTCGGCGGCTCGTCGTCTACCTCGCTGCCGACGAGGCCACGGCCGCCGCGATGGTCACGCTGCGCGGGCCGGGCCTGCGGGCGGTCAGCTTGACCGGTCGCCGGCCGGTGCCCGCGCCGGGTGGCCCGTGGGCTCGGCCTCGCCGGGCTCCGAGCCCGGCAGCACGCACCGCGCCGCTCAGCGGCCGAGCGCCGCCTCCTCCCCCACCCGACCGAGCTTGTGCGGGTTGCGCACGGCGTAGATCCGGGTGATCCGGCCGTCGGCGACCGCCACGCTCACGACCGTGTCGAGCGCGCCCTCCAGGTCGAGGCGTACGGCCGGGGCCCCGTTGATCCACATCGTCCCCGTCTCGACCATGCCCTGCAGCCGGACGAGCAGGCGTCCGACGGTCCGGGCGCCCGTGATCGGTCGCTGGGCCGCCTGGACGACGCCGCCGCCGTCGGAGGTCAGCACCACGTCGGGTGCCATGACGTCCAGCAGGGCCTGCAGGTCGCCACCGTCGATGGCGGCGAGGAACCGCTCGACCACGACCTGCTGCTCGGCCGCGCTGACCGTCGCCCGGGGTCGCCGGGACGCGACGTGATCGCGGGCGCGGGTGGCGATCTGCCGGACCGCCGCCGGCGACTTGTCGACCGCGGCGGCGATCTCGTCGTACGGCGCGTCGAACACCTCGCGCAGGACGAACACCGCCCGCTCGGTCGGACCGAGCGTCTCCAGCACCGTCAGCATCGCGAACGACACGCTCTCGGCGAGCTCGACGTCGTCGGCGACGTCGGGGCCGGTCAGGAGCGGCTCGGGGAGCCACTCGCCGACGTACTCCTCGCGCCGCCGCGACACGGTCCGCAGCTGGTTCAGGGCCTGGCGGGTCACGGTGCGCACGAGGTACGCCCGCGGATCGCGGACGTCCGCGCGGACCGCGTCGTCCAGGCCGGCCCAGCGCAGCCAGGCCTCCTGGACGACGTCCTCCGCGTCGGCGGCCGAGCCGAGCATCTCGTACGCCACCGTGAACAGCAGGCGACGATGGTCGACGAACGGATCGTCGGTCATGCCGGCGATGCTACGCGCGAATCGGCCATCGGCTTCTCGGCCTTCGGCCTCTCGGCCATCGGCTTGAGCCCGCAGGCGGCGGCGAAGCCCTCCGCCTCGATCCCCAGCGCGACGTTGCCGCGGGTGCTCATGTTGGCGAAGCCGATCACGCTGGTGAGCTCCAGCACGCCGGCCGGTCCGAGCGCCTCGAGCAGGGGTGCGACCATCTCGTCGGTGACCGTCGGCGGCGTCTGGCTCGCCGCCTCGGAGTACTCGAGCACCTGCCGCTCCAGCGTCGTGAACACGGCGGACTCTCGCCACCGCGGGATCTCGCGCGCCTTGTCGACGTCCAGGCCCTTGTTCTTCGCCATGAAGTAGTTGAAGTCCAGGCACCACGAGCAGCCGATCAGCGACGCGACGGCCATGTGCGCGAAGGACTTGAGGCTCTCGTCGCACCGGTCCCACTTCTGCACCTTCTGGCCGTAGCTCATGCTGGCCTTGAGCACCGGCAGGTGGTGCCACATCACCCCGATCGCCTCGGGGACGTGGCCGAACATCCGCTTGCTGAACCTCTTGACCACCGCCCCGTAGACGCCGGTGATCTCGGCCTTGGGAACCCGCGTATCGCTGCTCATGTCGACTCCTCGTGTCGTGGTGTCGACCATGGGACACCGGCCGCGGCGGATCTGTGACGTGCCGGGATGTGGCTCGGGTGGTCGCCCGTCTGGCGCGTCGGCGTAGCGGCGCGCCGGTGACACCCAGACCGTGACGGAACCGTGTCGATTCGGTGCCATGCCGGCGTCACGCGCCGGACCCGCCTCCGGCCGGGCTACGGTCCAGGGGTGCACGACGCGCTCACCCAGCTCGCCGCGGTCTTCGCCGACCCCGGGGCGAGCGACGCCTCCAAGGTCCTCGACGGGGTGCGCAAGCGGTGGCCGGCGTTGGGAGCCGACGAGCAGGCCGCCCTGACACCGGTGGCGCAGCTCGCGGCCGATCGCGTGGCGGCGGCCGCGGCGCAGGCCCGGCCGTCGCTGTTCGACCTGGTGCCGGAGAACGCCGGGCCCCCGAACCAGGACCCGGTCCGTGAGCCGGCGACGCCCGCGGGTCCGCCGGACGTCGTCGCCGACGAGCCGACGGCGCCCGGCGGGCCACCGGCCGACGACGCCGACTACCTCGCCTACCTCGACGCCCTGGGCCACGAGCACCCGGACGGCGGCGACCCGGCCGCCGACGACGACCCGCTCGCGGGGGTGGCCTTCGTCGGCGAGGCCGGGCCCGGTGACGACCCGGGGGCCCTCGACGGCCCCCCGCCGGTCTGGGAGGAAGATCCGCCGGCGCCGTCGTTCTCGGACGCATCGTCCTTCACGCCCGGGCCCGCCGCCCCGGCGGGCCCCCGGCCCCGTCGCCGCCCGCTGGACCACGTCGACCCGGACGCGCTCCTGTCGCTCCTGGGACTGGAGAGCTTCCGCCCCGGCCAGCGCGAGGCGGTGCAGGCCGCGCTCGAGGGACGCGACTCGCTGGTGGTGATGCCGACCGGCGGCGGCAAGAGC
>JBFWKS010000405.1:0-3285 GCA_050252545.1 Solirubrobacteraceae bacterium
GACAGATGAGGACAAGCTGTCGGTCGGGCTGGGACGGCTGGCCGCCGAGGACCCGGCACTGCGCATCGAGCAGAACCCGGAAACGCACCAGATCGTGCTGTGGTGCATGGGCGAGGCCCACGCCGGCGTCGCGCTGGACGCGCTGGCCAGCCGCTACGGCGTCACCGTGGACACGGTCGACGTCCGTATTCCGCTGCGAGAGACATTCACCGGCAAAGCCAAAGGCCACGGCCGCCATGTCAAACAGTCTGGCGGGCACGGCCAGTTCGCGGTGTGCGACATCGAGGTGGAGCCGCTGCCGGAGGGCTCCGGGTTCGAATTCCTCGACAAGGTGGTGGGCGGGGCGGTGCCGCGCCAGTTCATCCCGAGCGTGGAGAAGGGAGTGCGCGCCCAGATGGACAAGGGTGTGCAGGCCGGGTATCCGGTGGTCGACATCCGGGTCACCCTGCTCGACGGCAAGGCCCACAGCGTCGACTCTTCGGACTTCGCGTTCCAGATGGCCGGCGCGCTAGCGTTGCGCGAGGCCGCGGCGGCCACCCGGGTGGCGTTGCTCGAGCCGATCGACGAGATCTCGGTGCGGGTGCCCGACGACTTCGTCGGCGCGGTGATGGGCGACCTGTCGAGCCGCCGCGGGCGGGTACTGGGCACCGAGGCCGGATCCGGCCGCACGGTGGTGCGCGCCGAGGTGCCGCAGGTGGAGCTGACCCGCTACGCCATCGATCTGCGTTCGCTGGCGCACGGGGCCGCGTCGTTCACCCGGTCGTTCGCCCGCTACGAACCGATGCCGGAGTCGGCGGCCGCGCGGATGGCGGCTAGCATCTGAAGAGGCATGTCGACTCTCAACGGGCTTCCCGCTCATATCCTGCTGATCCATTTCGTCGTCGTCCTCGCGCCGCTGACGGCCGTCCTGGCGATCTTGTGCGCGTTGTGGCCCGCTGCGCGACGACGGCTGATCTGGCTGGTCGTCTTCCTGGCGTTGGCCGCGGCGGCGTTGACCCCGGTGACCGCCGACGCGGGCGAGCGGCTGGCGGCACGAGTCCGCGCGGCGCCCGCCATGGCGCCGGTATTGGACGCGCATGAGCAGCTGGGGTCGACGTTGGTCTACATCGTCGCGGCTCTGCTGGCCACCGTCGCGCTGCTGGCCGCCGTTCACGTCCGCCAGCTGCGCGGAACCGCGGTCAGCCTGGTCGCGCAATCGGTGGTCGGGGTGCTGGTGATCATCGCTGCCGCCGCGACACTGGTTCAGACCTACCGCATCGGCGATTCGGGCGCGCGGGCAGCGTGGGGCGGCGTGTCGTCGTCGGCGCCCTGACCGCGCTCCCGGAAAGCCCGCGCTCCCGGCCTTGTCGGCCGTCCCGGCCGGTTCAGCCCGTCGTGCCGAATCGCGCCGCCACAGCGCGGCGGTCCAGCGAGCCCTTCGCGGTGTGGGGCAGCTCGCCCGCCTCCTGGACGGTGCTGGGCACCTCAAAAGGCGCCAACCGGTCCCGGCAGAATGCCACCAGTTCGCCGGGGGCCGGGGCGGCGGATCCCCGGGGAACGATCACCGCGGCCACCGTCTCCCCGTACAGCGCGTCGGGCTTGCCGAACACCGCGACCTCCAGCACACCGGGGTGGCTGGCCAGGACGGCCTCGACGCGTTCCGGGGAGATCTTTTCTCCACCCCGGTTGATCAGCTCCTTGATCCTGCCGCGAATGCTCAGGTCGCCGGCCGCCGACAGGGAACCCAGGTCGCCGGTGCGCATCCACCCGTCGGTGAAGTTGGCCGCAGTGATCGCCGGGTCGCCGAGGTAGCCGCGCACCACGGTCGGTCCGCGCAACCAGATCTCGCCGACCGCCTCGGGGGCCAGCGGTTCCCCGTCGGGCCCGGCGATCCGGATATCGGGGCCGGTGGACCGGCCGACGAGGCCGGGCGTCTCGGCGGGGTTGCCGCGCTGATCGATGCCCGTGCTGGACACCTGGTGGGTGGCCTCGGTCATGCCGAACGCACACACCACCGGCGCGGAGAAGGTGTCACGCAGCGCCTGCGCCGTCTCCGGGGTGAGCGGGGCGCTGCAGCTGCGGATGAACCGCAGCGCCGCCGGCCCCGCGGTGGTCCGGCCGGTCTTGGCGCGCTCCAGCAGGATCTGGTGAATCGTCGGGACCGCGGTGTACCAGGTGGCCCGCACGGCGGCGATGTCGTCCCAGAAGGTGTGCGCCGAGAACCGCCCGCACGCGGGCAGCAACACCGCGCCGCCGGATCCCAGCGTCGCCAGCAGCGCGGCGAGCAGGCCATGTCCGTGGTAAAGGGGCATCACCGCGACGGTCGCATCGTTGGGACCCAGGCCGTACCCGGCGACGATGGCGCGCACCGAGGCCGCGAGGTTGGCGTTGGTCCACGGGACCATCTTCGGGACGCCGGTGGTTCCCCCGGTGAACATGATCATGGCGTCGTCGGGCCGCAGCCCCTCGGGCGCCGGGGCCCCGGCCGGAGGCGCGGTCGCGGCGTCCAGGCCGGTCGCGGGGCCACCCCGGTTGCCCGCGGCCACCGCGATCGGCCACCAGCCCAGCGCCGGGTCCCGCTCGCCGGGCACGTCCCCGTCGACGAGCACCGCCCGCGCGCCCACGGCCTGGCTGCGCCGCCGCTGCTCGGCGACGGGCAGGGCCGGGTCCAGCGGGACCGCGATCAGCTCCGCCCGCGACGCGGCCAGCAGGCCGACGACGAACTCGGCGTTGCTGCCCGCGCGCAGCGCGACGCGGTCACCGGCCACCAGGCCGGCCGCCCGCAGCCGGCCCGCCAGGTCGTCGACCATCCGGACCAGGTCGCGGTAGCCGATCCGGATGCGGTCGCCGGTCACGACGAGCGCCGGCGCCTCCGGCCGCCGGGCCGCCGCCAGCGTCACCAGGTCGGCGATGCGCGGGGCTCCCGACGCCGCGGCCGGCGGCATCCCGGCCCCGCCTTCACCGCGAATCGCCCCGGCACCGTGAATCGCTTCGGTCCCGTGAATCGCTTCAGCCCCCATCGCCATCTCCTTCCTCGAGCGGGCGCCCTCGCGGGGGCCGCAAAGCTCCCGCTGGCACCATGCCGCGCCGCCGGGCGGGCCGGGCAGTATCACTCCCGGTCACAATCGATCATCATTACCGCTCAATATTCCGCCAACTGTTCGCAACCCCCAGCGGCCGGCCCGGGCCCACCCATCGATAGGTTGCATGAATCACGGACCCGATCGGCCACCGGGACACGAGGAGGCTCCACCATGACCACCGAAACCCCAACTCCGTCGCCGGCGCGTCCGGCCGACGGCTTCC
>JBFWKS010000406.1:0-3273 GCA_050252545.1 Solirubrobacteraceae bacterium
GGTGTAGATCGTGTTGGACCGCGACGGGCTGCGGTCGCCGTCGGGGCCGTAGGTGTAGGGGGAGATCAGGCCCTGGAAGTCGACCTCGCCCAGCTCGTTCAGCGCCTTGACCACGCCCTCGCGGGACAGGTCACCGGCGGCGACGGCCTTCTCGAGGATCGCGGTCATCGCGCGACCCTGGTTGTACCCGAAGCTGAAGTACAGGTCCGGCTCCTGCTTCGGCGAGTACTTCTCGACGTCCGCGAGCATCTCCTTCATGCCGGGGATCTCGCTGTCGCCCCAGTCGGCGCCCTCGGCGACGAGCCACAGCGTCTGCTCCAGGTACGGGGCCAGCGGCGACTTGGCGAACGCGCCGGTCCACGCCGGTGCCTGGGCGATCCAGCGCGGCGCGAACTTCAGCTGCGCGGCGGTCTGCCAGATCTTCCCGGCATCGGTCGGGGTGGCCGCGAGGCTCACCGCGTCGCAGCCGGCGCGCCGCAGGCGCTGGATCTGTCCGGTGACGTCCTTGTCGGCGACCTTGAACTTCTGGCCGCTGGCGATCTTCACGCCGTTGTCCTTCGCCGCCGCCTCGACGCCCTGCAGCGCCGCCTCGCCGTACACGTCGTCCTGGGTGAACGTGCAGAGGGTCTTGTCCTTGCCCTCGGCCTCGATGTAGTGGTGCAGGCCGTTCGCCGCCTCCACCTGGTAGGGCGCGCCGACCGGGACGAGGTGCGTCTCCTCGACCCAGAACCCGTCGAGCGACGCCGGGGCGGCGACGATGTTGTCGCGCCGGAGCTGCGGCAGCAGCGCGAGGGTCGGGGCGGTGCCCAGGACCTGACCGACGGCGACCACGTCGTTCTTGACGCGGTTGTAGCGCTGGACCGTCGTGTCGGCCTCGTAGCGGTTGTCCTCGTTGACGAGCTCGACCTTGTACTTGCCGGCGATGCCGCCGTCGGCGTTGACGCGGTCGAACCAGACCTTGATCCCGTTGGTCAGCGGCTTGCCGATGACGGCGACCGGCCCGGACTGGGCGCTGAGGGTCGCGAGCTTGATCGTGGTGCCGTCGAAGCCGGGTGCCGCGCTGAGCCCGCCACCGTCGCTCCCACCGCCCCCGCCGTCGTCGTCGTCGGCGCCACCGCACGCGGTGACGCCGAGGGCCAGGATCGCGCTGGCGGCGATCGCTCCCCATCGTGTCCTGTTGCGCATGTTCTCTCTCCCTTTCGTGGAACCGCTGGTCCGTGGCCGTCAGTACCTGAACGGCCACGTCCGGAAATAGGCCTTGACCCGCAACCAGATCGCGGCCAGTCCGCGGGGCTCCAGCAGCAGGAACGCCACGATCAGCACCCCGAAGATCGCCTGGTTCAGCGAGTAGACGCTGATGCCGCTGTCGCCGGCCTCCGCGGCCACCCCCGGGATCGAGTGCGAGTACTCCTCGATGATCGACGGCAGCGCACCGATGAACAAGGCGCCGAGGACCGTTCCGAACACCGTGCCGATGCCACCGACGATGATGATCGCGATGTACTGGATCGACAGGAACAGGTTCCACTCGTCCGGGCTGACGTACTCCTGGTACGAGCCGTACAGCGCCCCGGCGGCGGCCGCGAACGCGCTGGAGATCGCGAACACCCAGATCTTGTGACGGCCGATCTCGATCCCGACGACCTCGGCGGCCAGGTCGCGGTCGCGGATCGCCTGGATCGCCCGCCCGGGCCGGGTCCGCACGATGTTCTTCGTCATCAGCGCCGTCATCGCGACGAGCGCCCAGATCAGCCAGAACCAGCCCTGCTCGCGCGAGTAGGCCTGTCCGCCGAGGCTCAGGTCGGTGAAGTCCAGTGGACCGATCGACGGCGAAGCGCTCACCGACGTCCCGGTGTTGCCGCCGGTGACGTCCTTGAGGTTGCGGAAGACGTGCTCGCCGATGAACACCAGGCCGAGCGTCACGATCACGAGGTAGTTGCCCCGGAGTCGGAGCGCGAACGGGCCGATGGCCGCGCCGACGAGCCCGCCGATCAGGGCCGCCGCGGGCAGCCAGACGACGAGCGGGATGTCGCCGCCCTCGCCGATCTGCGCCGCCGCGTACGCGCCGACCCCGAGGAAGACGGCGTGGCCGAGCGAGATCTGGCCGGTGTACCCGGTCAGGAGGTTGAGACCCAGGGCGGCGATCGCCGCGATCCCCGCGTAGTTCAGGACGCTGAGCCAGAAGTCGTCGGTGACGAACTGCGGGACCAGCGCCCAGCCGACGATCAACAGGACCAGCCCGAACCGGGCCCACGGGGTGCCCCACAGGCGCACGGCGTCGGCCTGGCTGCGGTGCAGGCCGGCGGCCGGGCCGTCGCGGCGGCCGCGGAGGATGGAGCGCGGGTCGCCCACCGTCAGATCCTCCGGACCTCGGGCGTGCCGAACAGCCCGTAGGGCCGCACCAGCAGGATGAGGATCATCACGACGAACGGCATGACGGTGTGCACGTTCTCGCCGGCCCACGGCAGGACGTCCTCCTGGTAGCCGGCGGTGAGCGACTGGACCAGGCCGATGATCAGGCCGCCGACGACCGCGCCGCCGGGGCTGTCCATCCCGCCGAGGATCATCGCCGGGAACGCGACGAGCGCGACGCCGACGAGCCCGGGGCTGAGCGCGTTGGGTCCGGCGGCGAAGGTCACGCCGGCGACGGTGGCGAGGGCGGCCGCGATCGCCCAGGACACCGCCGTCACCCGGCCGGCGCTGATCCCCTGGGCGAGTGCCGCCTCGGGATCGGCCGCGGTCGCGCGCATCGCCACGCCGATGCGGGAGTACCGCAGCAGGACGAAGAACGCCGCCAGCGCTGCGGCTGCCAGGCCGATCGTCCACAGGTCCTTGACCGGCATGACGACGCTGCCCGCGGTGACGGTGTCCAGGCCCCAGGGGTCGCCGAGGGTCAGCGCGTTGTGCCCCCAGATCGTCGACGCGATCTGCTCCATGACGAACAGCAGGCCGACGGTGACCATGATCGCCGCGTACACCGGTCGTCCCACGAGCGGTCGCAACGCGGCCCGTTCGACGGCGGCACCGAACAGCGCGGCGCCGACCATCGCCAGGATGACCGCCGGCGCGAACGGGATGCCGGTCGTGATCAGGGCGTAGGTCAGGTAGGTGCCCAGCAGCAGCAGGCCGCCGTGGGCGAAGTTGATGACCCCGGTCGCGCGGAAGATGATCACGAATCCCAGCGCCACCAGGGCGTAACGGGACCCCAGCGCGATCCCGGCGAAGCTCAGCTCCAGGAACTCGCTCACGACGCCCCTCCTGCGTAGAGGCCCT
>JBFWKS010000407.1:0-3238 GCA_050252545.1 Solirubrobacteraceae bacterium
GACCGATGAGATAGTCCCAGCCCTCCTTGTTGGAGAACGCCTTGTCGCGGTTGGTGAGGACGGTGCCGATCGCGTCGGGCCCGACGACGAGCACCATCCGGTCGCCGAACGCCGTCGTCCAGGACACCGTCCCGAACCGCTGGTGCAGCTCACGGAAGTGATCGAGGGTGTGCTGAAGGAACCCGAGCGACCGACCGATCACCGGCACCGACGGATCGCCCATGATCGGCTCCAGCCCGCTGCCGGGCGGCGGCGGGGCGTACGGCTGCGGCGCCCGCTCGGGAAACCGCTCGAGGACCGCGTTCGCCATGTCGGTGACCGGGACGCGGTCGATGGCGGCGCCCGCCAGCGCCAGGGGCTTCGTCAGGAGGCTGGCCACATCTGAGACAGTAGCGTTCCAGATGCAGGATCGTCAAGCTGAGGACCGATGACGACCGAGGTCGGCGGGAGGCGCTACGGCGGACGCAGCGGGGCAGAGCGCAGCGCGGAGCGACGCACGGCGCTGCTCGATGCCGCGTTCCGCCTGGTCGCGGCGAACGACTGGCACGCGCTGCGGATCGACGCGGTGTGCCGCGAGGCGGGGCTGAGCAAGCGCTACTTCTACGAGGCGTTCGCGTCGCTCGACGACCTCTCGACCGCACTCGTCGGGCGCCTGAGCGACGACCTGATCGCGGTGACGCTCGCGGGCGTCCAACGCGACCGCACGCCCGCCGGATTCGTCCGCGCCGCGCTGGAGCCGTTCGTGGCGCACCTCGCCGAGGACCCACGGCGTGCGCACGTGCTGTTCGGTCCCGTACCCGGCGACGGCGATGCGGCCCGACGCCGCGACGAGGCGCTGCGGCGGATGACCTCCGCGGCCATCGGCCTGGGCGTCGAGGTGCACGGTGCCGGCCGGAGCCCGACGGTCGACCTCGGCGCGTCGTTCCTCGTCGGCGGCACGATCCAGACCGTGCTGGACTGGCTGACGACGGCCGAGCCGCGCCCCGCGGCGGCGCTCGTGGATGACCTGGCGGCGCTCTGGCAGGCCGTCGTCGACGCCACCTTCTCGCAGGCCGACGGGCCCGTCACTCCTTGAGCAGCCGCGAGAACCGCCGGTCCTTGTAGGGCTTGCCGTCGGTCTGGCAGGTCGCGCAGTAGGCCATCTCGTCGTCCTCGTAGTGGACGGCGAGGATCGGATCGCCGCAGCGCGGGCAGGGCCGGCCGGCCCGGCGGTGGACCTGCAGCGGAAGCGGCAGCTTGTCGGGCAGCGGCAGGGCGAGGACGCCACCGTCGGGCTCGCCGGCGCCCAGCGCCCCGGGATCCGGCGCCGCGGGATCCGGCGCGTCGACGCCGGGGGCGGTGATGTCGGCGGCCGCCGACGGGCCGTCCTCCACCTCGGCCCCACGCACCCCGAGGTAGTGACGCAGGGTCCCGTCGAGGACCTCGACGATCGCGTCGCGCAGACGTGCGCGCTCGCCCTCGTCCAGGTCGCCGCCGCGGCGCAGTGGGGCGAGCCTGGCGGTCCAGAGGATCTCGTCGGCCCAGCTGCGACCGATCCCGGCGATCACGCGCTGATCGCGCAGCGCCCCGCGCAGGGTCCGACGTGGCGGCAGCGTCGCGCCCAGCTCCGGCGGCGCGGGCCACGCCTCGGGGCCGAGGGTCGTCAGCGTCTCGTCGCCGGCGAGCTCGCCGACCGGCAGCAGCTTGGCCCACGCCGCCTGCTTCGTCCCGAACTCGCGCAGCCGCAGCTCCCGCTCGGGCCCGTCGTCGCCGGCATCCCCGCCCCCGACCACCCGCACGACGAGCCGGGTGGTCCGGTCCCGCATGCCGGCCCGCCTGTCGTACAGCTGGAGGCGTCCGGCGCTCATCAGGTGCAGGACGAGGACCGCGTCGCTCCCCGGTGGGACGGGGACGGCCGAGGTCACCCTGGGATCGCCCGCAACGGTGGCGCCACCGTTCGCCGGATCGTCCGGGGACGCGGGTCGGTCCGGATCCGGGGGCACCGGTCGGTCTGGCGTCCCGGCCTCCCCCACCGGCGACGCGCCGGGCAACCCACCGCCGGCGAACCCGACCAGCAGGAGCTTGCCGCGTCGCCCCAGCCCGGTGAGGGTCGCACCCTCGAGGGCGTCGAGCGGCGGCGCGAAGGTCCGCATCGTGGCCAGGCCGGGGGCACGTGCGGCGTCGACGGTCGCCCCGGCGAGCGCGGCGTCGAGCAGCCGCACCGTCGCCTCGATCTCGGGAAGCTCGGGCACCCGGTCAGTCTTCCACGGACGCCGGGGTCCGCGGGAGGGCCACATCGCTACGCGTTCCCCGCCCGGGGCACGGCATCAAGGCCGGGCTCGCGACCGCGTCAGCCCCCGAGGCGCGCCAGCTCCGCTGCGCGCAGGAACGACCGCAGCTGGCCGCCGTCGCCGAGCCGCACGACCACCAGGCCCCCGGTCGGGACGGCGAGCCGGGCGCCCGTCAGGGCGTGCACGACCGAGGAGAGGTCGGGCTCGTGGCCGACGACCATCACCCGCTCGCCCAGGTCCGCGACGGTCCGGGCCTCGTCGGCGTCGAACCCGACGAGCGCGTCGTGCCTCACCACCTCGCCACCGAACCGCTCGGCGGCCAGCACCGCCGTGCGCCACGCGCGGACCTTCGGCGATGCCAGGACCACATCGGGCACCCGCTGCAGCGCGACGAGCGCCCCGCCGACGGCCCGCGCCTGCGCCTCGCCCTCCGCGACGAGGTCGCGCTCGGCGTCCGCACGCAGGCCGTGCGGCTCGGCGCGGCCGTGACGGACGATGAGCAGCTCGTGGGCCATGCCGTCAGCCTGCCACATGCCGGCCGTCACGCCACCCCGGCCGGCGTCACGAACCACCACCTCGTGAGGGCTTCTGCCGCCACCCCGCGCCGGGCCCCATCGACCCGACGCTGCTCCTACGTCCAGCCGGGTCAGTCCCGCTTGCCGCGCCCGTACACCGCGCGGACGAGCCCGCCCAGGAGCTTGAAGACGAACCCGTTGTAGGGGTAGTGCTGCGGCTCGCGGCGCAGGGCCAGGCGCGCCACGACGAGGGTCTGCGTGGCGGTGTACTTCTCGATCCCCGCACGGCCGTGGCGCGCGCCGAGGCCGGAGTCCTTCCAGCCCCCCATCGGCGCCTCGAGCGCGGCGTAGCCGACGAGCGCGTCGTTGACATGCACGGTGCCGGCCTGGATCCTCCGCGCGATCGCCTCGCCCCGGGCGACGTCCTTGGTGAAGACCGACGCCATCAGCCCG
>JBFWKS010000408.1:0-3227 GCA_050252545.1 Solirubrobacteraceae bacterium
GGCGCAGACCTGCGCAGCGTGGACTTCCGGCAGGTGCAGGGCGCAGGGGAGACGCGGATCGCCGCGGCCGGTGGCGTGCCGCCGGTCATCGTCGGACTGTCCGAGGGGCTGCAGGCCGCAACCTACTCCAACTACGCCCAGGCGCGCCGCAGGTTCAGCGACGGGACGATGCACCCGCTGTGGGCCGCTGCTGCGGCGGCGCTGCAGAACGTGTTCCCCGAGGGGACGTTCGGCCCCGGCGCGAGGCTCTGGTACGACCACGACAACATCGCGTTCCTGCGCGAGGACGAGAAGGATGCGGCCGAGATCGCCCGCACCCGCGCGGCGACCCTGTCGTCCTACCTCGCGGCAGGCTTCACCCCGGAGTCGGCCGTGGCAGCGCTCGAGGCCGACGATATCCGCCTGCTCGAGCACACCGGATTGTTCTCCGTCCAGCTGCAGCCGCCCGGCCAGACCATCGCACAATCCCAGCCCACAGGAGGCACAGAATGACCACACGTTCGCGCTCACAGGCCGTGCGCATGGCCGACGTGCCTCGCCTGGCACCGTTCGCTCTGCGCGCCGTCGACGACGCTGCCGGAGACGCGGGGGATGACGGTCGGACCCTCGACGGGTACGCCGCGGTGTTCGGCCGCGAGACCATCATCGACTCTTGGGAGGGCCGGTTCCGGGAGACGATAGCGCCGGGCTCCATGAAGAAATCGTTCCGCGAGTCGCCCCCGATCGTCCAGTTCGATCACGGGCGGCACACCATGATCGGGTCCATCCCGATCGCGTCGGTGGAGTCGATCCGTGAGGAGGTTGACCCTGACCTCGCGCCGGACGGCGGTGCCCACGTCGTCGCACGGCTGCACGACAACTGGTTGGTCGCACCGGTCCGTGACGCGATCGCGTCCGGCGCGATCTCCGGCATGTCGTTTCGGTTCTCGGTCGTGCGTGACGAGTGGCACGACAAGGACGGCAAGAAGCTCACCGACCCGGCCCGAATCTTCGAGGCGCTCGAGGCGACGTGGCTGAGCGACGTGGCTGACGAGGACCTGCCCGTGCGCACGCTCCGTGAGGTACGCGTGGCTGAGGTTGGCCCGGTCGTTTGGCCGGCCTACGCCGACACGTCGGTGTCGGTGCGCTCCATCGACCTCGAGCGGCTCGACGACCCGCAGCAGCGCGACCTGCTCGCCACCGCGATCCTGCACGCCGACCTGGCAGGGCAGGGCGACCCACCGACTCCCCCGGCCGCGCCGCCCGCCACCCGCTCGATTGAGCGCGCCGGCGAGCACTCGGCCGAGGACAACGACGCGCCGCGAGGCACCCCATCAGGGGCCGCTGAGCACTCGTCGCCCAGCAACACCCTGAGGGCGCGCGCCCGCGCGCTCCTCGCCACCCAGCCGAAGAAGGAGAGCATCATGGCTGACAGCAAGATCAAGCAGGGCGACAAGCAGGCCCCGAGCCTCAACCTCGCCCAGACCCGCGCCCAGATGGCCGACCGTCGCGCCGAGCTCGAGGTCATGGCCGAGCGCGGCAACCTGACCGACGAGGAGGAGGCCCACTTCCAGGCCGTCGTCGAGGAGCACGACGCCCTCGTGCAGCACGAGCGTGCCCTCGTCCACGCGGAGCAGCTCGACCGCATCCGCGCGGCCACCCGCGCCACGGCCCCGAACCGTGTCGTCCGCGCGGTGCCGGCCGACACCGCCGGTGACGGCATGGACCGTGACCCGATGGGCGACGCCCGCGACTCCGACGCCCGTGGTGGCGCGAACCCGTGGGACCTGTCCACGATGCGCCACTTCGGTGTCTCGCCGGAGGACCGTGCGGCAGAGCTGCACTCCCGCGCCCGGTCCGCGATCGAGGCCATGCCCGGCGCGTCGGACTCGGTCCGCAAGGCCGCCACGCAGATCCTCGAGGCCAGCGACGATCCGCAGGGCACCTTCGCCCGTCAGGTCCTCGCGTCGTCCTCGCCGGAGTACGTGCGGGCCTGGTCGAAGCACGCCCGCGGCCAGGGCCACGAGCTGACCGCCGCGGAGCAGCGCGCCATGTCCGAGGTCCGCGCGATGTCGCTGACCGACGCCAACGGCGGGTACCTCGTGCCGTTCCAGCTCGACCCGACCGTCATCATCACCTCAGACGGGTCGTACAACGAGATCCGCCAGATCGCCCGCACCGTCGTCGCCACCGGTAATGAGTGGGCCGGTGTCTCGTCCGACGCGGTCACCTGGTCGTGGGACGGTGAGGCCGATCAGGTCTCCGACGACGCGACGACCTTCGCGCAGCCGAAGGTCAAGCTGCACAAGGCCCAGGGTTTCGTGCCGATCAGCATCGAGGCGCTCGCGGACGCGAGCAACGTCACCACTGAGGTCGGTCGCCTGCTCGCGCAGGGCAAGGACGACCTCGAGTCGAAGGCGTTCATCACCGGCGCCGGTGACGCCAGCAAACAGCCCACGGGCATCGTGACAGCCCTGACGGGCACGCCCTCGATCGTGCTCGCCGCCGCGGACGACACGTTCGCGCTCAGTGACGTGCACAAGGTGTTCAACGCGCTGCCGGCGCGTTACCGCCAGCGTGCCGCGTGGCTGGGCAACAACTCGATCTACGGCCTGGTCCGTGGCTTCGGCACCACGCCGGGCGCGTTCTGGACCGACCTCAACGGCGACCGCCCGCCCCTGATGCTGGGCAAGCCGGCCCGGGAGGCCGAGGAGATGGACGGCACCATCACGACCGTCGGCGCGGTCGCGAACTACGCCCTGATCGTGGGTGACTTCTCCAACTACGTCATCGCTGACCGTGTCGGCATGACCGTGGAGTTCATCCCGCACCTGTTCGGGATGAACCAGCGTCCGACTGGTCAGCGCGGCTGGTACGCGTACTACCGCGTCGGGGCCGACTCGGTCAACGACAAGGGCTTCCGCATGCTCAACGTCGCATCCGCGGCCTGACGATCACCAGTGGCGGCAGGGGCGGGTCCTGACGGGCTCGCCCCCGCCGCTGACGGAGGGAGAACATCATGGCTCACCTGAAGTGCATTGAGACGTTCGCTGACATGTCCGGTCCCGCGCCCCGGATCGTCGCGCTCGGCGAGATCGTCGACAGCAAGGACCCCGTCGTCAAGGGCCGCGAGGCCCTGTTCACCGCCGTGCGCCCGTCACGCCCGGTCACATCGCAGCGGATCGAGCAGGCCACGGCGGCGCCGGGAGAACTGCGTGAGGTAACCAAGATCGAGGACGCCGGCGCTG
>JBFWKS010000409.1:0-3226 GCA_050252545.1 Solirubrobacteraceae bacterium
GGCCAGGGCCATCATGCGGATCGAATTCAGGCCCAACTGGATCAGGTTCGCCTCGTCGGTGATCTCGGTCGCCGGGCATCCCAGTTGCGCGGCGACGGTGACCCTGATCTCGTCTTTGCTCACACGGCCGGCGCCGTCACTCACGGGCTGCCTCGCCGTCACTTCGGTCCCTGTCGCGCGGCCGATCCAGGCCGGCGGCCAGCGCGGCGACGCCGCGCCGCCACAGCCGCGTCAGGCGGTCGATGCCGGCGGGCGCGAACAGTGCGTCGCTCCAGCGCCAGTTGCTGATCAGTTGGACGCCCTCGGGCGTCATCGCCACGAAGGTGCTCAGGTTCACCGCGAATCGCAGCGGCAGGTCGGGTTCGGGGTCGTCGGGGAGCGCGTCGATGTAAGACCCGGCGAGCAGCGACCATGGCTGCTCGCTGACGCCGAGGTCGAGCCGGCCCAGGTAGCTGAACTGGATCTGCGGTTCCGCGGCGGCCCGCAGTTCGGGTACGTCCGCGACCCAACGCAGCAGCCCGAAGTCCAGGCCGCCGTGGGGAACCGCACCGAGGTGGGCCACCACCGCGTCGAGCAGCGCCCCGGCTGCGCCCGGGTCGCGCTCGGCCCGTTCGACATCGACCGCCTCCGGTCCCGCCCCCAGGCGCACCGGGTAGGCGCTGGTGAACCACCCGACGGTGTTGGTCGTGTCGGTGTCGAGCAGGGCGTCGGCGCGCCCGTGACCCTCGAGCGCTACGAGGGTGCCGGCCCCCGGATCCTGACCGCGCTCGCGGCGCCAGGCGGCGATGGCCATGGTGGTCGCGGCCAAGAGGAATTCGCGCACGCCTTCGTCTCTGGTGACCGCGGCGAGCATGCGTACGGTGGTCCCGGTGTCGACCGCGACCCGGGTCACCCGCAGCGTGGACCAGGTATCCAGGGCGGGGTCGGCGGGCCGCGCACCTAACGCCGGGTCGGTCCCGCGAACCTGCTCGAGCCAGTACGGGAGCTGATCGCGTACCTCGGTCGTGGCGGCCCGCCGCCACATCAGCTCACACCAGCGCCGGTAGGAGGTGAACTCCCCCAGCATCTTCGGTGCGATCCCCGCCCGCACGCAGCGCCAGGCCGCGACCAGATCGCCGATCATGATGTGCCAGGACACCACGTCCACCGTCAGGTGATGCGCGGTGAGCAGCAGCACGTCCGACCGCGGCGCACCGGAATACCAGACAGCGCGCACCATGGCCCCGGCGCGGGGATCGATCTCGTCCATCACGGCCCGGGCGGAAGCCGCGATGGCCGAGACCAGCGCGGCGTCGGTGGGTTCGGCGAGCCGGACCCGGCCGAGCAGGCTGGCGGCGCGGACGGCGCCGGGCTCGCGGGTGAGCAGGCGCGGACCCGCGGCGGTATCGACCAGTACCGAGCGCAGGGTGTCGTGCCCGTCGAGCAGCGACTGCAGCATCGACTCGATCGAGGCGCGATCGATGCCCGAGGGCAGCCGCAGCAGGACGGTATGGGTGAACCGGCGGAAGTTGCCGTGCTCGTAGAGCCACGACACCACCGGCAACGGCAGCACCTCGCCGTACTGCGCTCCGGGCGACGGGGCGTCGGGAGCGTCCGGCGCGGGTCCCGCGTCGATCGCGGCCGCGAGTTGGCGGATCGTCGGCGCGGCGAACACCATCCGCGGGCGCAGCGTCAGCCCGCGCCGTCGCGCCTTGTGCACCAGCGAGATCGCGACGATGCTGTCCAGCCCGAACAGGAAGAAGTCGTCGTCGAGGCCCGGCACCGCCCCGCTGAACTGCTCGCCGAATACCTCGCACAGCGACCGTTCGGTCTCGGTGGCGGCCGCCGCGCCGCCACCCTCCGGTGACAACGCGCGCTCGGCCAGCCGGTCCAGCGCGGGCCGGTCCAGCTTGCCGTTGTTGTTCAGCGGCAGCCGCGGCAACGCCACCACCCGCGCCGGCACCATGTACGAGGGCAGCCGCCCGGCCAGCGCGGTGCGCAGCAGGTCCAGGTCACCGTCCGCGGCGTCCTCCCGTACGACGAACCCGACCAAAGCGGTGCCAGATTCGCGCCGCACGACGGACACCGCCGCGTCACCGGCCGCGGCCAGGCCGCGCAGCGCGGCTTCGATCTCCCCGATCTCGACGCGGTAGCCGCGGATCTTGACCTGGGTGTCGGCGCGGCCCAGGTAGGCGTACCCGCCGTGCGGCAGGCGACGCACCAGGTCGCCGGTCCGGTACATGCGCCGGCCGGGACGGAAGGGGTCGGCGACGAATCGCGCGGCGGTCAGCGCCGGCCGTCCGAGGTAGCCGCGGGCGAGCTGCGCGCCGCCCAGATACAGTTCGCCGACGGCGCCGTGGGGCACCACGCGCAGGCCGGAATCCAGCACGTAGGCGAACGTTCCGGCGTTGGCGGTGCCGATCGTCGGTGCCGGGTACTCGCCCACCTCCGCCACGACCGCCTCAACGGTCACCTCGGTGGGCCCGTAGCAGTTGTAGACCGCTCCGCACACCCCCGCCGCGGGCAGGCCGCGCAACTGCTCCCACAACGCGGTGTCGATCGCCTCGCCACCCAGGGCCAGGACCTCCAGGTGATGCTCGAGCAGCCCGGCGGCGCGCAGCTGCCCGAGCATCGACGGGGTGGTGTCGATCATGTCGACCCGATGGGCGGCCATGCCCGCCGCCAGCCGGTCGGCGTCGCGCATCTCCTCGGCACCGAATAGGTGCAGGGCGTGGCCGTCGAGCAGACCGGCCAGCGGCTGCCAGGACGCGTCGAAGCTCAGCGACCAGGCGTGCGCGATGCGCAGCGGGCGGCCCAGCCGCCCCACGGCCGGACGGTAGACGCGTTCGCGGTGGTCGGCGAAATAGCCCAGCACCGCGCCGTTGGTGCCCAGCACCCCTTTGGGTTCGCCGGTCGAACCGGAGGTGAAGATGACGTAGGCGCACTGCCCGGGATGGCGCCGTACCGCCGGCGCGACGGCGGATGACCGCGAGATGCGCTGGGCGGTGACGGGGTCGTCGATGACCAGGGTGGCCGTCCGCCCGCCGGCCAGCCGCTGGCAGGCGGCCGTGGTGACGGCCAGGACCGGATCGGCCCGCGCGAGCATCGTGTCGATGCGGGCCCGCGGGAGCGTGATGTCGACCGGCAGGTAGGCGCCACCGGCGGCGAGGACGGCCAGGATAGCCACGATGGACCTGGTCGAGCGCGGCATCATCAGCGCGACAACGGATTCCGGTCCGACGCCGCG
>JBFWKS010000410.1:0-3222 GCA_050252545.1 Solirubrobacteraceae bacterium
CTGCTCGGCGGGGCGGGCGACGACACCCTGGACGGCGGCGCGGACGACGACCTGCTCTCCGGCGGCCTGGGCGCGGACAGCATCGACGGCGGTGCGGGCGACGACACCCTGACCTTCGCCGAGGCCACGGCCGGGGTGACGGTGGACCTGTCCAGCGGCGGCAGCAACGGCGAGGCCCTGGGCGACACCTATTCGAACATCGAAAACGTCATCGGCTCGGATTACAGCGATTTCCTGGTGGGCACCGCCTCGGACAACCGCATTGAGGGCGGGGCGGGCAGCGACCAGCTCTCCGGCCTGGCCGGCGACGACGCCCTGTTCGGCGGAGCGGGCGACGACCGGCTGGACGGCGGCGCCGGCGCGGACTACCTGGACGGCGGCGCGGGCAACAACGAGTACCACTTCGGCGCGGGCGACGCCGCGGGCGACGTGATCGTCGACACCGGGGGCCACGGCAGCATCAGCACCGAGGCGGGCGACACCGTGGACTTCTCCGGCCTGGCCTCGGTCTCCGGCGTGATCGACCTGGACATCGGCGAGGGCGGCGCCGCGCAGTTCGCCGGGATCCAGGACGTCTTCCTGGAGGGCCTGAACAGCATTTCCGGCTCCGGCCCCTCCAGCTCCGAGACCCTGGAGTACACCGGCCAGTTCCTGGACCTCACCGGCGTGGACCTCACCAATCTGGGCTCCGAGGACGCCATCGTGGTCCACGGCGACTCCGAGGCGGACAACTTCAACCTGTCCACCGCCGCGGCCGCTGCCAGCTTCCTGCTCGGCAGCGGCGACGACATCGCCGCGGGCGGCTCGGGCGACGACACCTTCACCGTCACGGGCCCCGGCGACGTGGACCTCGCCGGCGGCAGCGGCGACGACTCGGTGTCCATGGGCGACTCCCTGGACGGCAACGACACCCTGGTGGGCGGCAGCGGGGTCGACACCCTGAGCTTCACGGCCGCGGACGACCTCACGCAGCTGGACGGCGCGAGCGGTTTCGAGGTGTTCGTGCTCTCCGGGTCCGAGGATGCGGACATCGAGATCCAGGACTCCCTGGTGGATTGCGGCGTCACCGCCGTGTTCAACGCCGGGGCCATGACGGGCGGCCTGTCCCTGGGCCTGGACAACGACACCGACGCCCACTTCGCCGTCACCGGCGGCTCGGGCGGCGACGTGCTCTTCTTCGACGCCATCACCGGCCAGGACAGCTTCGACGGCGGGGCGGGCAACGACACCCTGTTCGCCGACGGCGTGTCTAACGACTTCCTGGACGGGGTGAGCAACGTCGAGCAGATCAACCTCGACGGCAGCGGGCTGCTCTCCGTCTCCGCCCTGGACTCCCTGGTGGCCGCGAACGCCACCCTGAACATCGACGCCTCGGACCGGGATTCCGGCTGGGACTTTGACGGCTCGGCCGAGACCGACGGCAAGTTCAACATCTATTCCAGCGACTACGACGACATCCTCAGCGGCGGCGCGGGCAACGACTCCATCTACGGCAACGCGGGCGACGACACCATCGACGGCGGGGCCGGGGCGGACAGCCTGGACGGCGGGGCCGGCGACCACGACGTGGTGAGCTGGCAGACCTCCACCGCGGCCGTGACCGTGAGCCTCTACTCCGGCGTGGTGAGCGGCGGCTCCGCCACGGGCGACACCATCTCGGGCTTTGAGAACGCCTGGGGCACGGAGCTCTCCAACGACTCCCTGGTGGGCTCCACCGGGGACAACGAGCTTCGCGGCCTCTCGGGCGACGACATCCTGGACGGCGGGGACGGCAACGACACCCTGTGGGGCGACGGCCGGTCCATCTACGAGACCCTGGACGGCCAGGACGAGGACTGGCAGGTGGTGGACGCCGCCGGTGCGTGGCGGTCCACGGGCGGCGCGGCCAACGGCTATCTGGAGGCCACCGCCGGGTCGGGCGACGCCTGGTTCACGGCCACGGCCAGCGAATCGGACACCCTGGCCGTGTTCCTGGGCGGCACCCTGTCCTTCGACCTCAACGTGCTGAGCGACGGGGAGGGGCGCAATACCTCCACGGTCCAGGTCGTCATCACCGACAGCCTGGGCAACACCGCCACCTGGGACTCCGAGGTGGCGCCCGCCTCCGGGACCTGGACCACCTTCCAGGCGGACTTCATCGACGACGGGCGTTGGGCCCTGAGCGGCTCGACCCTGGCGGACATCCTGGCCGACGTCCAGCAGATCGGCATCCAGGCCGGCTACGGCACGGGCGCGGTGGCCGGGCTGGACAACTTCTCCATCTGGGGCGCGGGCGCGGACGACCTCTCCGGCGAGCTCGGCGACGACGAACTCCACGGCGGGGCCGGGGCGGACGTGCTGGCCGGCGGCGACGGCAGCGACACCGCCAGCTATGCCGAATCCAGCGCCGGGGTGAACGTGACCGTGAACGCCACTTCGGGCAACACCGGGGGCTATGCCGAGGGCGACCAGCTCTATGACATGGAGAACCTCATCGGTTCGGCCCACGACGACACCCTGACCGGCGACGCCGGGGTCAACCGCCTGGAGGGCGGCGCGGGGGACGACCTGCTCATCGGCGGCGCGGGCGGGGACATGCTCATCGGCGGCCTGGGCGACGACACCGCGAGCTACGCCACGGCCGGGGCCGCGGTGGAGGTCAACCTGGCCAACGGCGTGGGGACCGGCGGCGACGCCGCGGGCGATTCCTACATGGGCATCGAGAACATCGAGGGCTCGGGGTTCGCCGACACCCTGACCGGCGACGGCGGGGACAACCACCTTTCCGGCGGGGCCGGCAACGACACCCTGACCGGCGGCGCGGGCGCGGACGTCCTGTTCGGCGGCGACGGCGACGACCGCTTCGACTTCTCCAACGGCGACGTGGCGGCGGGCGAGAGCGTGGACGGCGGGTCCGACACCGACACCGTCAAGGTCCTGGACGACCAGGACGTGGACTTCTCCCAGGCGAGCATCCTGCTGGTGGAGAACCTGGTCCTGGGCCAGAACGCCGTCGCGCACTTCGGCTCCGGCAACCAGGAGTTCCTGGAGGGGCTGGACGCCATCTCCGGCTACTCCAGCGGTACCAACGAGACCCTGGAGTACGCGGGGTCGGCCCTGGACCTCTCCGAGGTGGACCTCAGCGCTCTGCTCCACGACACCATCGTCATCAACGGCACGGACGGGGCCGACCACTTCGTCCTTTCGGACACCAACGCCGCCGTCACCTTCAATCTCGGCGGC
>JBFWKS010000411.1:0-3219 GCA_050252545.1 Solirubrobacteraceae bacterium
GGCGGTCCGGTCACCATCGACGCCGCCCCGGCGGAGCGCCCCCCGCCCGGGGCGGGCACCGTCCACCACGTCGCCTTCTGCATCCGCCAAGCCGACTACGAGGCGTGGCTGCCCCGGATCGAGGGCGCGGGACTGCACACCTCCGGGCTCGTCGACCGGTTCTACTTCCACTCGATCTACGCCCGCGAGCCCGGAGGTGTGCTCTACGAGTGGGCCACCGACGAGCCGGGGTTCGAGGCCCGCAACCCGCGCGAGGAGTGGGGGGTCAAGACGATCCTGCCGCCGTGGCTGGAGCCGCAGCGCACCCAGATCGAGGCGACCCTGCAGCCGATCCCGAACCCGCGCGAGGAGTGGGACGCGGAGTTCCTCGCGACGGGATAAGGGGCCCGCGGGCGCGGTCCCGCGAACGTGGTCGCCGGCGCCCGTGCGTGGGCCCCGGCCGGACCGGGCGTCGTGGGGGCTTCACCGCACCCGCACCGTCGCCCGCCCCAGGGCCTGCCCGGCGCCGCGGACGGTGATGCGGTAGCGCGCGCCGCGACGCAGCGATCGGGTGGAGAGCGTGGCGCGGCCGTCGCGCAGGCGGATGTTGCGGAGCACCGTCCGCACGGGGCGACCGCCGACGCGGCGCCGGACCGGCACCGCGCGGACGTCGACGGTGCCCTCCACGTGACGGGCGCGCAACGTGATCGGGCGACCCCATCGGACGGCGCGCGGCGTGATCCGCACCGACGGCGGGAAGGGCACGCCGCCCTCCGGGAGCCAGGCCATCGCCGTGCGGTACCTCTCGTAGCTCGGGTAGTCGCCCCGCATCCAGGCGATCCCGTCCCCGACCGGGAACGGCCGCACGTTGGGCACCCGCGATGCCCGGGTGATCGGTACGGAGGACCAGCGACCGTCGCGGCGATACCACCGCTCGATCTCGTGCCGTCCCGCCACGGCCCGCGACAACAGCACGACGTTCGGGTCGCTCGGATCGAGGGTGATGCCGCCGGCGTAGTGCGGCTCTCCACCGGAGAGTTCGAAGGTCCGTCCCGCCGTCACCAGGCGCTCGTCGCGCCACCGTCCGTCCCAGTGGGCGTAGCGGTAGGTGCCGGTGCCGTCGGCGCCGAACGTCGCGTAGACGACCGTCGGCCGTCCGTCCCGCACCGCGATGTCGTGGATCCACGCGCCCCCGGCCGTGCGCTCGTCGTAGATCACCTCGCCCGCGGTCGGGTCGAGCGGGACGCCCAGGGTGCCGATCGGGGTGCCGTCCTGGAGCTCGACCGACCGGCCGCGGATCACGGCGTGACGGACGCCGCTGACCCGGTCCCGCGGATGGTCGAGCGTCCACGCCATGTGGATCGCGTTCCCGTCGGCGCGGTACTTGACGTACCGCACGGCCGGACCCTCGGGCCGGAACAGCATGCGGGCCGGGCCCCAGCTGTCGCCGTCGTCGGTCGACTCGGCGAACGTCGCGGTGCTTCCCGTCCCCGACCAGAACAGGATCAGTCGGTCGCCGACCCGCACCGGGTTGGGGTAGGTGTACCGGCGGTGCTCGGCGCCCTCCGGGTTGTCGGGCAGCGTCGTGACCGGGCCCCAGCCGTCGAGGCCCTCGCGGGCCGTCCGCTGGTACAGCGTGTCGCCGTTGTGGGCCGACCAGAACGCCGTCAGGCGTCCGTCGCGACGGACGTACAGCGCGGGGTTGTCGTGGTCGTCACGCTCCAGCCGATGGTGCAGGATCGCCTGGCGGCCAAGGTCGTCGCCGACCATGATCGACCCCTCGTCGTCGACCCACCCGAACACCGACCGGTCGCCCATCCGCACCGCTCGCGGGTCGGCGAACCAGCACCATGCGCCGACGGGGGCGAGCGTCAACGCGGGAGACGGCGGTGGCACGACGCCCCGCACGGGCGCGTCGGCCGTCGGGGCCGACTCGAGGGCGATCACGGCGACGCTCGCCACCAGCGCGATCGCCAGACGGCATGAGGGACCGTGCAGCACCGGCAAGGACGTCACGCTACCGGTCGCGGAACGGGCGCGGCTCCGACGTTTCGGCGTCCGTCTGGCGTGTCATCCACCCCCCGCTCGGGGGGCTGGCGTAGACTGCGTCCGGCGCAGGCGCCTCGGTGATCGGGATCGTCCCGCGCACCATCACGCCCGCCGGCACGTTCGTGACCCGTTCGACCACAGAATCACGACCAGCCGATCGCGGTCCGGTTGCGCGGATCGCGGCGGTCGGCGTCCTCGCGTTCGTCGTGATCGTGGTCCTCGTCGTCCTGCTCCGCGGCGGCGACGGGACGACCTACCGCATCGTCCTGCCCAACGCGAACCAGCTCGTCGACGGCAACGAGGTCCAGGTCGGAGGGCGGCGGGTGGGACTCGTCACCGGCATCCGGCTGACGGACGACTCGCGGGCCGAGGTCGAGCTGCGGATCGACGACGACGAGCTGCTGCCGCTGCGCCGGGGAACCACCGTCGCCGTGCGAGCTCCGTCGCTGTCGGGCATCGCCAACAAGGTCGTGTCGATCACCCCCGGTGCCGGGAACGCTCCCGCGCTGCAGGACGATGCACGTCTGCCGGCCGAGGACGTGACGCCCAACGTCGACCTGGATCAGATCTTCAACGCGTTCGACCCCGAGACCCGCCGCGGGTACCAGCGGTTCGTCAAGGGCGGATCGGGGATGCTCCGCGGTCGCGAGCGCGACGCGCGCGCCGGTCTGGGCTACTTCTCGACCGCGCTGCAGGCGGGCACGCGGCTCATCACCGATGTCACCGTGGATCAGCCGCGCCTGACGCGGTTCCTCCGCTCCACCTCGGCGGTCGTCGGTGCCTTGGCCCAGGAGGGCGACACGCTGACCGACGCCGTCGGGCACGTCCGCACGACCGTCGGCGCGCTGGCCGACGAGCGCGCCGACCTCGAGCGCACCCTGGACCGCCTTCCCGCCAGCCTGCGCCGCGCATCGGGCACCTTCACCCGCATCCGCAGCACGCTCGACAGCCTCGACCCGCTCGTCGAGGCGAGCCGCCCGGTCGCCGAGAAGGCCGGTCCGCTGCTGCGCGAGCTGCGGCCGCTGGCCGCCGACCTCGTGCCCACGATCGCCGCCACCCGCCGCGTGATCAGCGCGCCCGGCGAGGGCAACGACCTGCTCGAGCTGCTGGCCCGGACCCCCGGCCTGGCCGAGGTGGCGGTACCGGCCCTGCGCGACGCCGCCAAGGCCGCCGTCGCCCAGCGCCCCCAGG
>JBFWKS010000412.1:0-3218 GCA_050252545.1 Solirubrobacteraceae bacterium
GTGCGTGGCACGCGGGTGCGTCGCCGGGGCACGGGGGAGGCGTGGCCGACGGCGCTGCTGCGCCTGATCACGCGCAACCGACGTCGGCACGGTGGCTACATCGTCCACGTCGGGTTCGCGATCCTCGTGGCGTCCGTGGCGGTCAGCTCGGTGTTCAAGGACCTGCACCGCGAGCACGCCGAGCTCGGCCACCGGATGACGGTCGGGCCCTACGAGCTGCGCTACGTCGACGCGATCGGCCGGACGGTCCTGCACGAGGGCCGGATCCGCAAGATCGTCCTCGGTGCCGTCGTCGACGTGTACCGCGACGGGCGCAAGGAGCGCACGATCCGCCCCACGCGCGAGTACTTCCCGACGACCGACACCGCGGAGGGGCCCGTCGGCCGGTTCTTCCTCGGTGAGTCGGCCACGGAGGTCGCGCTGCAGGCCGGGCTCACCCGCGACCTGTGGGTCGCGATGCAGCCCGACGGCGACGCGCTCGCCGAGCTCATCCTCGACGTCGACAAGCGGCTCCTCAACCAGCGCGCACCCTTCGCCCAGGGCGAGATCGCCGCCGCCGGCCTGGCCGAGGTCTACCGTCGCGGCCCGCCGCCGGTGACCTTCCAGGTGATCCTGTCGCCGATGGTGACGTGGATCTGGATCGGCACGCTCATCATGGCCCTCGGGGCGGCGCTGGCGCTGTGGCCGGGACGTGATCCGGATGCCCGGCGGGTGCGCGCCCGGACGACCGCCCGAGTCGCCCGCGAGCTGCGCGACGGCGGACCGGTGCCGGACGACCAGGCGCCCGAGGACGCGGAGATGGCCGGGAGCGCGACGCGATGACCGCCGTGATCCTCGTCCTGGCGTTCGTCGTCGCCGTGGTCGTCGTCACCCGCCCGCTGTGGCCCGGCCGGGTCGGGGCCGTACAGGCGCGTGACGCGCTGCGCCGCGCCGACCTCGAGTCGGCCAGGGCGGCCAAGTACCGCGAGATCCTGGACGCGTCGCTCGACCACGACACCGGCAAGCTGTCCGACGAGGACTGGCGCGTGATCGACCGCCGGCTGCGTGCCGAGGCGGTCACGATCCTCCACGCGCTGGATGCCCTCGACGTCGACGCGGCCGCGACCGGGAGCGACCCGGACGCCGCCCCGTCACGGGCGGACGACGATCCGCCCGCGTCGCCCGCTACCCTCTGACGACGATGGAGGTCATCCTCTCGGTCCTTCAGATCTTCGTGTCGGCGTTGCTGATCGCGTTGATCCTCATGCATTCCGGCAAGGACGCGGGCCTGTCCGGCGCGTTCGGCGTCGGGTCCGGCACCGGCCCGCTCGGCGGCGGCTCCAACACGGAGCGCAACCTCACGCGCTGGACCGTCTTCTTCTGCATCGTGTTCGTCGTCAACACGATCATCCTGATCCGCATCTGACCGACCGGGGTGCGCACGTCCGGCGGGTCCGTGGCGCGATCGACCGGCGCACCCTGATCGCACAGCTCGCGGCGCTCGCGGCGCTCGTCGTCGCCATCGTCCTGCTGGGGTCCAGGCCCGACCCGGACCGCTCCGGGCCACGTCGTCCGGCCGCCCTGGCCGACCAGGCCGACGCTCCCGGCACGATCCGCGCGCCGTCGCGCTCCGCGGTCCCCGAGCCCGCGGCGGTGCTCACCGCCACCGACGGTGGCAGGGCCCTGGCGTGGACGCCGACGGGGACGGGCCGCGTGCTCCGCGGGACCATCCGTGGCGACCGCGTGCTGTCGCCGACGCTGGTCGCGCAGCTCCCGCTCGCGGAGGGGGACCGGCAGGGCGTGCGCGGGATCGCCGAGGCACCGGACGGGCGGCTGTACGCCTCCTACGTGCGGCCCGCCGGGCGACGGTTGGTGGTCACCCGGATCGACGTGAGCCCGCCGGTCACGATCTGGCGGGGACCGCGTACGCGCGGCGCGCGCATCGGGGGCGGGCTCGGCGTGCTGCCCGGCGGGCGGATCGCGGTCGGCATCGGCGACCAGGGACGCCCGGCCGGTGCCCGGCGGTCGACCCGGCCCTACGGACGGGTCGTCACGATCGGCCCGGACGGGCCGGCAGACCAGACGCCCGTACGTCGGTCGCGCGGATGGCACGACCCGGTCGCGCTCGCGGTCGGTCCGGGCGGTCGGATCTGGGTCGCCGATCGGGCCGGGGGTGGGGAGCCGGAGCGTCTCGGCCGGGCGGACCTGACGCGCGGTGCGGGACGGGTCGGCGCGCCCTTCCGTCGCGTGCCGGCGGCGGTTGCGCCAACGCCGGACGGGCGGATGCTGCTCGTCTGCGGCAGGCGATCGGGACGGGTCGACCGGACCCCCGTGCGTGGACGCGGCGCGGAGGCCGTGCCGAGCGTGCTCGACGCCCGCTGCCGCCACGGCCTGGCGATCGTCGGCGACCGGGTGTGGGTGTCGGATGACGCGGGCGAGATCCGACCGCTCGACGGCACCGTCGAGGACCTTGCACGCGCGGAGCCGTTGAAGCCCTGAGCGTCGGGCGTGGCGGTCTGGTCGCGGGTCGGTGGCGGATGCCGGGGCGGCGCGGCGGCGACCTGGGGATCGTGATCCGGGATCGGGGTGCTGGACGACGCCAGACCGGATCAGGCCGTGGCGTCGCGGTTGTTGGGGTGGCCGGGTCCCGGCCAGGGGGCCAGGATGAGCGTCAGCCGCGCGTCCTCGACGGCGTTGACCGTGTGCCGCTCCCCGGGGACCCAGTGGATGAGCGTCCCGGCGTCGGCCCGGTGGGTCTCGTCGCCCGACAGGACCTCGACCACACCGCGGTGGACGTGCAGCCAGGCGTGCTCGTGCACCTGGTGCTCGGCCAGGCTGTCTCCGGCAGGGAGGTCGATCGCGATGACGCGTGCGGCACCGTCATCGGAGTGCAGGACCTCCGGTCGCCGGGGCTGCACGTCGATGGTGTCCAGCTGCCAGACGTCCATGGCGCGACTCTAGCCCCGATCCACGGGTCGGTGGGACGGGGTCGCGAAGGGAGCGAGGGCGCGACGGAGGGCGCGGAGACATGCTGCGGGCTCCCGCCGGCGGCCCGCCGTGGAAACGGACGAGGCCCCGCCGGTGGGCGGGGCCTCGTCGTCCGAAGGTGCGCCAGAGAGGACTCGAACCACCACGGGGTTATCCCCCACAATGCCCTCAACCTTGCGCGTCTACCAATTCCGCCACAGGCGCGTGCGGGTCGCGAAGCATAGCCGTTCAGTGGTTCGGATGGCGTCCCG
>JBFWKS010000413.1:0-3215 GCA_050252545.1 Solirubrobacteraceae bacterium
ACGTCGAATGCGACAAGCCGTGGCACACGCTGTCGGGCCGCCAGCACCTGTACCTCGACCACGCCTGGATGCTCGAGCTCGGTGAGGGACTGCCGGCGTACCGGCCGCCGCTGCGCTACACCGCGATCTTCGGCGACCAGGGCGCGAAGGACGACTCAGGCCGCAAGGAGCTGACGCTCCAGTACCTCACGCCGCACTCCAAGTGGTCGATCCACTCGGAGTACCAGGACAACCTGCACATGCTCACGCTGTTCCGCGGCGGCGGGATGCTGTGGATCAGCGTCGAGGACGCCGCGGAGCTCGACATCCAGGACAGCGACTGGGTCGAGAGCTACAACCGCAACGGGGTGATCGCGCTCCGGGCGACCGTCTCGCACCGGATCCCGCAGGGCACCTGCCTGCTGTACCACGCCAAGGACCGCAACCTCCAGGTGCCGCTCACCGAGATGGACGGCAAGCGCGGCGGCACCGACAACTCGCTCACGAGGATCGTCATGAAACCGACCCACTTCATCGGCGGCTACGCCCAGCTGTCGTTCGGGTTCAACTACTACGGACCCACCGGGTCGCAGCGCGACGAGGTCACGGTGCTGCGCAAGCGCGAGTCGAAGGTCGTGTACGAATGAGGATCCGCGCGCAGGTCGGGATGGTGATGAACCTCGACAAGTGCATCGGCTGCCACACGTGCAGCGTCACCTGCAAGCAGGTGTGGACCGACCGTCCCGGTGCCGAGTACATGTGGTTCAACGACGTCGAGACGAAGCCCGGCGTCGGGTACCCCAAGCGCTGGGAGGACCAGGAGCAGTGGCGCGGAGGGTGGGAGCTCGACAAGAAGGGCCGCCTGCGCCTGAAGGCCGGCGGCAAGCTCAAGAAGCTCCTGGGCATCTTCGCCAACCCCGACATGCCGTCGATGGACGACTACTACGAGCCGTGGACCTACGACTTCGACAAGCTCGTCGACGCGCCCCGTCAGCGGCACGACCCGGTTGCCCGGGCGAAGTCCCAGCTCACCGGCAAGTCGATGGACGAGATCGGCTGGGGCCCGAACTGGGAGGACAACCTCGCCGGCTCGCCGGAGCGCATCCACGACGACCCGTTGACCGCCGGGATCCAGGAACAGGTGAAGGCCGAGTACGAGCAGGCGTTCATGATGTACCTGCCGCGGATCTGCGAGCACTGCCTGAACCCCTCGTGCGTCGCTTCGTGTCCCTCGGGGGCGATGTACAAGCGCGAGGAGGACGGCATCGTCCTCGTCGATCAGCAGAAGTGCCGCAGCTGGCGGTACTGCGTCTCGGGCTGCCCGTACAAGAAGGTCTACTTCAACCACAAGTCGGGCAAGGCCGAGAAGTGCACGCTCTGCTATCCGCGGATCGAGCAGGGGCAGCCGACGATCTGCTCGGAGACGTGCGTCGGCCGGATCCGCTACCTGGGCCTCGTCCTGTACGACTCCGACCGCGTCGAGGCGGCGGCCTCGGTCCCGGACGAGCACGATCTGCTCGCGGCGCAGCGCGATGTCTTCCTGGACCCGACCGATCCCGCGGTCCGCGCACAGGCCCTGGCCGACGGGATACCGGAGGACTGGATCGACGCCGCCGAGCGCTCGCCGGTCTACGCGCTCGCGATGAAGTACCGCGTCGCGCTGCCGCTGCACCCCGAGTACCGGACGCTGCCGATGGTCTGGTACGTCCCGCCGCTGTCCCCGATCACCAACACGCTCGAGACGGACGGGTACGAGGCCGACCCGGACGAGATCTTCTCGGCGGTCGACGATCCGGACGCGATGCGGGTCCCCGTCGACTACCTGGCGAACATGCTCGCCGCGGGCGACGGCGAGCAGATCCGCGACGTCCTGCGGCGCCTGGCGGCGATGCGCCACCACATGCGCAAGCGCGAGGTCCTCGGCGAGTTCGACGACACCCGCGCCAACGCCGTCGACATGACCTCGCAGGAGATCGAGGACATGTACCGCCTGTTGGCGATCGCGAAGTACGAGGACCGCTACGTCATCCCGCAGGCGCACACGGAGCAGGCGCAGAACCTCATGGAGCAGAAGGGGACCTGCGGCCTCGATTTCGAGGGCGGACCCGGCAACTGCGGCGCGATCGAGAACGACGTCCACCGCGAGCCCGGCTACGACTCGGCGGTCGACAACCAGACGTTCATGCTCCCCGGCGAGGACCGCGTCGACCTGGACATCGTGCAGATGCTCGGGGACCGGCGCCGCGAGGAAGGACTGGGCGGGTGATCGGCGGACGGACCCGCCGTCGCGAGGCGGATGACGCGCAGGTGCTGGCCGTGTGTGCGTTGTTGCTCGAGTACCCCGACGAGCGCACCCACGATGCCGCCGACGAGGTCCGGGACGTGGTCTCCCGGCTCGACGAGACCCCGGCCGCGACCGCCGTGCGGCGGTTCGTGACGTGGTGGGCGAGCCGGCCGCGCGACGAGATCGCTCGGCACTACGTCGCGACGTTCGACCTGAAGAAGCGCTGCGGGCTGTACCTCACGTACTACGAGGAGGGCGACAAGCGCGGGCGCGGGATGGCGCTCCTGCGACTGCGCAAGCTCTACCGCGCGGCCGGGCTGCCGATGGAGAGCAGCGAGCTGCCCGACTACCTGCCGGTGATGCTCGAGTTCGCGGCCGCCGCCCCCGCCGGCCGTGGCCTGACCGTCCTGCGCGAGCATCGCGCCGCGCTCGAGCTCGTCCGCCTCGCGGTCCGGGACGAGGGCAGCCCCTACGCCGAGCTGCTGCAGGCCGTCGCGCTCGTCCTCGGTGAGCCGACGCCGCTGGAGCGGGCCCGGGCCGCCACCGTGGCGGCGGAGGGTCCGCCGCAGGAGCTCGTCGGCCTGGAGCCGTTCGGGGCGCCCGAGGTCCGCGCGAGCACGGAGGCCCGCCGATGAGCGCCGGCGACACCCTCCTCTGGATCATCCTGCCCTACGTGGCGCTGGCGACCTTCGTGGTCGGCCACTGGTGGCGCTACCGCACCGACAAGTTCGGCTGGGGCGCCCGCTCGACGCAGATCCTCGAACGCAGGATCCTCGGCTGGGCGAGCCCCGCGTTCCACTTCGGCATCCTCGCGGCGGCCGGCGGCCACGTCATCGGGCTCGTCATCCCCGCGTCGTTGACCGGTTCGCTGGGGATCAGCGAGAACACCTACCACAGGTTCGCGGCGATCGCGGGGGCGCTCGCCGGCCTCGTCACCGTCGTCGGCTTCGTC
>JBFWKS010000414.1:0-3181 GCA_050252545.1 Solirubrobacteraceae bacterium
CCGCGGACTCCGGGCTGTTGCAGCCCGAGAACCTGCTCCGCCGGGACTGACCCGGTACCAGCCCGCCCTCGGCCCGTGTCGACCACGTCCGCACGCCGCCGAGAGGCGTCGCCGATGCGGCCGCGGAGCGCCCGGCCGACCTGCGGGGCGTCGCCGTGTTGACCGCCGCCGCGCGTCGTCGCACGGCGGTCGCGGCGATCGTCGCCGCCGTGGGCCTCGCGCTCACGCCGGGGGCAGCCTCGGCAGCCGACGCCGCATCACGGTGCCCCGTCGTGCCCGGAGCGGTCGCCTCCGGCGTGGTCGCGGGGATCTCGGCCGCGCTCGCGACCGGCCCGGCGGCCCCGGAGACGGGCGACGCCACCCTACGCGCCCTCGACTCGGCGACCCCGCGCGTCCGGACCTTCGTCGCGGGCCGCACCCCGCAGGGCCGGCCGCTGCGGTACGCCGTCGTCGGCGCACCGCGGGCCATCACCGACCGGCGGCTGGCCGCGCTGCGGACGACCCCGGACCACGCGGCCGCCGGGGCGTCACGGCCACCGGGGGCGGCCGGCGCCCCTCCGGTCACCGTGTGGCTCACCGCCGGCGTCCATGCCAACGAGACGTCGGGGACCTCGGCGCTGCTGGGCACGGTCGCCGCCCTTGCGGGCACCCGCAGCTGCAGCGGACGACGGATCCTCGCCCGTGTCGTGACCGTCGTCGCGCCCGTGCAGAACCCCGACGGTGCCGCCCGACGGACGCGGACGAACGCCGCCGGGTTCGACCTCAACCGCGACTGGTCGACGACGGCCCAACCCGAGACGACCGCATGGTGGTCCGCCCTGCGACGGCTCCCCCCGTCCGTGGCGGTCGACCTGCACGAGGAGGCCGGGTCGGGATACTTCACCCCACCGTACGTCGAACCGGTGCTGCCCGCGCTCTCCGGCCCGGTCCGGCGGGTGGTGGACCGGGTGATCGCGCCGGCGGTCGACCGGGCGTTGGGCGATCTGGAGGACGCTCGCGTGCGGCCCGTCCACACCGGGTACGACCTGCTCTACCCCGGGTACGCCGACAGCGCCCTCGGGCTGGCGTTCGGGGCGGCGTCGATGACGTTCGAGCAGGGCTCGGACCCGCCGTTCCCGGTGCGCGTGACGCGCCACCGGGCCGCCGCGCGGGCGGTGCTCCGGACCGCCGCCGACCGGGCCGCCACGATCCATGACGCGCGCGCGGCGCAGCGGCGCCGGATCGTCCGCCGCACCCGCACGATCGCCGCGTGGGTGGTGCTCGCCGGCGCGCGTGACCCCGATCGGATGGCCCTGACCGACACGTTGCGCCGTCGTGGGGTGCGCGTGACCCGGCTGCGCACCGCGACCCGCGTGCGCACCGTCGACCCGCTCCACCCGCGTCGGCGCGGCAGGACCGTCGAGCTGCCCGCCGACTCCACCGTCGTCGACGCCGACCAACCCCAGGCCGCCTGGATCGGCGTGCTGCTCGGCGACGACACCGTCGCGACGACCGCGGGGGCCGATCCGTGGTCGCTGCCACGGCTGGCGTCGCTCGAGGTCGTCGCCCTACCGCGTCCGCTGCCCCGCACCAGGGTCGAGAGCATCCGATCGCTCCGGTCCGCAGGCGTCGCCACCGGCACCGCGGTGTCGTTCGCGCCCGGCAGCGCCGGCGCCCTGCGCCTGGCCCTGACCCCGCGCGCCGACGGACTGCCGACCCGCGTCGCGCCCGACGGGCGCCTGTGGGTGCGCGCCGACGTGGCGACCGCCCGCACCGCCGCGGCCGCCGGCGTTCGCCTGCAGCCCGAGGACGGGGACGCCCCGGCCGGCACCCGGCCGCTGCGTACCCCGAGCGTCGCGATCGCGAGCGACCCCGCACCACCGCTGGCCGGTCCACCCGCGACACTGGCCGGCCCCGAGCGTCCGTCGGGGTGGTTGCCGTGGTGGCTCCAGCGGCTCGGCGTCCCGACGACGGTCCTCGACGCCCCGAGCGTCCCGGCCGGCACCACCCATCTCGTGCTCGGCCCGGCCGCACCACCGCCCGGGTTCCTCGAGGGGACCGGCCCCGCCGCCTTGCGGGCGTTCGTCGAGCGGGGTGGGACCCTCGTCCTGAGCGGCGATGCGGCGACCGCGGCCGCCCGCGCCGGCCTGACCCGGGTGACGGCCGCGCCATCGGCCACCGGCGCGGTGCACCTGCTGGCTCGCACCGGCCCGGATCCCGTCGGCGGGCTGGTCGGCGACGCGGTGCGGGTCGTCGTGGCCGGCGATCCGCGGCTCGACGCCCCGGCCGGCGCGACGGTGGCGCTGCGGGCCGACGACGCCGACGCGCGCACCCCGGCCTCGTCCCCCGGCGCGCCGGGGGACGAGGCCGGTCGTCCGTTGGCCGTCCGCGAGCGGACCGGGGCCGGCGAGGTCGTGACCATCGGCTTCTCGCCGCTCTTCCGTGGCTGGAGCCCGGGTGGCGAGGCGGTCCTGGCCGCCCTGCTGCTGACGCCGCCCGGATAGGGTGGCCTCATGCCGGTCGCGGTCGTCACCGACACCACCCACTACCTCCCCTCCGGGCTCGTCGCCGAGCGCGGGATCGGCGAGGTCAGCCTGTACACCACGCAGAACGGCGAGTCGACGCGCGAGAGCGCGATCGCCGACCTCGACGGGTTCTACGCCGGGCTGCGCGACGAGTCGAGCCTGCCGTCGACATCGCAACCGTCGGTCGGCGACTTCCTCGCGGTGTACGAACCGCTGGTGGCCGCCGGGAACGATGTCGTGTCGATCCATCTGGCGGGCGGCATCTCCGGCACCGTCGAGTCCGCACGGCAGGCCGCGACGATCGCCGCCGGCGACAGCGGCCGCCGGATCGACGTCGTCGACTCGCGGATGGCCTGCGGGGCGCTGGGCCTCGTCGTCCTGGCGGCGTCCGCAGCCGCCGGCGCCGGGGCGTCGACCGACGACGTCGTCGCCCGCGCAGGGGCGACCCGCGACGCGCTGCTGCGGCGGTTCATCTTCGCCGTCGACACGTTGGAGTACCTGCGGCGCGGCGGCCGGATCGCCACCGCGCAGGCGTGGGTCGGCGGTGCCCTCAAGATCAAGCCGATCCTCACCCTCGACGGGGAGATCACGCCGATCGAGCGGGTCCGCACGTCCTAGCGCTCGTTCGAGCGGATGGTGAAGGTCGCCGAGGTCCTGGCCGCCGCCGGGTCGGTCAC
>JBFWKS010000415.1:0-3157 GCA_050252545.1 Solirubrobacteraceae bacterium
GGCGTCGCGGGGGCCGGAACGGAGGGGCCGCGGCCGGCTCGGCGGGCGCGGGTCGGTGGTGTCCGGATCCCGGCCGGGGGGCCGGTTCTCGGGCGTCTCGATAACCTCGGCCGGCCCCTACGACGGACCTGGAGACGGACATGGCCGAGGCCTCCTACCCCGAGGATCTGCAGTACCACAGCGCCCACGACTGGGCCCGTATCGACGGAGACACCGCGGTCTTCGGCATCACCTGGTACGCCCAGAACGCCCTCGGCGAGGTCGTGTTCTTCGACCCGCCGGAGGTCGGCTCGACGGTGGCCAAGGACGAGTCCTACGCCGAGCTCGAGTCGGTCAAGGCCGTGTCCGATGTCATCGCCCCGCTGTCGGGCGAGGTCATCGAGGTCAACGCCGTCCTCACCGACGACGGCGACGGCCCCGAGGCCGTCAACGACGACCCCTACGGTGCCGGCTGGCTCGTCAAGGTCCGCCTGAGCGACACGTCCGAGATCGATTCCCTGCTCGACCGCGACGCCTACGTCGCGAGTCTCGACGACTGACCGTGACCCGTTATACGACCGCCACCGACGCCGACCGCGAGGCGATGCTCGCCGCGGTCGGCGTCGGATCGATCCGGGATCTGCTCGCCGAGCAGATCCCGGCCGCGCTGCTGCGCGACGAGCCGCTCGACCTGCCCGAGGGCCTGTCGGAGCAGGAGGTGTACGTCCACCTGCGCGATCTCGCCGGCGCGAACGTGTCTGCCGAGGACGAGGTGACCTTCCTCGGCGCGGGGATGTACGACCACTACGTCCCGGCGCTCGTCGACATGCTGATGGGGCGGTCGGAGTTCCTGACCCCGTACACGCCGTACCAGCCCGAGGTCTCGCAGGGTGGGCTGCAGGTGATGTTCGAGTACCAGACGGCGATCAGCGAGCTGACCGCGCTGCCGGTGTCGAACGCGTCGGTGTACGAGGGCCCCAGCGCCGTCGGCGCCGCCGCCTACCTGGCCAAGCTCCACAACGGGCGCGAGCGGATCGTCGTGTCGGCCGGGCTGCACCCGCACACGCTGCAGACGCTGCGTACCCTCGCCGAGGGTTACGGCAGCGAGATCGTCGAGGTGCCGCTGCGCGACGGGGCGACCGATCCCGACGCCTGGGCCGCTGCGATCGACGAGCGCACCTCGTCGGTGATCGTCCAGCAGCCGAACTTCCTGGGAGCGGTCGAGGACGTCGCCCCGCTCGCCGCCGCGGCCAAGGAGCGCGGTGGCGACAAGGCGGTCGTCATCGGCGCCTACGACCCGATCCCGTTGGGCATCGTCGCCCCGCCGGGCGACGTCGGTGTCGACGTCGCCGTCGGCGAGGGCCAGACGCTCGGCAACCGCCTGGACTTCGGGGGTCCGTCGTTCGGGTTCTTCGCCGCCCGCGACGCGTTCATCCGCCGCATGCCGGGCCGGATCGCGGGGGAGACCCGCGACGTCGACGGCCGCCGCGGCTGGGTCCTGACCCTGCAGACCCGCGAGCAGCACATCCGCCGCGAGAAGGCGACGTCGAACATCTGCACGTCGCAGGCACTCAACGCCCTGGCCGGCGTCGCCTACCTGGGCTGGCTCGGCCGCGACGGCCTACCTGAGCTCGCCGAGCTGCTCGTCCAGCGCACCCAGTACGCGCTGCGGACGCTGACGGCGATCGACGGCGTGGAGCGGTTGCACGACCGGCCGGTGGTGCGCGAGTTCGCGCTGCGCCTGCCCGGCGTCGACGTCCCCGCGCTCGTCGCGTACCTGCAGGACCGGGGCTACAACCCCGGCCTGGCGCTGTCGCGCACCCACCCGGACGAGTACGCCGACGGGCTGCTGGTGGCGATCACCGAGCAGCGCACGAAGGAGCAGATCGACCGGCTCGCCGAGCTGATCGCCGACGGGCTGCAGGCCCAGCGGACGGTCGCCGGTGGGGGACACGCCGACCGGGAGGCCGGAGCATGAGCGTCACCGTGGACACCGCGATCGACGGCGGGACGCTCCTGCCGGCCGCCGGAGGCTCCGACCCCCGTCCGCTGAGCGCCCCGACGACGTCGGTCAATCCGATCCAGCGCGACCACGCGACGACGATCTTCGAGAAGAGCGTCGAAGGGCGCCGCTCGTTCGTCGCCCCGGCGTCGGGCGTGCCCGAGGTCGACCTGGACGAGGCGATCCCCGCCGGACTGCGTCGCTCGACGCCGGCCCGGCTGCCGCAGGTGACCGAGGGCGAGCTCGTCCGCCACTACGTGCGGATCTCGCGGCGCAACTTCGACCTCGACACCGGCTTCTACCCGCTGGGATCGTGCACCATGAAGCACAACCCGCGGCTGCACGAGCGGGTCACCGCGCTGCCCGGGCACGCGCGTCTGCATCCGTTCCAGGCCCCCGATCGGGCCCAGGGCGCGCTGGAGCTCATGTGGGGCATGGAGCGGCAGCTCTCCGAGGTGTCGGGCCTGCCGCACGTGTGCCTGCAGCCCTCGGCCGGATCGCACGGCGAGCTGGCCGGCGTCCTGCTGGCCCGGGCCTACCACGAGGCCCGGGGCGAGACGCGGACGAAGGTCCTGACCCCCGACACCGCGCACGGGACCAACCCGGCGACGGTGACGATGGCCGGACTGGACGTCGTCAAGGTCGCGACCAACGCCGACGGTGGCGTCGACCTGGACGACCTGCGGGCCAAGGCGACCGACGACGTCGCCCTGATCATGCTCACCAACCCCAACACGCTGGGGATCTTCGACCCGAACATCGAGGAGATCTCGGCGATCGTCCACGGCGTCGGGGCGGTGCTGTACTACGACGGGGCGAACCTCAACGCCATCATGGGCATCACCCGCCCGGGCGACATGGGCTTCGACATCGTGCACTTCAACCTGCACAAGTCGTTCACCCAGCCGCACGGTGGTGGCGGTCCCGGATCGGGTCCGATCGCGGTGTCCGACCGGATCGCGCCCTACCTGCCGCTGCCGGTGATCCGGCGGTTGAACGGCGGGTCCGCCCGCCCGTCGGGCGCCGACGCCGGCGATCCCACGCGCAACCGGCCGCCCGTGCGGTTCGCGCTCGGCGAGGACGCGGAGCAGCTGCCCGATGGTGCTCCCGGGTCGAAGTCGATCGGCTCGCTCCGCGGGTTCCTGGGCAACTACGGGTGCTTCGTGCGGTCCTACT
>JBFWKS010000416.1:0-3152 GCA_050252545.1 Solirubrobacteraceae bacterium
CGGGCGTTGGCCCTCGAGATGTGCGGGTCCACGCCCGACGCGGAGTCCGTGACCGCATCGACCGGGATCCGCGCGACGGTCAGCGCCGGGTCGTAGGGTCGCTCGAGCGCGAGGTAGGCGGCGACGTTCGCGTCGATCGCCTCCTTGGTGTCCCGGCCGTTGGGGCCGAGGTTGGAGAAGGACGTCGCGTTCGGTGCGTACCCGGTGACCGACGGTCGTGACTGGAAGTACCGCGGGTCGGCGACGAGCAACGGCTCGCCGTCCCGGTCCTCCCGGGACGTGCCGTCGGGGTTCGTGGCCGGCCGCCGGAAGCTCTGGCCGATCAGGGTCGACCCGACGGCCCTGCCGTCGCGTTCGACGATCGAGCCGTTGGCGCGGTCCGGCATCGTCACCTGGCTCACCGCGGTCACGACCAGCGGATAGGCCACGCCGAGCAGGGCCGTGAGCACGACGACGGCGAGGAGGGAGGTGATGGCGTCCTTGCGCATGCGATCAGGGCTTTCGGTCGTCGGGGGCGGGCGTCGGGAGGGGCATCTAGTAGAGGTGGCCGGTCAGGGCCTGCACGACGGGGCCGAGCAGGAACGCCGGGAGGAACGTCAGTGCGCCGACGAGGACGATCACGCCGATCAGCAGGACGACGAAGGTCGGACTGTCGGTGCGCAACGTCCCCGGGCTGGCGAAGGCCCCACCCGCCCCCGCCTTCTTGCCCACGAGCGATCCGGCGATCGCCAGGACGATCACGATCGGAAGGAACCGGCCGAGCAGCATCGTCACGCCTCCGAGGAGGTCGGCGAACGTGATGCCGTACGAGCCCTCCGGGCGCCCGTCGGGCTGGACGTAGCCGGTGTAGCCGGCGAACGCCGAGCCGTTGTTGTTGCCCTGCGAGAGGTAGGCGTAGAACGACTCCGAGAAGCCCTGCGGCCCACCGTTGTGATTCGAGACCCTCCCGTGGTCGGTACCGACCGCCAGCGCCGTCGTCATCAGCACCGTGACGGGCATGTAGAGCGCCCCGAGCATCGCGAGCTTGATCTCGCGCGCCTCGATCTTCTTGCCGTGCAGCTCGGGGGTGCGCCCCACCATCAGCCCACCGACGAAGACGGCCAGGATGATGAACAGCAGCATCCCGTAGAGGCCGGATCCGACGCCGCCGAAGATCACCTCGGAGGTGCCCATCCCGATCATCGGGACCAGGCCGCCGAGACCGGTCATCGACTCCATCGCACTGTTGACGGCCCCGGTCGAGCTCGTCGTGGTGGCGGTGTTGAAGAGCGCGGAGCCGGCGATGCCGAAGCGCTGCTCCTTGCCGACGAGATTGCCGCCGGTGGTCCCGTCCGCCGACGAGGTGACCAGGCCTGCGGCGTGCTGCGCGGGCGAGCCGTGTTGCTCGGCGACCGTCATGACCACCGCGAGGACGACGAACATGACGGCCATCGCGCCGAAGACCGCCCAGCCCTGACGGCGATTGCCGACCATCCGGCCGTAGGTGGACGTCAGCGCCGCCGGGATCGCGAGCACCAGGACCATCGAGACGAAGTTCGTCAGCGCCGTCGGGTTCTCGAACGGCATCGCCGAGTTGACGTTGAAGAACCCGCCGCCGTTGGTGCCCAGGAGCTTGATGGCCTCCTGCGACGCGACCGGCCCGCGGAGCAGCACCTGCGTGCCGCCCGTGAGGTTCGCCAGCTCGGCGGGGCCACCGAGGGTCTGCAGCGCACCCTGCGTCACGAAGACCAGCGCGCCGACGAACGAGATCGGCAGCAGCACGTAGACGATCACGCGCACGAGGTCGACCCAGAAGTTGCCGAGGCTGCCGGCCCGCCGGTCGGCCGGGTCGGCGGTCCGCGCCGCGATGCCGCGCACGACGGCGATCAGGACGGCGATGCCGACCGCGGCGGAGACGAAGCTCTGGACCGCCAGGCCCGCCATCTGCGAGAGGTTCGACATCGTCGTCTCGCCCGCGTAGTACTGCCAGTTCGTGTTGGTCACGAACGAGCTGACGGTGTTGAACGTGACGTCGGCCGGTGCGGCGCCCGGATCCGCGTCGCTCCCCGGCAGGATCCGGAGCACCCCTTGCCCGCGCAGCAGGAGGTACAGGCAGAGCCACGACGCGAGCGAGAGCAGCAGGACGCTCCTGGCGTACGCCTTCCAGTCCTGCCCGACGGGACCGTGCTCGTCCCGACGGATCCGCATCAGCCGCAGGAGCGTGCGCTCCAGCGGGCCGGCGAGCGGGGTCAGCAGCACCCGTTCGCCGGCGAGCGCCCGCGCGATGGAGCCACCGAGCACCGGCGTGATCGCCATGACCGCGCCGAGCAGCAGCGCCGGCTGCAGCCAGCCCATCTAGAGCTCCTCGCCCCGCAGCAGCGCGTAGAGCAGGTACAGGCCACCCCCGACGACGATGACCAGGCTGACGACGGTCGCGGCGCTCATGCGCGCCCCACCGCCTCCACGAGGAGCAGCATCGCGGTGAAGACGAGGACCGCGAGGCCGATGGCGAGAAGGTCCATGCCCTCACCCTGCGCCTCCGGGCGTCAAGCGAACGTGGAGATCGTCGCCTCCGGCATCAAGATCGCGTCAAGACGACGCGGATGGGCCGTCAGGCCCGAAAGCGGTACCCGATGCCCGTCTCGGTGCGGATCAACCGTGGGCCGTGCGCCGTCGGCGGATCGATCTTGCGCCGGAGGTTCGCGATGTGCGTGCGCAGGGTCCCGACGTCCTCGACGTACGCCTGCCCCCAGACCTCGCGCAGGAGGGCGCGGTGGGTCAGCAGCTTGCCCCGGTCGCGCACGAAGGCCCGCAACAGCCCCAGCTCCGTCCGCGTCAGGTGGACGTCCTGCCCCGAGAGCGTCACCCGCTGGGTGGCGAGGTCGACCTCCAGATCCCCGACGCGGACCACCGGCTCGTCGGCCTCCGGCGTCGCTCGCCGCAGCGCCGCCTCCAGCCGCGCGACGAGCTCGCGCGAGCCGAACGGCTTGGTGACGTAGTCGTCGGCCCCGGCCTCCAACGCCGAGACCTTCTCGTCCTCCTCGTCGATGGCGGAGAGCACGAGGATCGGGACCACCGTCCACTCCCGCAGGCCTCGGCAGACCTCCACGCCGCTGCCGTCCGGCAGCATCAGGTCGACGATCGCCGCATCCGGACGGTGCAGCGCCGCGAGG
>JBFWKS010000417.1:0-3139 GCA_050252545.1 Solirubrobacteraceae bacterium
GGTGGCGCGACCTGCCCGCTTTGGGGGCAGTACCGGTTCCGGCCCGAGGCGCTGCTGGCGTGGACGCGCACGGGCACGTTCCGCTGTCGGCCGTGGCGGCCGGTGCCGTTCACCGCCGGCCACGCCCGCACGTGGTTCGACGTCGGTGCCTACCTCGCGCTGATCGCGTCGCTCGTGGCGCTCCTGGTCGTCGACGGCAAGCCGACCGACGATTTGGCCGCCGTCCTGCCGGGCGCCGAGGCGGGCCTCGCCCGACCGTGGCTCCTGCTCGTGCCGGTGGTGCTGCTGGCCGTCATCGGGTTGCGCGACAAGCTCATCTTCCTCGCAGCACGCAGCGAGCAGTACGTGCCGGCCCTGCTCATCTTCGCGATCTTCCACGGCAACGTCGTCGACATGATCATCGCGGCGAAGATCCTCATCGTCGTGGTCTGGGTCGGGGCGGGCTTCTCGAAGCTCGGCGTGCACTTCGGGCACGTCATCCCGGTGATGGTGTCGAACACGCCGTGGGTGCTGTCGCGGCGGATCAAGCGGGCGTACTACCGCGACTACCCGAACGACATGCGGCCCGCGCGCGTCGCCGGGCTGCTCGCCCACGTCGGCGGGTCGGCGGTCGAGATCGGCACCCCGCTGCTGCTGCTCTTCACGATGAACGAGACGGTCGCGATCATCTCGCTCGTCGGCATCGTCGGGATGCACGTCTTCATCCTGTCGACGGTGCCGATGGCGGTCCCGTTGGAGTGGAACGTCGTGTTCATCTTCCTGGCGTTCTTCCTCTTCGCCGAGCACGGGGCCTGGGAGGGCTTCGCGCTCTACGACATCAGCTCGCCGTGGATCGCGATCGGGATCGGGGTCGCGCTGCTCGCCGGCCCGGTGATCGGCAACATCCGCCCCGACCGCGTGTCGTTCCTCGTGTCGATGCGCCAGTACTCGGGCAACTGGGCGACCGGCATGTTCGCGTTCGCCCCGGGGGCGGAGCTCAAGCTCGACCGCGAGTTCGACAAGGTGGCCCCGACCCAGCTCGTGCAGCTGGCGAAGGAGTACGGCGAGGACACCGCCCACGTCATGCTCGACCAGCTCATCGCGATGCGGTCCATGCACACGCAGGGCCGCGCCCAGCTGTCGGTGATGCAGCGCCATCTCGGCGAGGACTACGAGGCCTACGACCTGCGCGAGGGCGAGATGCTCGCCAACTCCCTCACCGGGTGGACGTTCGGCGACGCGCACCTCTACGACGAGCGCCTCATGACCGCGGTCCAGGAGCAGTGCCGGTTCGAGCCCGGCGAGATGCTGCAGGTGTGCATCGAGTCCCAGCCGATCACCCGCTTCCGTCAGGACTATCGCGTCGTCGACGCCGCGCTCGGCATCATCGAGCGCGGCTGGTACGACCCGCGCGAGGCGTCCGAGACGCAGCCCTGGCTCCCCGACGGCCCGATCACCCTCCACGTCGAGTGGAGCGCCCCTGGGACCCCGGATCCCCGCCCGTGGTCGGGTGCGGACCGGGCGGCGGGGGAGGGTGAGGCGACACCGGTAGGTGATGTCCAGCCCGCCTGATGCCGGTGGCGGCCTCCCGGGCGGACGACCTGGCAGCCGCGTGGTGCGGTGACGCGCGTGCTCAGCCGATGTCGTCCTGCAGGGGCCCGCGTCGGATGCGGACGAGGTCGTGGCGGGCTCGGAGCCTGGTTGCCCACCGCTCCTCGGCCTTCGAGGTTCGCGCTCGGCGGTTCAGCGTGATCTCGACGCGGCGGCAGCGGTCGAGGCCGATCGGGTTTTCGTACGCGAGGGCGAAGCGGCCGCCGGCGGGTGCTGTCCGCTGTGCCTGCCGGCGGATGGCCCGGACCACGGTCTGCCGGTAGCGAGGAGCGGTGGATCGCACGAGCACGCGGTCGGGATCGCTGGCGCTCGCCGCGAGGGCGCGCGCTCGTCGAAACGCGGGCTCGCCTGCGGCGAGGAGCAGCACTCGCGGGTCGCGGCCGCGCGTGACGACCGCGCAGGCGTACCCGCGACCGACCTGGTCGTGCCGTCCGTGCACCTCTGCCCGCAGGTCGGACAACGAGATCCCGGCATCAGCGGGGAGCGTCGACTGCGTGGCACGGTCGCCGTGGCTGGCTCCGACGGCGATGCCGGCCCCGAGTGCCGGGAGGGCAACGACTGTGGCGAGCAAGGTTCTCGCGGAGATGGCCATGGTGCGGTCGCGATGCTTGACGGCGAGGAGCTTCCGTACTGCGTCTACCTTGGTCTGCGAACGACCTCCTGCTTCGTGACATCTGTGTTCCTGGCTACGAACGAGGCGGGCACTCGCATCCCGAAGCGGTGTTCGCCACGTAGCCGTCACGGTGCGGGATGCCGTACGTCACACGGTCGCAGCGGCATTCGGTGGGCGCGCGCTTCGACATCGGCTACGACCGTACCCTTCAACGCGACGTCGGTCTCCGATGCGACGGTCGGCCGGCGACCCGCGGGGTCAGCGTCGCGGTCGTGCTCCGCTCGGCAGGGCAACGAACGGTCGCGGCGGCAGGGAGTCTCGGCGTCCCTCGAGGCCGTCAGCGACCCCTACCGACAGCGAGACGCCCGACGGATGTCGCTGCCCCAGACGGCTGCGTCCGTCTAGGCTCGCCGCCCATGGCCCCCGTTCCGTTCGGCGCGCCGAACGACATCCTCGCCGCTGGCCTTCAGACGCTCGCTCCAGCGCTCGTCCCACACGGGTTCGAGCCGACCAGACCTCAGAGCGGGCGCAGCAGCGGCGGGCCGTTCGCGACCGCAAGCTTCGTCGGCGACGGGCGGGCCCTTCACCTGTCGCTTCGCGGCACGTCCCTGATCGTGCGGTACGACCTCGCGGGCAACGAGCTCGACCACGCCGCGTACATGCGCGCGCTGCTGGGCCCGGCTGGCAAGAACGCGTTTCCCGCCTACGCCGCTGACCCCGCCGCCTCCTTCGAGGCCCTCCTGAGCGACCTCCGACAGTTCGCCACCGACTTCGTCTCCGGTACCGGCCACGAGTACCTCCGCTGCTGGACCGTCGCGAACGCCCGGCAAGCCCGCGGAGGCTTGAAGCAGCTCAGCGACACCGCGCGAGAACTCGACCACTGACGAGCCCCCATCCCTACCGCCGGGGACGATCGCCCGTGAACTGGAATCCGTC
>JBFWKS010000418.1:0-3123 GCA_050252545.1 Solirubrobacteraceae bacterium
GACGACGCCGGCGACCCGCCCGCCGTCACCGCCGACACCCCGGCACCCGCGGCGACGACGGCCACGACCGCCGCGCCGAGCGCCGCCAACCTGCAGGGCGACGACGACACCACCGGGGCCGACGCCGCACCGCTGCCCGTCGATCCGATCGGGGACGCGACGATCACCGCGACCGGCGAGACGGATCCGCCGTCGACGACGCCGACCGTCGGTTCGGCCCGGGGCCCGCCGGCGCCCGGCGCACTGACGCAGTCGATCCTCGACGAGGTCGTCGCCGCGGCGATCGCGCAGTGGATCACGGCATACCCCGACGCTGACCTCTCCGGCGTCACCGTCACCGTCGCGGACCTTCCCGCAGGGTGGCTCGGACGGACCGCGGGCCGCACGGTCACCATCGACCCCACCGCGGGTGGCGTCGGCTGGTCGATCCTCGCCGCCCCCGGCGACAGCACCGCCCGCTACGACCTCATGACGGTCGTCCTCCACGAGCTCGGCCACGCGCTCGGCTACGGGGACGATGCCGGCGCGACGTCGCTGATGGGCACGGACCTGGAGCCCGGCCAGATCCACGGCATCCCGGTGCTCGAGACGCTCACCTCGGGTCCCCGCTATGACGTGGTCGGCGCAGAGCCGGTGCCGCTGTTGGGCGCGGTCCTCGGCCTCACGTCGACCGTCGGCAACCTCGTCGGCTCGGTCCTCGACCTCGGGTCGTTCACCTACGGTGGTCCGGCGAAGACGCTGCAGCTCGGGCTGGGCAGCCTGCTCGACCTGCTCACCCAGAGCCTGACCGGCATCCAGGCGGCGATCGTCGGTCCCGGCGCGAGCCTGTTGCAGTTCGACGGTGCCACGGCCGGCGGCGGGGTCCCGCTCGGGAGCCTGACCGAGGCGATCTTCGGCATCACCAAGGGGCTCACCGTCCACAACCCCGGAAGCCAGGGGGTGTACGAGGCCACGCTCCAGCTCACCGGCCTGGTTCAGCAGCTCCTCGGCGGGAGCGAGGCGTTCCTGCAGGAGCTCGTGATCCGGTTCCGCGTGAGCGCCTGGGAGACCGTGAACGACACGCTCCGGCTCGCGACGGGGTTCCTCGACGATCTGACCGGCGTCGGCCGCTCCGTCGGCCACACGCTGCGCTTCGACGGCGACGGGAACGTCAGCCTCATCGGCACGGCACTTGGCGGCGTCGGCGAGCTCATCGACTCGACCGTCATCGGCGCCGGGGTCACCTCGATCAGCATCCTGCCGCTCGAGAACGCGATCTCCAGCATCCTCAAGGTCGACCTCGAGGATGGTCTGCTCGGGCTCCCCGTCGCGGTCCTGTTCCACGGCCGCGGCGACGCCGAGCTCCACGGGCCGAACGCCCCGGACGCCCGGTGGACGATCGACGGCGTCAACGGGGGCTTCCTCACGGGTCTCGAGGCGATCGGCGGCGCCTTCGACGCGGCCGGTGAGGCGTTGACGTTCACCGGCGTCGGCAAGCTCGTCGGCAGCGCGGACTCCGCCGATCGGTTCGTCATCGGGGCGACCGGCTCGGTGTCGGGCATCATCGACGGTGGGGTCTCGGCGGTCGTCGACGGCATCGTCCAGGCGATCGACCAGCTCGTCATCGAGGGCGGCTCGTACGAGAGCTTCGCGACGAGCTCGTCGAACACGACCGCCGGCATCGTCGACCACCGCGGCGGGATCGACCTCCGGGGGCACGCCGGGACGAGCGACAAGACGATCGCGTACGAGAACCTCGAGCCGATCTCGCTGCTCGCACCGGTCGTCGACGTGACCGTCGACGGCAACCCCTTCCTGCCCGACGTCATGCTCGTGACCGGCATCAACCGGGCGGCGCTGCTCGCGCCGCTCGGGTTCGTCGGTGCAGCGCTGAACCAGCTGCTCACGATCCTGCCGGAGCAGCTGATCGTCGTCGGCGGGACGAACGCCTCGCTCGAGTCGATCATCTTCGCCCCGCCGACGGGGTCGCTGACGATCAACGGTGCCGGGACCGGTGCCGCGGCCTCCGGTGGCGCCGGGGGCGTCGACCTCGACGTCGTCGGCGTGCTCGGCAACCTGGAGCTGCCCGGAGCCGACGTCACGATCAACGCGTCGGTGATCGCCGTCCTCGGGCTCCCGGAGGGGACGACGAGCGGCACGATCTCCTCGATCTCCGCACTCGGCAACCTCGGGCCGCTGTCGCCGCTGCGCGCGCTCGACCCGCTCCTGAGCGTCGCCGGGGCGGTCGGAGGCCTCCTCGGCCCGATCGTCGACCCGATCCTGGGCGTCCTCACGACCAGGCTCAGCACCGTCGGTGGCTCGGACGACGGCTCGATCACCCTCAACGCGACCTCGCGCGGGATCCTCACGAGCGTCCTCGACGCCGCCTCGCTCGACCTCGGCCTGCCGCTCGACCTCGGCGTCGCGCTGACGGTCATCGTCGGGTCGCAGCTCAGGGCGGGCACGATCGTCATCGAGTCGGCGGTGGACATCGACGTCGTCTCCTCGGTCCTTCCCCTCGCGCCCTCGGTCGCGACGGGCGTCGCCCAGACCGTGATCATCGGCTCCCGGATCGAGGCGACCTCCGACGTCGCCGCCGGCACGGACCCCGCGGAGTGGGCGTCGCTGTCGATCAGGACCCGCGCCGACGCCGCCGGCGTCGCCCAGCCGCCCACGTCGTCGACGCTGGCGCTCGCCGCGACGGTCGTCGTCGCGGTCGCCGGCACGACGATCGCCGGCTCCACGATCATCGCCGAGCGGCCCGCGTCCGGTGGACGTCTCGGTGTGGAGATCACCGCGACGACGACCGCCAACGCCTCGGCGGACGCCGACGCGGACGGCTCGATCGTCGGCGGCGCGGTGGCGATCGCGATCGCGACGCAGGTCACCACCGTCACGCTGCTCGGGACCACCGTCCGGGGTGGACGGGTCGAGATCGGCGCCGAGGGCGGCGGGCTCGTCGCGGCGACGGCGGATGCCGCGTCCGGCATCGACCCCGACGCGAGCCATGACGATCCGATCTCCGGCCTGATCGGCGCCGTCGGTGCAACGACGCTCGACGCGATCAACGGCGCGCTCGGACAGCACCTCGCCGGCGGCGTCTCGGCCGCACTCGCGATCAGCGTCCTGCTGCAGACCACGGTC
>JBFWKS010000419.1:0-3115 GCA_050252545.1 Solirubrobacteraceae bacterium
GCCGCCGGCTGACCGCCCGCCCACCGGCACCCCCGCCCACCATTCCGCCCCACCAAGGACCACCGCCACTCATGCAGATCAAGCCCGACGATATCACCAGCATCCTCAAGAGCCGCATCGAGGGCCTCGACGCCGGCAAGGCCGAGCTCAACGAGGTCGGCACCGTGCTGTCGGTCGCCGACGGCATCGCCCGCATCCACGGCCTCGACAGCGCCGTCTCGTTCGAGCAGCTCGAGCTGCCCCACGGCGTCACCGGCCTCGCCCTGAACCTCGAGGCCGACAACGTCGGTGCCGTGCTGTTCGGTGACTGGCAGAAGGTCGCCGAGGGCGACACGGTCAAGCGGACCGGCAAGCTCCTGGAGATCCCGGTCGGCGACGCGCTGCTCGGACGCATCGTCTCGCCGCTCGGCGTGCCGCTGGACGGCAAGGGCCCGCTGGAGACGACGGAGACGCGGCCGCTGGAGATCAAGGCGCCCGGCATCATCGAGCGCCAGCCGGTCGAGGAGCCGCTGCAGACCGGCATCAAGGCGATCGACGCGATGATCCCGATCGGCCGCGGCCAGCGCGAGCTGATCATCGGCGACCGTCAGACGGGCAAGACCTCGATCGCGGTCGACACGATCATCAACAACAAGGACGCCGGAGTCATCAGCGTCTACGTCGCCATCGGTCAGCGCATGGCCACGGTCGTCAACCTCGCCGAGGTCCTGGCCGAGAACGGCGCCCTGGACTCGACGATCATCGTCGCGGCCGGCGCCGACGAGGCCGCCCCGATCAAGTACATCGCCCCGTACGCCGGTGCCGCGATGGCCGAGCACTTCGTCTACAACGGCGGACACACCCTGGCGGTCTACGACGACCTCACCAAGCACGCGTTCGCGTACCGTCAGATGTCGCTGCTCCTCCGCCGCCCCCCGGGCCGCGAGGCGTACCCGGGCGACGTGTTCTACCTGCACTCGCGGCTCCTGGAGCGCGCGGTCAAGCTGTCCGACGCCCTCGGCGGCGGTTCGATGACCGCGCTGCCGATCATCGAGACGCAGGCCGGCGACGTGTCCGCCTACATCCCGACGAACGTCATCTCTATCACCGACGGGCAGATCTTCCTCGAGCCGAAGCTCTTCTACTCCGGCGTCCGCCCGGCCATCAACGTCGGCATCTCGGTGTCCCGCGTCGGCGGCTCGGCGCAGACCAAGCCGATGAAGAAGGTCGCCGGCCGGATCAAGACCGAGCTGTCGCAGTTCCGCGATCTCGAGGCGTTCGCGCAGTTCGGCTCCGACCTCGACGCCGACACCCGCCGCACGCTGGCCCGCGGCGAGCGGCTCGTCAAGACGCTCAACCAGGCCGAGCGCTCGCCGGTGCCGGTCGAGGACCAGGTCCTCCAGATCTACGCGGCCACCAACGGCTACGTCGACCGGGTCGCCGCCGACCGCGTCGAGGAGTTCCACGTCCGCCTGACCGAGACCGCTCGCAGCGAGGCGACCGCCCTGCGCGACAAGATCCGTTCGGGCGACTGGTCGGACGAGACCGTCGCCGGTGTCAAGGCGTTCGTGTCCAAGTTCGCCGAGGAGGACTTCGGCTACGACCTCGACGAGGACGGCGAGCCGCTGGCCCAGACCGCGGCGGCCTGAGGTCGGATGTCCACGAGGATTCGGAGCTGAGCCATGGCCCAGCGAGACGTCAAGAACCGGATCGCTTCGGTCCAGAACATCGGCAAGATCACCCGGGCGATGGAGATGGTCTCCGCCGCCCGGCTGCGGAAGGCCGAGGAGCGGGCGCGCCAGCTGCGCCCGTACGCCGACGCCCTGCGCAAGATGACGCGACAGGCGGCGGCCGCTGCCGGCAGCGGTGAGATCCAGTCGCTGCCCGTGCTGCAGACGCATGCCGAGGAGCGGCGCGTGGCGATCCTGCTCGTCACCGCGGACCGCGGTCTGGCGGGAGCGTTCAACTCCCAGATCCTGCGCGCCGGCCTGGAGCGGGCCGCCGAGATCGAGCGGGAGGGGCGCGAGGTCGCCTTCTACTCCACCGGGCGTCGCGGCGTGTCGTCGCTGCAGTTCCGGAACAAGCCGATCGTCGAGTCCTACACCGGATTCACCGACGCGCCGAACGTCACCCACGCGTCGCGGATCGCCGACGACCTCGTCGGCGCGTTCGTCGACGGGCAGATCGACCGCGTCGAGATCATCTACAACGGCTACGTGTCGCCGCTGGTCCAGGAGGTGCGTCGCGAGACGCTCCTGCCGCTGGCCGCCGCGAGCGTCGTCGGCGAGGACGAGGTCGTCGAGGACGCCGCGCCCACCGACGGCCCGGCGCACAAGGCGCTCGTCGAGTACGAGCCCGACCCGGCCGAGATCCTCGCGGAGCTCGTCCCCGAGTTCGTCCAGGTGTCGCTCCTGCGCGCCCTGCTGGAGTCCGCAGCGTCGGAGCACGGTGCTCGCATGACCGCCATGCGCAGCGCGTCCGACAACGCGTCCGAGGTGATCGACACGCTGACGCTGGCCATGAACCGCGCTCGCCAGGCGGAGATCACCCAGGAGATCATGGAAGTCGTCGCCGGTGCGGAGGCTCTGAACTGATGCGCGCCGTCCGCCCCAACACCCCGGTCGCCCCCGACCGCCCCCCGCACCGCCCGAACACGCTCGAGAAGAGGAACTGATGAGCACCGCAACCGAAGCGACCACCAACGTCGGGCGGATCGAGTCGATCCAGGGCGTCGTCGTCGAGGCCGCCTTCCCCGGCGCGCTGCCGCAGATCAACAACGCCATCGAGGCGACGATGCCCGAGGGCAACCGTCTCGTGCTCGAGGTCCAGCAGCACCTCGGAGACGGACGCGTCCGCGCCGTCGCGATGGACTCCACGGACGGGCTCGGCCGCGGCGTCGAGGTGCGTGACCTCGGCGGTCCGATCAGCGTGCCGGTCGGCGAGATCACCCTCGGCCGCATCTTCAACGTGCTCGGCGAGACGATCGACGGCAAGGAGGAGATCCCGGCCGACAAGGAGCGCTGGGGCATCCACCGTCCGGCGCCGAAGGTCGAGGACCTCACGCCGACGACCGAGATGTTCGAGACGGGCATCAAGGTCATCGACCTGCTCGCCCCGTACTCCAAGGGCGGCAAGG
>JBFWKS010000420.1:0-3109 GCA_050252545.1 Solirubrobacteraceae bacterium
ACGGTCGCACGCCACGTGGCCGACGGCTGCGGGCGATGGTCGCCGGCCGGGGCGGGGTGGCATCGTGATCGCCCGGCTGACGTGCCTCGCCGTCGCGGCGGCCCTCGCGGCGGTCGTCGTCACCGGGTGCGGTGGCGAGTCGGTGACGATCGGCGCCAAGAACTTCCCGGAGCAGCGGATCCTCGGCGAGATCTACGCCCAGGCGCTGGAGGCCGACGGGTTCGACGTCGAGCGGGAGTTCGGGCTGGGTGACGAGAAGACCGCCCTGAAGTCGCTGGAAACGAAGCAGATCGACGCGTACCCGGAGTACACCGGCACCGCGCTGACGTCGTTCTTCGGCGTCAAGGCGGCCGAGATCCCGAAGGACCCGGCCAAGGCGTTCGAGGGCGTACGGGACGGGTTCCGTGGGCGTGGCATCACCCCGTTGGACCCCACGCCGTTCACGTCGTCGAACGAGGTCGGCGTGCTGTCGAAGACGGCCGAGCGGCTGAACCTGCGGAAGATCAGCGACCTGGCCCGCGTGCAGGACCAGATCACCCTGTTCGGGTCTCCGGAGTGCCGGCAGCGCGAGGACTGCCTCCTGGGCCTGCAGGGCGTGTACGGCCTGAAGCTGAAGCGCTTCGTGCCGGTCGACATCTCGCTGCGCCACCAGGTGCTGACGACCGGTCAGGCGGACGCGTCGATCGTGTTCACCACCGACCCGCAGATCACCCGTGACGACATCGTGCTGCTCGAGGACGACCGGGGGATGTTCCCGCCGTACAACTCGACGCTGCTCTTCCGCGACGACGCCCTGGCGCGGGTCGGCGGCGACCGGGTGCGGCGGGTCATCGACCGGGTCAGCCGACCACTGACCGGCCCCGTGATGCGTGAGCTCGACGCCCGCGTAGAGCTCGACAAGGAGACGCCGGCCCAGGCCGCCGAGGGCTACCTGGAGGCGTTCGGCCTCGTCGACTGAGTGTGAGTCCACCGATGGCCGGGCGACCCCGGAATCGGTGGATTCAGGCCGGCGCGGGCTCGTCGACGGAGGCGCTCGTGGGCACGTGCGCCGGCCGGCGTCGGGTCATCAGCGCCCGGTCGACCCGAACCCCGCGTCGCCACGGTCGGTGGCGTCGTGCTCGTCGACCTCGACCGGGACCGGCAGCGCGACCGGGACCACCAGCAGCTGGGCGATCCGCTCGCCCGGCTCGGCGACGAACTCCTCCTGCAGGTCGGTGTTGTGCAGCAGCACCCGCAGCTCACCGCGGTAGCCGGCATCGACGATGCCGGGCGCGTTCACCATCGAGATCCCATGGCGCACCGCGAGGCCCGAGCGTGGCGTGACGAACCCGGCGTGGCCCGCGGGGATGGCGACGGCCAGACCGGTGGGAACCAGCGCCCGGGCGCCCGGCGCCAGCCGGACCCGCTCGACGCAGCACAGGTCGAGACCCGCGTCCCCTGGGTGCTGGCGGACGGGCAGGACCGCATCGGGCCTCAACCGCCGGAACGCGAGGGTGGTCGGGATGTCGGTGCCGCTCACGCCCGCAGGATCGCAGGCACGGCGCGGCAGCCGGGGCGTCCCGCGGTGCGGACGGACGCTCAGTCGTCGCGGCCGGCGGGAACGAGCCGGTAGGCGTCATAGCGGCCGACGATCGTGCGGGGCAGCCGCGCCCGCACGTGCACCCCGTCGCTCCGGTGCTCCTGCTCCAGGTCCCCGGCGATGCGGTGCAGCTCCGACAGCACGTGGCCGTCCGCGTACGGCACCAGCAGCTCGGACGGACGCAGCAGCGCCTCGAACTCGGTCTCGATCCGCGTGCCCAGGTCGTCGAGTCCCTCCCGGTGGGCGGCCGACACAAAGACCGCGTCGGGGAACCGCGCCTGCAGATCCGACCGCCGATCCGGGTCGAGCCGGTCGACCTTGTTGAGCACGACGATGCGCCGGGCGCGCTGGGCCGGAGGGCGTTCCTCGTTGAGCTCGTCGAGCACGTCGTCGACGGCCTCCATCACCTCGCGCAGCCGCGCGTCGTCCTGACTGGCGTCGACGACGTGCAGGACGAGGTCCGCCAGGACCGTCTCCTCGAGGGTCGCCCCGAACGCCTCGACCAGGTGGTGCGGCAGCTTGCGGATGAACCCGACGGTGTCGGTCAGCAGGTAGTTGCGCCCGTTCCACCGCAGCGTCCGCGTCGTCGGATCGAGCGTGTGGAAGAGCCGGTTCTGGACCCCGACCTCGGCCCCGGTCATGGCGTTGAGCAGCGTGGACTTGCCGGCGTTGGTGTAGCCGGCGATCGCGATGTTGGGGACGTGCTGGGAGCGGTCGCGCTCCGATCGCATCGTGGCCCGGTTGCCCTTGACCGCGTCGAGGCGCCGGCGGAGCTTGGTGATCCGGTCACGGGCGAGTCGCCGGTCCGTCTCGATCTGCGTCTCGCCCGGTCCACGGGTGCCGACGCCGCCGACGCCGAGCCGGTCGAGGTGGCTCCACAGGCCGCGCATCCGCGCGAGGTTGTACTGCAGCTGCGCGAGCTCGACCTGGAGCTTGCCCTCGGCGCTGTGGGCATGGGTGGCGAAGATGTCGAGGATCAGGGCGGTGCGGTCGAGCACCGGGAGGCCCAGACGGCTCTCGAGGTTGCGCTCCTGGCGAGGGGACAGCTCGTCGTCGGTGACGACGATCGTGGCGCCGACGTCACGGGCACGCCGCATGATCTCGTCGAGCTTTCCCTCTCCCACGTACGTGTTGGGGTGCGGGTCGTCGCGGTGCTGGACGATCTGCTCCAGGACGTCGACCCCGGCCGTGCGCAGCAGCTCGCGCAGCTCGGTCAGGTCCTCACCGTCGGGCAGCACCCCGACGATGAGCGCCCGCTGGTCCTCGGTGCCCCCGGCCCGCTCGCGCTCGAGCTCGTGGGGATGGACGGTCTGCGGGGCCTGGTTGCGTCGACTCACTGCTGTCCACTGTACGCCTGACGACCGCCGACCCGCCACCCCTATCGGTGAAGGTCCGGGTTCGAGCCTCCGGGGTCCGTTCGACGATTCGTGGGGCGGTAGGGTCGACCGGGTGCCCGCCGCGCTCGACGATCGCCTCGCCGACCTGACCCTGCGCCTGGTCGACGTCCCCTCCGAGTCCCGGGACGAGGAT
>JBFWKS010000421.1:0-3089 GCA_050252545.1 Solirubrobacteraceae bacterium
GACGGCGATGACGACGCCGGGCAGCGGGGCCTCGAGGCTGCCCGACCCGTGCGCTGCAGCGGCGGTCGTCTCGGGCGCGTCGCGCCGCGACCACGTGCCGTCCGGGCCGTGGATCCACCACCACTCGCCGTCGCGGGCGACGGTCCAGCGCGCGGCACGGCCATCGTCGTCGACCTCGATCCGGGCCACGCCGTCGCTCCCGGCGGTGCCGGTGACGGTGACCGCGGTCGCGGCGGCTTCGCCGACCGCGACCTCGGCGCGGCCGGGCTCCCGCGGTCGAACGTCGACGGTGATCCCGGCCCCGTCGGGATCCAGCAGTCGCAGTCGCGTACGCGCAGAGCCGCCGATCCGCCAGCCGTCAGGGCGATCGAACGCCGTCGCGCGACCGTCGCCGGCCCGCACCGCCTGCTCGTGCCGGCGCCACGCCGCGAGGGCCCGGAGCGCCGCGTCCCCCGCCGCATCAGGGGTGCGGGCCAGCCCGGCCGCCTCGTCGGGATCGGCCAGCAGCGCCTCGACGAGCGTCGTCGTCTGGGCGCCGGCTCGCACCTCGGGCCGATCGATGAGCCGGCGCAGGAAGGCCGCGTTGGTCTGCACGCCCAGGACGGTCAGCTCGTCCAGCGCCCGCGCCAGGCGCTCGCGGGCCTGCTCGCGGTCGCGGCCGTACGCGACGACCTTGAGCAACATCGGGTCGAACGCCGTGGTGACGTCGCCGCCGGCCGCGATGCCCGAGTCGACCCGGATCCCGACCCCCTGCGGCTCGGCGTAGGCGATCACCGGGCCGGTCGCCGGCAGGAACACCGGGCCTCCCCCGCCGTCGCCGATCCGCTCCGCGCAGATCCGAGCCTCGATCGCGTGGCCCTGCGGTCGCGGCCCCGCGACGGGCGCTTCGGGCGCGTCGGGCGCGTCGGGCGACGTCGAGCCGGCGGACCCGTCCGGCGTCGACGCCCCGGATACGACCGCCCGCGAGTCGCCACCGCCGGGACCGCCCGTCCGGGACCGGGCGATCGCGTCGGCCAGCGGCTCGCCGTCGGTGATCCGCAGCTGCAGCTCGACGAGGTCCAGGCCGTGGACGAGCTCCGTGACCGGGTGCTCGACCTGGAGCCGGGCATTCATCTCCAGGAAGAAGAGCTCGGTCGCGTCGTCGTCGCACGCCGAACCGGGGCGGGCGTCGGGCACCCCGACGAGGAATTCGACGGTGCCGAGGTTGCGGTACCCGGCAGCGGTCGCGAGCCGTACCGCGGCGTCGTGCAGGCGTGTGCGCAGCACGTCTCCGAGCCCCGGCGCCGGCGACTCCTCGACGAGCTTCTGGTGACGGCGTTGGAGGCTGCACTCACGCTCACCGATCGCCACGACCGCGCCGTGGTGGTCGGCGGCGATCTGCACCTCGATGTGGCGCGCCGGCTCGACGAGGCGCTCGACGAGCAGCTCGGCCCGGCCGAAGGCGGCCTGCGCCTCGCGGCGGGCGGCGCCGACCGCGCCGTCCAGGTCGGCCGGGGCGTCGACGCGGCGCATGCCCTTGCCCCCGCCGCCGGCCGACGCCTTGAGCAGCAGCGGCAACCCGGCGTCGTCGGCGAACGCCCGGACCTGCTCGACGGTGACGTCGTCGCCCTGCAATCCGGGGACGACCGGCACGTCGGCGTCGGCCGCGGTGCGCTTGGACGCGATCTTGTCGCCGAGCAGGTCGATCGCGTCGGGGGTCGGCCCGATCCAGGCGATCCCGGCGTCGACGAACGCCCGGGCGGCGTCGGCCCGCTCGGCGAGGAACCCGTAGCCGGGGTGGACGGCGTCGCAGCCCCGCTCGCGGGCGATCGCCACCAACCGGTCGACGTCGAGGTAGGGCGAGCGTTGCTCGTCGGCGGGCAGCGCGACCGCGTGGTCGCAGGCCGCCACGTGCGGGGCGGTGGCGTCCTGCGGGGCGTGGACGGCGACCGACTCGACGCCGAGCCGGCGCAGCGTGGCGGCGATCCGGACCGCGATCTCGCCGCGGTTGGCGATGAGGACGCGGTCAGGCACGGTCGGGCTCGATCCGGGTATCGGGGCGGTCGGGGCGCACGGTCAGCCGAGCAGGGCGCGCGAGATGACCATCTGCTGGACCTCGTCGGTCCCCTCGCCGATGGTGAGGATCTTGGCGTCGCGGTAGAACCGACAGACGGGGTACTCCTCGATGTAGCCGTAGCCCCCGTGGATCTGGACCGCCTCCTCGGACGCCTTGACCGCCAGGCGCCCGGTCTTGAGCTTGGCCTGGGCGGCGGTCAGCGAGAAGTCGCGCCCGGCGTCCTTCAGCGCCGCGGCGCGGTAGACCAGCAGGCGCGCCGCCTCGATCTCCGTCGCCATGTCGGCGATCTTGGCCTGGATCTGCCCGAACCGCGCGATCGGGCCCCCGAACGCGTTGCGCGTCTTCGCATAGGCCGCCGCCTCGTCCAGCGCGCCCTGCGCCAGGCCCAGGCCCATCGCCGCGACGCCGATCCGTCCGCCGTCGAGGATCTGCATGAACTGCTTGAACCCGTGGCCGCGCGGGCCGAGCAGGCTCTCCTCCGGCACCTCGACGCCCGAGAAGCTCAGCGGCCGCGTGTCCGACGCGTTCCAGCCCATCTTGCGGTACGGCTCGCCGGGCTCGTAGCCGGGGGCGCCGTTGGGGACGATGAGGTTCGAGATCTCCGGGCGCGTCCGGCCCTTGGCGTCCGTGAACTCCCCGGTGACGGCGGTGATCGCGACGTGGCCGCTGATGTCGGTCCCGGCGTTGGTGATGAACTGCTTGGCCCCGTCGATCGTCCAGGTGCCACCGTCGAGCGTCGCGCGGGTCTTGACGTTGCCCGCGTCCGAGCCGGCCTCGGGCTCGGTCAGCCCGAACGCGCCGAGCTTGCGGCCCGCGCACAGGTCGGGCAACAGCTCGGCCTTCTGTGCGTCGTCGCCGAACAGCCACACCGGCTGGGTGCCGAGCGACGTGTGCGCGCACATCGTGATCGCCACCGAGGAGTCGATCCGGGTGAGCTCCTCGACGGCGACGGCATACTGCAGCGTCGTGCCGCCCGACCCGCCGACCTCCTCCGGGAACGGGATGCCCATCCACCCCAGTTCGCCCATCTTCG
>JBFWKS010000422.1:0-3085 GCA_050252545.1 Solirubrobacteraceae bacterium
GACGAGGACACGGCCGCAGGATCGAGATCGGTCACGTCACGCTCGTCGGTCGCCTGGATGGCCTGCGCGAGGAAGCGGTCGAGGACGCGCAACTCACGACGGGTGGCCTCGCGACAACGGCCGCGGCCCGGTGCGGACGTGAACCGATCCCAGCTCTTGGCGAAGGCGATGAAGCTCGTGCGGCCGCCGTAGCGGTGCGCGCCGAGCATCGGGCACATCCCGCCCGCGCCGTCGGTGTACGCACCGACGATGATCCGCTCGTTGCGGATCGCCTGGAGCATCGCCACGGCCGTGTGACGCGGCAGGCAGCCCACGGTGTGGCGCAGTTCATCGATGGCGGCGGTTCGACGGGTCATGGCTCCGGTGCGGGTCGGTTCGGTGGTGGGGCACGAGGTCGTCGTGCGTGACGGACCGCTGGCGGTCCGTCGGCGCACGTAGAGTGCGCCAGGCGGCACCGCCGACGGTAGGCCCTTCCGTCGCCGGTGACAACGACCGACCTGCCGCTGAACGGGAGATTGCAGATGAAGCTCGGCATCCAGATCGGCTACTGGGGTCTCGGCCTCACGCGCGAGGACCAGCTGGAGATCGTGCAGGAGGCCGAGCGCCTCGGGTACGACTCGGTGTGGGCGGCGGAGGCCTACGGGTCCGACGCGGCGACGATCCTCGGCTACTTCGCCGGGCAGACGTCGACGATCCGGATCGGCTCGGGCATCTTCCAGATCCCCGGGCGCACCCCCGCGATGACCGCGATGACCGCCGCCACGCTCGACAACCTGTCCGACGGCCGGTTCATCCTCGGTCTCGGCACGTCCGGTCCCCAGGTCGCGGAAGGCTGGCACGGCCAGCGGTTCGGCCGCCAGCTGCAGCGCACGCGCGAGTACGTGGCCGTCGTGCGCCAGGCGCTGTCGCGCGAGCGGGTCGAGTTCCACGGCCAGACGCTCGAGCTGCCGCTCCCGGACGGTCCGGGAAAGGCGCTCAAGCTCACGATCGCGCCGGTTCAGGAGCGCATCCCGATCTACATCGCCGCGATCGGTCCGAAGAACACCGAGCTCGTCGGTGAGATCGCCGACGGCGTCCTGCCGATGATGTTCAGCCCCGAGCACGCCGGGATCGCGCTCGAGTCGCTGCACCGCGGAATCGAGAGGGCCGGCCGCAGCCGCGACGACGTCAAGGTCTGCCCCAGCACCACGTTCCACATCGGCGAGGATCCCGGTGGAGCGGCCGAGGGCATGATGCGCGGCGCCGCGGCGCTGTACATCGGTGGCATGGGCTCGCGCGAGAAGAACTTCTACAACGCCGCCGTCACCCGCTACGGGTTCGGCGACAACGCACGCGAGGTGCAGGACCTGTTCCTCGACGGCAAGAAGCTCGAGGCGATGGCCGCCGTGTCGCCCGAGGTCCTCGACGCGGTCAACCTGTTCGGATCGCGGGAGCACGTCACCGAGCGGCTCCGTGCCCACCGCGATGCCGGGGTCGACACGATCATCGCGACCCCGGCCGCGGTGACGAAGACCGACCGGATCACGCAGCTGCGCGAGCTCGCCGCCGCGATGGCCGACGTCTGAGCCGGCGGGATCGCCCTTGACGGCCCCGTTCGCGTCGATCCCGGCTGCCCGCCGACGCCGCCTGCTGCTGGCGGCGTTCGGCGATCCCGGTCACGCGTTCCCCATCCTCGCCCTCGGCCGGGGGCTCGTCGCGCGTGGCCACGATGTCTGGATCCAGACGTGGGAGCGGTGGCGTGCGGACGTGGAGGCGTCGGGGATGCGGTTCAGCCCCGCCCCCGAGTACCCGGCGTTCTGGCAGCCCGGCGGCGCGCCGCTCGACCCGTACGCCGCCGTACGACGCGCGGCGGTCGACACCGTGCCGCTCGTCCGCGAGGTGCGACCGCACGCGGTCGTCCACGACGTCCTCACCCTCGCCCCCGCACTGGCGGCCGAGGCGTGCGGCGTGCCGGTCGCGACGCTCATCCCCCACCTCGATCCACGCGTCGAGCCCGGCTGGGCACCGTTCGCGTCCGGTATGCGCCCGCCCCGCACCCCGATCGGACGGGCGTTCGTCGGAGGCATCAGCGGCCTGACCGCCCGGGCCCTGGATCGGGGCCGCCGCGACCTGAACGCCGCACGGGCGGTGCTCGACCTGCCCCCGGTCGAGCACGACCACGGTGGCCTGAGCCGGAGCCTGACGCTGGTGGCGTCGGTGCCGCACCTGGAGTACCCGCGGGAGCGGCCGCTGCCGGGCACGCATCTCGTCGGGCCGCTGGTGTGGGAGCCGCCGGCCGAGCCCGTCGAGCCGCCACCCGGTGACGATCCGCTCGTGCTCGTCGCGCCGTCGACGTCGCAGGACCCGGACGGGACGCTGCTGCGGGCGGCGCTGCGCGGCCTGGCCGACGCGCCGGTGCGCGTGCTGGCCGCGACCAACCGCACCACGGCCGAGGCCACGGCGCGGATCGGCCCGCTGGACCCGCCCGACAACGCACGGGTCGTGCCGTGGGTGTCCTACGGGCAGACCATGCCGTTGGCGGACGTCGTCGTCGGGCACGCCGGCCACGGCACGCTCCTGCGGGCGCTGGCCGCGGGCCGGCCGATGGTGGCGATCCCGGCCGCGGGTGACATGTACGAGAACGCCGCCCGCGTGGCGTGGGCCGGGGTCGGTGTGCGCCTGCCGCGACGGCTCGCCGGGCCGCGTGTCGTCCGGGCCGCCGTGATGCGCCTGCTCGAGGACCCGGAGCCGCGACGTCGCGCTGCCGAGATCGCGACCTGGATCGCCGCCGGTGACGCGGTCGAGCGAGCCGCTCCGCTGATCGAGGCGCTCGCCGCGCGAGCCGAGCCCGATTCGCGTACCATCCCCCCGGTCGTTCCGGGGTAGCTCAATGGCAGAGCATTCGACTGTTAATCGAAGGGTTGCGGGTTCGAGTCCCGCCCCCGGAGCCTGAATACGAAACCCCCGTCGGTGACGGGGGTTTTCTCGTTCTCCGGGGTCCGCCGCAATGACGAGCGGCCCCGCGAAACAGCGAAATCGCGGTTCGGCATCGCCAGGCGTTTTCGAACCGCCATCGCCGGCCGGGTCCCCGGAGCTTGGCGCCGCG
>JBFWKS010000423.1:0-3078 GCA_050252545.1 Solirubrobacteraceae bacterium
GCGGGTTCGAGCGGGCGCTCGAGGTCCGCGACCGCTTCCACGGCGTCGGTGTGTTCCTCTGCGGCAGCGAGTCCCACAACCGCGCGAACATCAACCGCTCGATCGAGGAGTCGCTCACCGGGCTCGAGGCGTTGATCCCGCGGGTCCGTGAGGCCGGGCTGCGCTGCGCGGCCACGGTCTCGGTGGCCTTCGGATGCCCCTACGAGGGCGAGGTCCCGCGCGAGCGGATCTTCGGGATCCTCGACCGGCTCGTCGCCGCCGGCGCCCAGGAGATCGGCTTCGGTGACACGACCGGGATGGCCAACCCGCGGCAGGTCCGCGAGTACTTCACCGAGGCGCTGCAGCGGTTCCCCGACGTCGAGCTGACCGCGCACTTCCACAACACGCGCGGGCAGGGCCTGGCCAACGTCCTCGCGGCGCTCGAAGCGGGCGTGACGAGCTTCGAGTCGAGCTTCGGCGAGCTCGGTGGCTGCCCGGTGCCCAAGGGGGCCACCGGCAACATCGCTTCGGAGGACCTGATCTCGATGTTGCACGAGATGGGCGTCGACACCGGGGTGTCGCTCGACGCCCTGATCGCCGCCGCGCGGATGGTGCAGGACATCCTCGGCCGTCCGCTCGGCAGCCACACGATCGTCGCGGGCCCCGTGGCCTGGGGCGAGAAGGTCGCCTAGCGTCGCCTGCGCCCCGAACGGAGGGCGACAACCTCCCTCCGGTGGGACGTCGCCGCTTCGCGCGCGGGCGACACTGATCCGACGCGGGTCGGCACCCATGCCCGACCCTCCGGACGGACTTCAGAGGAGAGCGGCGATGGCCACCGTAGGCGTGCAGCACCATCAGATCTTCATCGGCGGCGAGTGGCGGGACACCGCCGACGCCTACGAGATCCGCAACCCGGCGAACGAGGAGCTCGTCGCCACGGTCGCCAAGGGCACGATCGAGGATGCCGACGACGCCGTGGCGGCCGCCAAGAAGGCGTTCGAGAGCGGCAGCTGGTCGGCGCTGGGCGGCGACGAGCGCGCCGCCGTCATGCACCGCATCGCCGAGGGCGTGTCGGAGAACCTCGACGAGCTGATCGAGCTGGAGATCGCCGCCAACGGCGCGACCGTCCGCCAGGCCGGCGGGTTCCACATCGGCCTGGCCGCGCCGCACCTGACGTACTTCGCCGAGCAGGCGGCCAGGTTCGAGCCGCAGCGCGGCATCGACACCGCGCCGTACCCGACGCTGTCGCAGAACGTCATCCGGCGCGAGCCGATCGGCGTCTGCGCCGGGATCCTGCCGTGGAACTTCCCGCTCGTCCTGAGCCTCTGGAAGATCGGCCCGGCGCTCGCCGCCGGCAACACCGTCGTCATCAAGACCGACGAGAAGACCCCGCTGTCGACGCTGGCCTTCGCGCGGATCGCGCACGAGGCCGGGCTGCCCGCCGGCGTGCTCAACGTCATCACCGGCGACGGCGAGGACGTCGGCGCCCGCCTGGCGTCGCACCCCGACGTCGGCAAGGTCGCCTTCACCGGGTCGACGGCCGTCGGCCGCGAGATCATGAAGCTCGCGTCGCAGACGGTCAAGAAGGTCTCGCTCGAGCTCGGCGGCAAGGGCGCCGCGGTCGTCCTCGAGGACGCGCCGCTGGACACCGTCGCCGACGCCGCGCTGTTCGGCTGCTGCCTCTACAGCGGCCAGATGTGCGAGTCGATCACGCGCCTGATCGTCCCCGAGTCGATCCACGACGAGCTCGTCGAGAAGATCGTCGCGCGGGCCAAGACGATCAGGCTCGGCGATCCGGCCGACTTCGACACCGACCTCGGCCCGGTCGTCTCGGGCGAGCAGCACGAGCGGATCCTCAGCTACCTGCAGATCGGTCGCGACGAGGGCGCCACCGTCGCCGTCGGCGGCGGCGTGCCGGAGGGCGAGGAGTTCCAGAAGGGGTTCTGGATCGAGCCGACGGTGTTCACCGACGTCACCAACGACATGCGGATCGCCCGCGAGGAGATCTTCGGGCCGGTCCTCTGCGTCATCAAGTACTCCGGCGATCCGGACGAGGGCGTCGCGATCGCCAACGACTCGATCTACGGGCTCTCGGCCGCCGCCTGGAGCGGCGACTACGAGTCGGCGCTCGAGGTCGCCGCCAAGCTGCAGGCCGGCACGGTGTGGGTCAACGACGTCCACATGGTGACGCCGGAGCTCCCCTTCGGCGGGTACAAGCAGAGCGGCCTCGGTCGCGAGCTCGGGCCCGATGCGCTCAACGAGTACACCGAGGTCAAGCACATCCACATCGACCTGTCGCAGAAGCGCGAGGCGCGCGCCTACGACATGGTCCTCAGCGATCTGGGCTGAGCGCCTCCCGATCGGAGCGCCGGCGCTCCAGCACACGGACGCCGGCGTCGATCGCGCCGACGAGCGCGTCGACCTCGTCCTCGTCGAGTCCGCGGGAGGCGACGGCGGTGAGCAGCTCGCCCACCGTCGCCCGCGCATCGGCGAGCCGCTGGGCGGCGTCCCCCTCGGGGGCCGTCTCCGCGACGACGAGCGCGAGGGCGGCACCGACCTGGTGGGCCGCCGCGCGGGTCCGACCGTGGTCCAGGTCGAGGTATGCCCGCAGCAGCAGGTCCTCGCACTCCAGGACGTCGAGCCGGCCCGTGAGCGCGTCGGCGACGGCCTCCGACGGCGCGAGCATCGTCGAGCGCGGCGCCCGCGTGCCCGGTGGCGGGGGGACGTCGACCGCCTCGGTGAACCGTCCGTCGCGCACCTCGTCGGTCGTCCCGTACCCGATCCGCACGTGGCGGGCGTCGCGCCGGGCGACCTCGACGACGTACGGATCACGCGAGCCCGCGCGGTGGGCGCGGATCGCCCGATTGATGAGCGACAGGCCCTCCTGCACCCAGTGAGCCTGCTGCTCGTCCGACTCGGCGATCTGCGTGAGCCGGCTCCGGGCCACGCCGATGTCCCCCACCGGGGCGGTCGCCTCGACGTAGGACGCCAGCTGCAGGACGACGTCCTCGGGCGCGCCGGCCGGGTCGACGAACCGCGCCTTGCGCCGCAGGCGCCAGCGGCCGGCCCGCGCACCGCGCTCGGCGATCACGAGCACGT
>JBFWKS010000424.1:0-3060 GCA_050252545.1 Solirubrobacteraceae bacterium
TTCCGATCTGTTCCTGGCCCTATCGGTGTCGGACGAGTCCGACGACGTCATCCGCCTGATCCGCGCCGGCGCCCGCGGGTACGTGACCAAGACGATCTCCGGCGACGAGCTGGCCGCGGCGATCGTCCGCGTGCATGCCGGCGACGCGGTGTTCTCGCCCCGCCTGGCCGGGTTCGTGCTCGACGCGTTCGCCGGACGGCTGGATGCGACCGTCACCGCCCAGGTCGATCCGGAGCTCGACCAGCTGACCGACCGCGAGCGCGAGGTGCTGCGCCTCATCGCCCGCGGCTACATGTACAAGGAGATCGCGCGGCGGCTGACGATCAGCCCCAAGACCGTCGAGCATCACGTCTCCGCCGTTCTGCGCAAGCTCCAGCTCTCCAACCGCCACGAGCTGACGCGGTGGGCGACCGAGCGGCGGCTGGTCGATTAGCGGACCCCGCTGCCCTACTGATGCGTAGGATCCTCCCCCATGGCCGACCGCACCATCCTCTTCACCGGCTTTCCGGGGTTCATCGGCGCTCGTTTGATCCCGCGTCTGCTCGACGCCGATCCGGCCGCCACCATCGTCGCGCTCGTCGAGGAGCGGATGGTCGACCGGGCCCGCGAGGCCGCGGCGGGGCTCGGCGTCGGCGACCGCGTGCAGATCCAGCCGGGCGACATCACCGACCCGCGGCTGGGGTTGGACGACGCCGTGTACGAGCGGCTGCTGGCCGATGTCGTCGCCGTGCACCACCTGGCGGCGATCTACGACCTGGCGGTGCCGCAGGCCATCGCCGAGCGGGTCAACGTCGCCGGCACCCGGCACATCGTCGACTTCTGTCGGGCCGCGCCACGGCTGGAGCGCCACCACTACGTGTCGACCGCCTACGTCGGCGGGCTGCGCGGCGGGCGGGTGAAGGAGTCCGACCTCGACGCCGGCCAGGAGTTCAAGAACCACTACGAGTCCACGAAGTACGCCGCCGAGGTCATCGTCCGCGACGCGATGGTGGACGTACCCACGACGATCTACCGCCCGGGGATCGTCGTCGGCGACTCACGGACCGGCGAGACCCAGAAGTTCGACGGTCCCTACTACCTGCTGCGCGCGATCGCGGCGACCGCCCGCCGCCATCTGCCGCTGGGGATCGTCCCCGGGCTGATGACCGCGCCGATGAACATCGTGCCGGTCGACTTCATCGTCGACGCGATCGTCACCGGCGCGTCGTACCCGGAGTTCGCGGGCGAGACGCTGCACCTCGTCGATCCGTCGCCGATCCCCGCGGGCGAGCTGTACCGCATGCTGACGGAGGAGTACGGCGGCAGCCGGTTCCCCGTCACCCTGCCGCTGCGGGTGGTGGAGCCGCTGCTGAAGGTCCGTCCGATCTCGGTGTTCTTCGGCCGGATCCCGCTGGAGTCGCTCACGTACCTCGACCACCACGTCGTCTACGACACCCGCCGCGCGACCGAGCTGCTGGGCGCCCACGGCGTACGGTGCCCGCCGGTGAGCGAGTACGTCGGGCCGATGGTCCGGTTCTTCCGCGAGCACGAGAAGGACGCCGCCTACGACCCCGGGCGCTGAAGCCCCGGTCGTCCGTCGACCGGAACTCCTGCCCCTCTCGTGCGTTGAAGTAGACGTGCCCGTCCTCGTCGCTCCCGGTCCGTCCCCGCGTGCGCTGCCCCGTCCCCGACGGGTGCCGGTCGCCGTGATCGCCGCGGTCGCGACCGGGCTGATCACCGGTCCGGCCACGGCCGACGCCGCCCTGAAGGATCCGGTCAAGCTCTCGGTCGAGCCGAACGACTCGCCGCTGGACGGCAGCGACGGCTGGCTGCTCTGGAGTCGCCGCGGCGACGACGACCGTTACCGGCTCGTCGTCCGCCGACCCGACGGGACCGCCGCAGCGCTCCCGGTGGACGCGCAGTCCAAGCCGATCGACGCGTCGATCGGTCCGGGCCCGGATGGGCAGCCACTCGTCGTGTACCGCGCCTGCGCACGCGCGGCGTCCGGTGTGCGCGAGTGCGACATCCGCCGGATCGACCCGCAGACCGGCCAGGACGACCGACCGGTCCCCGTCGCCGCGCGGCCCGGTGTCGACGAGCGCCTGCCGTCGGTGTGGGGTTCGCGGATCGCGTTCGCGCGGCCGACGAAGGCCGGATCGCCCGCCCGTCAGGGGATCGTGGTCGCGGATCTGGACGGCGCGACCGCCGCTGGCCGGCCGACGATCTTCGGTCCGCGGAGCGAGCGCCGGCGGGGCCGGTCGGTGCGCGCCCGCACGTCGCGCCCGGAGTCGATCGACCTGCGCGACGGCCGCGTCGCGTTCGTCTGGCGCACGCTGCGTCCGGGCGACCGCTCCCGACTGATGCTCGCGTCCGACGGGAGGAAGCCGCGTCCCAGGACCGTGGTCACCGTCCGCACCACCGCACGTACGGTCAGTGCGCTCGGCCGGCCGACCCTCGGAGCCACGGATGTCATCGTCCCCCAGACCCGCAGCGGTGGCGGAGGCCGTTCGACGCTGGAGCGGCGTTCGCTGCGCTCCGGTCGCGGCTGGTCGTTGCGCAGCGGGTTCACCAGCGCACAGACCGAGCGCTACGGCTCCTCGCTGTCGGCCGTCGCCCGGCTCGACGACGCGTCGATCGTCGTGGTCCGGCGCCTGGCCAGCGACGGACGCCACCGCTGCGCGATCGACACGCTGCCGGACGTGCAGGGCTGCGAGATCGTCCGTCTGGACGTCGAGCGTCAGCCTTGGCGCAAGCTGCGCTGAGCGGCACCGGCAGACCGCGCACCGGGCTGCCGCATCCGTCACCGCCACGACGCCTACGCCGCGCCGCGCCGAGCCACCGAGGTCGGAGGCACCGGACCGCTCAGCGCCCGCCGGCGACCGGCAACGGCACGATCTCGCCGCCGTCGACGGCGACGGCGAGCTTGTGGGCCAGCGTCGTCTCGTCCAGTGCACCGGCGGCCCGTGCGACGCCGGCGTCGTCGCTGCCGGTCACGAACCAGACGGGCGGATCGGTGCGGTAGCGCGACGCGACGACGACACCGCCGCCGGGTCCGAGGGTGCGGGCGGTCTCGCCGGACGC
>JBFWKS010000425.1:0-3051 GCA_050252545.1 Solirubrobacteraceae bacterium
TATACCCCGTGGCTCGACGATCAGCGCGAGCGCGACCCGGCGGGCGTGGCGTTCTTCGACGCTCTCGCGGCGGGGCGCGCATGACGTTCACGCAGACGCCCTCGGGCCTCCACGTCCCGGATCGCTCGCTCGAGTACGCCGCGGGCACGCGGGGCGATCACTTCGCGTGGTGGTGCGAGACGTATTGCGTGCAGACGATCGACCAGTTCGCCGGGCTCCCGCTCGAGCTCGAGCCGTTTCAGCTCGAGTTCCTGTACGAAGCACTCGCCGTCAACGCCGACGGCTCGCCGTACTGGACGAGCGTCCTCCTCATCCTCCCCCGGAAGAACGGGAAGTCGGTCCTCCTCGCGGCCTTCGCGCTCTACCGGGCCGACACTGAGGACGGGTCGCCGGAGATTCTCCTCGCCGCGGCGTCGGACAAGCAGGCCGACCGCATGTTCGGCTACGCCGCAGACTTCGTGCGGGCCTCCCCGTACCTCGACGACGGGTTTCACCTCCGCGACTACGTCGGCGAGATTGCCCGCGCCGACGGCGGCGCGACCATCTACCGCATGTCGTCGAACCCGAAAACGATTCACGGCTACAACCCGTCGCTCGTCGTGGCCGACGAGCTCGCTCAGTGGACGACGCCGACGCTCCGCAAGGCGTGGGCGGGCCTCACGACCGGCGGCGGCGCCCGGCGTCAGGCGCAGTCGTTCGCCATCACCACGGAGGCCGACGCGGAGGAGCGGGAGGCGTCGGTGCTCGGCCGGATCGTCGATGCGAACGAAGCGTGCGACGACGTCGAGCGGCCTCACGACGCGCTCACGATCAGCCGGAATCACGAAGCGCGAACGCTCGTCTACCGGTTCTCGGCGCCGATCCGGTCGCGGCGCGCGCCGGTGCGCGAGGTGAAGAAGGCGAACCCGGCGTCGTGGATCACGGAGGAGTACCTCGGCCGCCAGCAGGCGAACCCGGAGCTCGAGGATGCCGACTTCCTGCAGCTCCACGCGTGCGTGACGGCCTCGAGGCGCTCCTCGTACATCAGCCTCGAGGACTGGCGCGACCGGCAGACGGGCGAGGGCGTGCCCGCGGGCGAGCGGCCGCCGCGCCGCGTCTCGCTCGGCATCGACGGCTCGCACACGTACGACACGACCGTCGTCGCGTGGGCCTCGAGGGCGCCGGACGGGATGCTCGACGTGGACTGCCGCATCTACTCCGTGCGGCTCGACGCCCCGCACCACGTCCACCACGAAGGCGGGCGGATCATCATGTCCGAGGTCGAGGACGACGTCGTCGAGTTGTTCGGCCTCTACAACGTGCGGCAGGCCGGGTTCGACCCGCGATACCTCAACCGCTCGGCGGAGATTCTCGACGTCCGTCTACCGGAGGCGAAGCTCATCCATGTCGAGCCGACGTCGAAGCATATGCGCGACGCGCTCGCGGCCTTTCACCGGGCCGTCGTGGTCGACAAGTCGGTCCGCGTGCGGCCGGATCGTATGATCGCGGCACACGTCGGCGCGACGAAGGGCGAGCGTGATGAGCGCGGGTGGAAGGTGAACAAGCGCCGGGCCTCACGTCCGATCGACGCCGTCCCCGCGATGGCGATTGCCGTATGGCTCGAGGAGAAGTCCACGAAGCGGTCCCCGTACGCTCGTCGGGGGTTGCGTGTGATCGGGGGTGGCGGGTGAGTTGGCGCGAGACGCTGAGGTCCTTCCTTCCGTGGACGGCGGAGGCTCGAGACGTCACGTCCGGCCTCGCCGACGCGCACCCGTGGCTCATCGACGCGCTCGGCGGCGGCCGCACCATCGCCGGTGAGCGGATCACCGTGCAGACGGCGCTCGCCATCGACGCCGTGTTCGCGTGCGTGAACCTCATCGCCGGGTCGGTCGCGGCGCTCCCGCTCGCGGTCTACCGCGGACAGGGCAACGGCCGTCAGCGGGCCTACACCGATCCGCGGTGGCGCATGCTGCACGACTCGCCGAACCCGGAGCAGCCTGCGGACGTCGTGCAGGAACACGTCATGGCGCATGTCCTCCTGTGGGGCAACGCGTACCTCGAGAAGATCAGGCGCCGCTCGACCGGCGTCGTCGAGGAGCTCTGGCCGATTCTGCCGAGCCGGGTCGTCGTCGAGCGCGACGAGCGCGACCGCAAGGTGTTCATCGTGGACGGGCGCGACGAGCTCACCATCGACGACGTCCTGCACGTCCCCGGCTTCGGGTACGACGGCCTCAAGGGTATGTCGGTGATCGGCTTCGCGCGCGACGTCCTCGGCAACGCGCGGGCCCGGACCCGGTTCGAGGGCGAGTTCTACGAGAACGACGCGACGCCGGGCGGCGTCCTCAGCGTGGACGGCGAGCTCGACGACGAGGCCGCCGAGCGGATCGCGCGGTCGTGGGAGAACGCACACAAGGGCGCCGGGCACCGCCACCGCATCGCCGTCCTCGAGGCGGGCGCGAAGTGGCAGGCCGTCGGCATGCCGCTCAAGGACCTCGAGTACGTGGCGCGGGAGCGGCTCACCGCACAGCAGATCGCGCGGTACTTCAACGTCGCGCCGGAGCTCATCGGCGCCGACCGTCAACACTCCATGACGTACAGCAACACGGAGACGCAGGGCATCCAGTTCTTGCAGTTCACCCTCTCGCGGTGGCTCCGCCGGTACGAGGGCGCGCTCAAGCACGACCCGACCCTGTTCCCGGAGCCGGACGTCTATCCGGAGTTCATCCGGGAGGCGATGCTCCGCACCGACCACCGCACCCGGTGGGAGGTGTACGAGATAGGGCACCGGATCGGCGTGTGGTCCCCGAACGACATTCGCGCGAAGGAGAACGAGCCGCCCCGCGAGGGTGGCGATGCCTACGCGGAGAACCTCCCCGGAGCGGCGCCGAGCGACCCGGCAGGCGCGGGCGAGGGCGAGGGCGAGGGCCGGGCGCTCAACGGCAACGGACACCGGGAGGTGGCGGCACCATGAAGAAGATGCGACGGCACCTCTACGGTGCAGGGCTCGGCCGCGGCGGGCCGGAGTGGCGCCGGATGGACGGGCCCCCGGAGGAGCTCCGCGAGCGGGTCGAC
>JBFWKS010000426.1:0-3034 GCA_050252545.1 Solirubrobacteraceae bacterium
GTCGTCGCCGCCGAGCCGACGGAGGACGCGGACGTGGATCGCGGTGGCGCAGACGCCGTCGCAGTCGTAGTCGCCGTGGACGACGATCCGGGTGCCGGCGGTGACGTGGCGCAGGATTTCGTCGGCGGCCTCGGCCAGCCCCGCGAACGCCTCGGGCGGGTGTGCGACATCGGCGGCCAGGAACGCGCGGGCGGCCGTCGGATCGGCCATGCCGCGCCGGACGAGGACCTCGGCGAGCACGTCCCCGATCCCGAGCTCCGCCCGCAGGCGCTCGACGGCTGCCGGAGGCGCCGGTGGGATCGAGAAGCGCAAGTCCACTCTCGTCGAGGTTACGCGCGGCACCGGACGCGCCGCGAGCGCCGCGCCCGGTCACGGTGGCGACGGAGCGGCGGACCCCACCGCTCCGCCGGCCCGGGCGCCGACGGCCGCTCAGGACGCCTGGCGCGCCTCGGCGGCCTTGCGGTCCTCGTGGCGGGCGCCGACGACGTAGAGGATCGCCAGGGCGATGATCGTGCCGGGGATGCCGAGCAGCATCGTGACGACGTCGGTGTCGGCCCGCGAGTCGGGCGAGAAGCCGCTGAGGATGAACCCGCCGAGCACCCCGCCGACGACCGACGTCGCGAATGCGCCGACGATGCCGCCCAGGAACCGGTCGGGGAAGAAGACGATGAAGTGCCAGATCGCGATCGCGATGAGCACCCAGGTCAGGACCGCCATGCGGGCACCTCCGGACGACGGGACGTAGGGACGGGACGACTCATCGCGGCCTCCCGTGCGGACGCTTGCCCTTGCGCCGGGCGTGCTTGGGGTCGTCCTTGAGCACGAGGTCCTCGGGGGTGAGGTCGGCGGCGCGTTGGACCTCGCCCTCGGGCACGGCCTCGTCGCCGGAGTCCTTCGCAGCGTCGGGACCGGCGTCCGTCGGCCCGGTGTCGTCGGACGTCGCCTTCGCGGGCTTCGCCTTCGAGCCCTTCGCCTTGTCGGCCTTCGGCTTGGCCTTGGATCCGGAGCGCGACGTCTTGGCGGCGGCCGGGCTCTCGTTGATCCCGAGCTCGTCGACCATCTGACGGAACTCCTCCGCGGGCACCGGCTCGCCGGGTGGTATCTGCCCCTCGCCGAGCCTCGACCGCTTCTTGCGCTTCGGCTCGTCCTTCAGGACATCGGCTGCCGGGTACGCCGGGATGACCCCGTCGCCGGTCTCCAGCGCTCGCTGCCGTCGGGCACGCATCGCCGGGGACCGCTCGACCGCCGCGGCCAGCACCGGGGATGCGATGAACACCGACGAGTAGGCGCCGGAGATCGTGCCGATCAGCATCGCGAGGGCGAAGTCCTTGAGCGTGTCGCCGCCGAACAGGTACAGGGCGAGGGTCGGCAGGCCCGTCGAGAACGACGTGACCAACGACCGGCCGAGGACCTCGCTCATCGAGCGGTTCACGATCTGGCTGAACGTCGCCGACGGCAGCCGCTTCATGTTCTCGCGGATGCGGTCGAACACGATGATCGTGTCGTAGAGCGAATAGCCGATGATCGTCAGCAACGCCGCGACCGTGGACGCGGTGACCTCGGCACCGGTCAACGCGTAGATGCCTGCGGTGATCAACAGGTCGTGGATGACCGCGATCAGGATCGGGACGGTGAAGTTCAGGCTGAACCGCGCCCAGATGACGAACGCGATGATCGCGAACGACGCGATGATGGCGATCACCGCGAGTCGGGCGACGGTCTCCCCGAACGTCGGGCCGACGGTGTTGAAGCTCAGATCCGCGCGTGGGTTGACCCCGAGCCCCGCGAGCTGGTCCGTGACGCCCTTGCGCTTGACCTCGTCGGTCAGCGCCTCGGTCTGGATCTGGAAGCTCGGACGGTTGGAGCTCTCGGCGTCGGGGCCGGACGCCGTGAACTCCTGGATCTTGGCGTTGCCCTCGCCGACCGTGCGCAGCGCGTTGCGGACGTCGTCGACGGTGGTGCCGGCCTTGGCGGTGGCGGTGATCTTCGTGCCCGACTCGAAGTCGATGCCGAAGTTCAGGCCCTTGGCGCCGAGGCCGACCGCGCCGATCACGAGGATCACGCCGGACGCCGCGAAGAACCACTTCGAGGCGCCGACGAAGTCGAACCGGTGCCAGATCGGGTTCCGCTTGCGGGCACCGAGCGCCGCCGGGTGCAGGATCAGCGTGGAGGACTGTGCGGCGACACCGAGCACGGCCTGCGTCAGCACGACGGCGGTGACCATCGAGATGATCACGCCGAGGCCGAGGTTGAGCGCGAAGCCCTTGACGCCGGCGGTGGCGATGAGGAAGAGGATGAACGCGACGAGGAACGTGATCGCGTTGCCGTCGATGATCGCCGACAGGCCCTTGCGGTAGCCCTCGCGGATCGCCCGTTGTGGCGATCTGCCTGCTTGCAGCTCGTCCTTGACGCGTTCGAAGATGACGACGTTGGCGTCGGCCGCCACGGCGATCGTGAGGATCAGTCCCGCGATGCCCGGCAGGGTCAGGACGATCGGGATGAGCTTGACCAGCGCCAGGAAGAACAGCGTGTAGACGGCCAGGCCGGTGACGGCGATGAGGCCGAGCACGCGGTAGAAGACGATCAGGAAGAGCGCGACGACCGCGAAGCCCGCGATGCCGGCGACGAGGCCCTGGTCGAGCGCCTCCTGGCCGAGGGTCGCGGAGACCTGCTGCTGGGCGATGAGCTCGAGCGTCAGCGGCAGCGAGCCCGCCTGCAGCAGGCGGGCGAGCGTCTGCGCCGACTTGACCGTGAAGCTGCCGGAGATCTGCGACCCGCCCGAGCCGCCGATGCCGGTGGGGTTCTGGACGAAGTCGATGTACGGCGTCGTGATGAGCTGGTTGTCCAGCACGACGGCGAAGTGGTTGGCGCAGCGGGCGACCTGGTTGGCCCGCGACTCGCCGACCTGCGGCACGCAGTTCTCGGAGCCGCGCCGGACGATCTCGCGGGTGACGTCGCGCCAGATCTTGCGGCCATCGTCGGTGAAGTCGAAGACGACGTTGGGCTTGCCGCCACCGAAGCCCTGGTCGTAGCT
>JBFWKS010000427.1:0-3031 GCA_050252545.1 Solirubrobacteraceae bacterium
CTCGTCGAATCGCTCGAGACCGGGGAGCCGATCGCCGCGGCAACGCCGCTCCCGCTCCCGGAGGCTCCTGCCTCGGCCGAGGAGATCACTCTGCCGGAAGAGCAGGTCGAGGTTCCCGCCGAGGCCGCAAGTCCCGCCGCGGTGCCCCTCGCTCCTCCCGAAGCGGAGGAGGCCCCGGACGCAAGGGCCGAGCAACAGAAGGCCTCCGCCCCGCGAGCGAAGCTCTCCGCCGAGGCCCTTCTCGGACTGGACCAGGCGGCTCGCCCGGCGTCGGCGAAGAAGGTCCGTGCGGTCCGGCCCGAGGACGTCGAGCTGGACCTCCTCGGGAAGAAGGAAAAGCCGAAGTCGAAGGCCCCGAAGGCGAGCCGCCCCGACGTCGTCCTGCCGGACGATCTGCTGCGTTCGCTCGGCAAAAGGCCCCACGTACCCGTGGTCGTTCCGGAGGACGAGGCCGGGAGCGTCGGGCCGGCGGTTCCCGAGGAAATCGCGGCGCCGGAAGCCGCGAAGGTCGAAGAGCTGGACGCTGCCGCGACCGCGATGCCGCCGGCCGGGGAAGCGGTAGTCGTCGAGGCGGGCGCGGAAGAGCCGGTCCCGGACGTCGAGGCGCCACTGGTCCCCGGCGAGCCCGCGGCGATCGACGCGGAAGTCACGGCCGTCGCCGCGCTTCCCGCCGAGGAGTCTGGCTTCGCTTCCGCGCAAGCTCCGTCGACGCCCGTCGAGCCCGCGGAGCTCGGGGAGTCGGCGACGCCCGTCGAGCCCGCGGAACCCTTCGAGCCCGAGGAGTCCGCGGAGCCGGCGGCGGGGGAGCTCGCTGCGGCCCCGGCGGGTCCATCGGAAGATGAGCTCTCCGAGCTCGACTTCTGCCTCGACCAGGGAATGGTCGTGGACGCCGCGGAACGGCTCCAGGGACTGGAGGGGCGGTTCCCGGGCAACCCCGACCTCGCCGTGCGCCGCGTGCGCCTCGAAGGCGGCCGCGGCGGCACGGAGGCGTCTCGGGCGTCGCTCCACGACCTCCTTTCCGACGACCTCGATTCGGTCCTGGACGCCGAGCTCGGCCGGTCTCTCACGGAGGACATGGTCCGCGAGTCGAACCAGCCTTCCGGCCCGATCCCGGTCGTCCCGGAAGGGGCGCCCGCCCTCGACGAGTCGGGACTCTTCTCGGACGAGCAGGAGTTCTTCAACTTCGCCGACGAGCTGCACACCGAGCTCCGGAAGGAAGGGGAGACGGCTCCGACGGAAGAGGGCCGGGAGGTCTCGCTCGAGGAGATCTTCCGCGACTTCAAGAAGGGGGTCGAGCAGCAGCTCTCCCCCGAGGACTACGAGACCCACTACAACCTCGGGATCGCCTACAAGGAGATGGGCCTCACCGACGAGGCCATCGGCGAGTTCCAGCTCGCGGCGAAGGACCCTCTCCACGCCGTGGAGTGCTGCGCGATGCTCGGCCTCTGCTTCCTCGAGAAAGGACTCCCGCAGCTCGCGGTGAAGTGGTACCGCAAGGGCCTCGACACCGTCGGCATCAAGGACGACGACCGGCTCGGCCTCCAGTACGCCCTCGCCGGGGTCCTCGAGCAGATCGGCGACGCCGAGGGCGCCTACCGGACCTACCTCGAGATCTTCAGCTCCAACGCGGCCTACCGGGACGTCCCCGCCCGGATCAAGGAGCTCCGTCCGATCGTCGCACCCTGACGGCGCCCGCCGTCAGCGCTTCGTCCCCCTCGCCCCTTTCGACGTGCCGGGCGCGGAGCTCGCCCGGGAGCCCGCATGCGGCTTCCTTCCGGGGCCGTTCTCCCGCAGCTTCGCGTGGTAGTCGACCGGGGCGCGCTGGCTGATCCCTTCGCCGCGGCGGGCCGCCTCGAAGGCCGATCGGAGGGTCGCCATGCTCTCCTCGCGGCGCCGGTAGAGCCGCTTCAGCGGGCGCGGCGCGTGCCGCGCGAGGGCGTAGGCCGTCAGGAGCGGGAGCACGATCGTCGCGTCGCAGTAGCAGACGACGGTGTCGGGGAGGGCGTTCGGGTCGATCTTTCCCCACGAGACCGCCTCGGAGGGTGTGGCGCCGGAGAGCCCTCCGGTGTCGGGGCGGGCATCGGTGATCTGGAGGAAGAAGTCGTGCCCCGCCTCGTCGATCCCGAGCACCTCCTGGATCTGCGGCTCCGTCTGGAGGAGGAAATTCTTGGGGCTGCCGCCTCCGACGATGAGGACGGCGCTCTTCCCGCCGGAGCGTTTCGCGGAGTAGACGATGGAGGCCGTCTCGTTCACGTCGGCCGACACGTCGAACGAGAACCCGCCCCCCTCGAGGGCGCGGCGCGCGACGTTCATCCCGATCGACGAGTCGCCCGGCGAGCTCGTGTAGATCGGGACGTCGAAGCGGTACGCGGAGGCGAGGACCGACTGGTCGGCCGGGACGCGGAGCGCTTTCTGCCGGGCCGCCAGGAACCGCCCGGCGAGCCAGTGGAACTCGGCCGTCGACATCGGGCGCTGGAAGTCGGGCGCCTTCAGCATCTCGCGGAAGAACGCGTCCGTGTCGAGGAGGACCTCGTAGGGGAAGACGATGTCGTAGATTCGGATGACGCCGTCGTCTCGGAGCGCGACGTCGTCGAACGTCGGGCGCCCCTCGTGGATCGGCATCCCGAGCCCGTGGTGGACGTCGTGGTAGAGGTTCGCGCCCGTCGAGATCATCCAGTCGACGAAGCCGGCCTTCATCAGCGGGATCAGGCAGGCGAGGCCGAGCCCGGCGGGCGTCAGGGCACCGGTCAGCGAGACGCCGACCGTCACGTCCGGGTCGAGCATTCGCTTCACGAAGAGTCCGCACCCCTCGCGGAGGCGGGCGGCGTTGTAGGCCGAGAACGTCTGGTCGATCAGGTCTGCGGCGCGGACGCTTCCCCGGACGGGGCGCGGAGCGATTCGGCGGCCGGAGAGGAACGGGCTCTTCGCTTTCGGCTTGGCCATACGACCGGGAACCGTAGCAGGGCCGGACTCGAACGGAAAGGGTCGCCGCGCCGGTATCATCGGAGCTCCGATGACGCGCGACGGAGCT
>JBFWKS010000428.1:0-3017 GCA_050252545.1 Solirubrobacteraceae bacterium
GCCAGGACGCCGGAGGCGTCCGTGGCCGGTTGCTGATCACCTTCTGAGCAACGTCCTCCCGCGCGAGAGGACCGTCCCGCGACGGGTCGGGCGTGCGGGCCCGCACGCCCACCCGTCGCGAGGAGCCGGTGGGCACTCCGGCCAGGAGTCAGTTTGGCCGGGTGCCTTCGCGCGGGACCTCCCCACGCCAGCCGCCCGACGCGGCACCACGTGCCTCGATCAGGTCCTTGAATCGCTCCAGATCGCCCTTCGCCCGACGGTCGATGAGCCCGCTGGCACCGGCGGCCTTCTCGGCCAAGCCCTCCGTTTCGATGTCGAGCTGGAGCATCACCTTGGTGTGTCCGTCGTCAAGCTTGTGGAACGTGACCACCCCGGCGTTGGTCAGTCCGTCGGTGCTGCGCCACGCGACGCGCTCATCGGGGTGCTGCTCGGTGATCTCGGCGTCCCACTCGCGGGTTGCGCCCGCGATCTCGGCCTTCCAGTGCAGACGGGTGTCGTCGCTCTGACGCACCTGCTGCACGCCCTCCATGAACGACGGAAACTCCTCGAACTGGGTCCACTGGTCGTAGGCCGCGCGGATCGGGGCCGCCACCTCGATCGACTGCTCGATGCTCGTCATGTGCTGCCTTTCGTCGGGTGCAGCCACGCCGCTACCCGTGGGCGGGGTCGCGAAACGGGCGGATCACAACCCATCGGCGTGCCCTGCAACACTCGGGCTCACCGCGACCCCGGGACCGCCGCGGCCCGGACCGACCACGGCTCACGCACGCGAGGCGTGGGTGATCCACAGGGCCTCGGTCTCCGCCTCGGCCTCGGCGTCGTGGATCCGCTGCAGGTTGCGGCCTCCGCGACCGAAGGTCGCCGCGACCGCGGCCGGCACCTCGTCGTCGTCGAACGTGCGCTCGAGCCACCGTGCGGGCCGCACGTGGTGGATCCCCACCGCGGCGGCGGCCGGCGAGTCGTCGTACGTCCACGGCCCGGCGATCCGGCCGAGTCGATGGGCGCCCTCGCTCGTGCGGGTCCAGACGAAGACCCCGTCGGGCAGCCCGGCGAACCGGCGGAGCATCCGACCGGCCTTCTCGCCGTGCCGGTCCGCAGCCGCCGCGATCGCCGCCTCCAGCGACCCGGGCGCCGGTTGCAGCACGTCTCCGGTGCCGACGATTCCATGACGCACGCCGTGGTCGGCCCCCGCCCCCGGCGGAAGGTCGCGATCGCGCGCCCGCATGGGGGCACGGACGACGGGCGCGGCAGGCATCCGGCCGATCGTAGCCGCGGCCCCGCGCCCCAGTTACTGGAACGACTCCAATTCGTGTGCCAGACTTGGTGCCGTGTCGGCCTCCACCGAGTTCGAACGTCTCCTACGGGATGCGTCCATGCGCGTCACGCGCCCACGGGTGGCCGTCCTGGCCGCCGTCCACGCCCATCCGCACGCCGACACGCACTCGATCACCGACGCGGTGCGCGAGGACCTCGGCGACGTGTCCCAGCAGGCGGTCTACGACGTGCTGCGAGCCCTGACCGACGCCCACCTGGTCCGCCGCATCGACCCGCCCGGATCGGCCGCCCGCTACGAGTCACGGGTCGCCGACAACCACCACCACGTCGTCTGCCGGTCCTGCGGCGTGATCGCCGACGTCGACTGCGCCATCGGCGACGTCCCCTGCCTGACCCCGTCCGAGCACCACGGCTTCGTGATCGACGAGGCCGAGGTGATCTACCGCGGCCTGTGTCCCGACTGCGTCACCGCCATCCCTTCCTGAGCATCCCTCACCCGGAGAAGATCTGCGTCTGACGCGTCGGCGGAACCGACCGACGCCGAGTCGTTCGAGGCTCTGCGCCCTCGCCGCTATGCGTAGAAGCCCTCGCGCAGGTTGATGCCGTGCTCGACCCACGCCTTCAGCGCGGCGAGCATGCCGGTCCAGCCCTCGCAGTTGCCGAACGCGTGCTTCGCGCCTTCGGCGGTCGCCGTCCAGGCCGACTCGGTGATCGTCACGAGCGTCCGGGCGTCGCCGTCGATCGGCTCGAGCTCGAACGTCGTCGTGGTCGCGCTACGCCCGTCGGCGGCGGACTCCGCGTCCCATGCGATGACGATCCGCCGGGGCGGGTCGGCCTCGACCACCGTCACGGGGAAGGCCCCCGGGAAGTCGTGGAAGTCCCACGTCACCTCGGTGCCCGCCTCCAACCGCCCGCGGGCGCCGCCGGTCGTGAAGTACCGGGAGAGCTGGTCGGGGTCGGCCACGGCCTCGTACACCTCGGCGACCGGACGGGCGATGCGGCCCGACACCGTGAAGGAAAGCCGCTCGAGCGGCGCGTTCTCAGACATGTTGTATATTTATAACATGTCGAGGGAGCGGCGGGACGAATCCGACGACGACCGCGTCTTCAAGGCCCTCGCCTCCCCCGTCCGCCGGCGCATGCTCGACGCACTCAAGGAGTCCCCGCGCACCACCGGCACGCTCTGCGGACAGCTCGGCGAGCTCGACCGCACGACGGTCCTGCAGCACCTTCGCGTGCTCGAGAAGGCCGGGCTCGTCACCGGTCGCAAGATCGGACGGGAGCGCCACCTCGCCCTTGCTCCCTTGCCGATCAAGCGGATCCACGACCGCTGGATCAGCGAGTACGCCCGGGCGGCGGTCGAGCTACTCGACGAGCTCGACCGGGGCGCCACCGAGTGATGGACCTCGTGCCGGTGAGTAGCCGGGCGACGCCCAACGCCATCCGCCTGGTCTACCGCCGCCCGTCAACTACGGCCGTTCACCCGACGCCGGCGCGAACCGCGACCAAGCCGGGATCAGGTGCCTGGGCCCGCGGGCCGTGTGAACGGTCCGCGGATCGCGTGGTGATGGCCCCGCGCGGGCACGGCTTCGACGACGATCGTGCCCGCGACGAGGTCGTGGAACGCCCGACGGTCGGCACGGACGAGCGCGCCCGGTCGAGCGCTCCCTGCTCCACGAGCGCGTCGACGGCCCGGTCGACGGCACCGCGCTCCACGAGCGCGGCCACGACCTCGTCCGCCG
>JBFWKS010000429.1:0-2978 GCA_050252545.1 Solirubrobacteraceae bacterium
TGGCGAACCGGACCGGGGTGATCCGCTCGGCGCCGCGGAGTCGGTCCGCCAGACCCGGGATCGCCGCGACGCTCGCGTCGTAGGTCGCGGCCGTGTCACCCCGGAACTCGTCGTCGCGGTCGACCGGCGGCTGCAGCAGGACGAGGGTGCGGTCACCGTCGCAGGGGAACGCCGTGCCGAGCTCCCGGCCCTCCCGCCACTGCGCGGCGACGTGGCGCCACTCCGGATGCGGGTCCTGCCAGTAGGCGTAGAAGCAGGAGCGTCCGCTCGGAGCGTCGCGGTACGGATCGGCCACACCGAGCTCGCGGGCGACGGTGCTGCGGCGGCCGTCGGCGCCGACGACGAGCGATGCGCGGATGACGCCCTCGCGATCGTCCCGGTCGCGCCAGCGGACCCCGACCGCGCGTCCGTGCTCGACGAGCACGTCGGTCACCCGCGTCCCCTCGCTGACCTCGGCGCCGGCCTCGCGTGCGGTGTCGACGAGCGCCGCGTCGAGCCCGGTCCGCCGCACGCACATCCCGTGGTCGATGCCGTCGACCGGGGTATAGCCGCCACGGACCTCGATCCCGCGCGACCCGGCGAAGCCGACCGAGAGCGTCGGCGCCCCGAGCGCCCGCACCCGGGCCAGCGCGCCGAGCGTCTGCAGCTCGGCGACGCCCGACGGCCACAGCAGGTGGGTGGAGATCGTGTCCGCGGGGAACCGAGCGCCGTCGAGGGCGAGCACGCGGCGACCGGCTCGCGCGAGCGCGATCGCCGTCGCGGAGCCCGCGCACCGGGCGCCGACGACGATCACGTCCGCCGCCTCCGGGGGCGCGGTGGCCGTCGCGGCGGCGGGGTCCGGGGCGACGGTCGTCACCGCGGGCGGGATGGTGGTGGCCACGTCGTCGACGAGTGCGCGAACCGGGTCGCGTTCAGAGGTCGAGCAGGTTGCGCTGGCCGGCTGCGTACAGGGTGGCGTCGATGGCCTTGAGCGCCTCGAACTCCGGTGCTCGGTACAGCTGGTACATGCGGCACCGCTCGGCGTTGCTGTCGGCCGCGTCGAGCAGCGCGTTGACCGCGGCACGGGCGGACTCGTTGGCCCCCTCCATCGTCGCCAGGTCGATGTTGGTCTGCACGTAGTCCCCCGACAGGAACAGGTTGGGGATCGCCGTGCGGGCCTTCGGGCGGTTGACCCACGATCCGGCCGTGTTGACCAGCAGCGGGGTGACGTTGCGGTTGCGACCGGTTTGCGGATTCCACACGATCCCCGGGTCGAGGAACCACGAGTGGACGATGTCGTCGGGGAGCTGCTTGGCCGCCGTCTCGTGACGCTTGAGCTGCGCCCAGACCTCGGCGGCGACCTCCTGTGGGCTGCACTCCTTGGCGGGCTTGCCGTACAGGATCCCCTTGGCGTCCCAGTTGGAGATGTCGATCGAGAGGCAGTCGACGACGCTGCCGTCGCCGTAGTCGCGCGGAAACTCGCGGTCCTCCCAGAACTGGGTCTGGGTGAGCCCGGTCAGCGCCCACGGTGCGTCGATGAACGTCATGTGACCGTGGGTCAGGTCGACGGGTCGCTCGAGGAAGTACTGGATGCCGACCATCCAGTCCGGCTCCAGCGTGCGCATGCCCTCCAGGCTCGGGTCGGCCGCCAGGACGGCGGGCGACAGCAGGTTGACCGCCCGCTCCACGGGCATCGCGCAGACGAACCAGTCGGCCTCGATCCGGTGACGGTTGCGCTTGCCGTCGTGCGCCTGCGCCGAGACGATCCGGCCGCCCTCGACGTCGAGCGTGTCGATCGCCTGCCCGACGACGAACTCGACCCCCAACGACTCCAGGTGGACGACCCACGGGTCGATCCAGGCCTCGTTCGTCGGCAGGTCGAGCACGCGGTCGAGCGCGCCGTCGTTGCCGCGTTGCATCATGTTGAAGAGGAACGCCTCGGCCATGTTGGCGATCGTCCGGGCGCTGGCAACGGTCTCCTTCGCAGCCACGACGCTGCGGGTCATGCCCGCCGCGACGACGGTCTTGTAGTCCTGGGACATGTTCTCGGCCTTGACGTAGTCCCACCACGAGAGCTTGTCCCACTGGCCGTAGCGCCGCTCGTCGCAGCTCGTCATGAACACGAGGATCCGGGTGACGAAGTACACCAGCTCGTGGGCGGGCACCCCGCGGCCCGACAACCAATCCATCAGCTGCTTGCGCAGTCCGTCGATCGTCAGCAACGACATCGGGTCGGGGATCAGGCCGAACACTCCGGCGTCGGCCCGACCGTCCGCGCGCAGGAACCTGCCGCCCGTCGCGGCGACGAGGTTGTCGCCGACGCCGTTGGCGTTGCCCGGGAACGGGATCCGCCGCATCGAGTCGGGAACGTGGTGGTAGAAGCCGGGGAAGAAGCGGAACCCGTGCTCGCCCGGCAGGTCGCGGCGACCGTCGGTCGCCGTGCCCGGGACGGGGATGCTCCGCGCCTTGCCGCCGAGCGCGTTGCGCTCGTAGACGGTGACCTGGAACCCGCGCTCGATGAGCTCGTGCGCGGCGGTGAGGCCGGCCATGCCGCCACCCAGGACGGCGACCCGCTTGCCGGTCCCGCTGGACTGCGCGCGGGCCGGGACGCTCATCAGGCTCGTGGCCGCCGCTGCCCCCAGTCCGACGACGCCCGCGTCGCGGACGAACCGGCGTCGCGTCGTCGATCGGGGTCCTCCGGTGGACCCCGACCGCTCGGTGTCGATGCCGTCTGTCGTACCCATGGTCCTGCTCCCCCTCCGCCTCCGCTGGCGGTCCGACGCTAACCGACACATCTGTCGGTTGTCAATACGCAGAGGTATGCTCCGCCCGTGGTCGCCACCGACGACACCCGACGCCGCCCCCGCCGGCGGCTGTCCGGCCCCGCACGCCGCTCGCGGATCCTCGAGGCGGCCCTGACGACGTTCGCCGCGACCGGGTACGGGGCGACCGGGATGGGCGACGTCGCGTCCGCGTCCGGGGTCACCCGCGCGGTGCTC
>JBFWKS010000430.1:0-2971 GCA_050252545.1 Solirubrobacteraceae bacterium
TGCTCCGACAACGATGCGATCAGCGCGTAGGCGCCACGCACCTTGTAGGACCGGCAGAGCTGCGTGTCCTCGCGCTTGAGCCACACCTCGCAGCGTGCGGCGGCCGACAGGCGGTAGCTGCCCTCCTGGGCGGTGCGTCGCACGACGGGCGCCTGTCGCTCGGCGGTCGCCACGACATCGGCGGGTTGCGGGGTTCCGGACGGCCGGGACACGCCGAGCGACTCTAGATGAGCGTCCCCCGGGCGGGACGGACGCGTCCCCCCCCCGGCACGCCGGCGGGGCCGCCGGCGCGGATCGGTCGCGCCGGATCCGGCGTGCCCCACGGATCCGTGCTCCCCGCGGGGCACGTCGGCGCCGAAAGCGCGACGATCCCCGGTCACCACGGACGCAGGCACGCGATCCGTCATCGTGTCCGGGTCGGTCGCGGTCCCGCACCGTCGACGCCTCCCTCGCCGCCAGGCGCTCCCGAAGGTCTCCCACCACTCGCATGGTCTTCTCGCCCGAACCCACCCCCGAAGCGGCACCCGCCGCGGCCCCTCCGGACAGCCCTGCCCTGCAGGCCACCGACGTCACCAAGCGCTACCCGACCGGCGTCGAGGCCCTGCGCGGCGTGTCGCTGCGGATCGAGGCCGGCGGGTTCCTGGGGCTGCTCGGCCCCAACGGGGCCGGCAAATCGACGTTGATCCACTGCATCACCGGCCTCGCGCGGCCGACGGGCGGCGCGATCGAGGTGTTCGGTCACGACGCGGTCGGTCACGACGGCGAGGCCCGGATGGCGGTCGGTCTTGCTCCGCAGGACATCAACCTGGACTGGTTCCTGACGGTCGAGGAGACGCTCGACTTCCACGGCGGCTACTTCGGCATGCCCAAGCGCGAGCGCAAGGAGCGTGCCGAGGAGCTGCTCGAGGCGTTCTCGCTGACCGACAAGCGCGACTCGCGCACCCGCACCCTGTCGGGCGGGATGAAGCGCCGGGTCGTGCTCGCCCGGGCCCTGATGCACCGCCCCCGGTTGCTGATCCTCGACGAGCCGACCGCCGGCGTCGACGTCGAGCTGCGCCTGGAGCTGTGGCACGCCGTCCAGCAGATCAACCGCGAGGGCACCGCGATCCTGCTCACGACGCACTACCTCGAGGAGGCCGAGCAGCTGTGCGACCGGATCGCCTTCATCGACGGCGGGCGGATCGTCGGCGAGGGCACGAGCGCCGAGCTCGCGGCCGCGCACGGCGTCGACACGCTCGAGGACGCCTACCTGTCGCTGGTGGGACGTAACGAGCTCTCCCGCCAGGGCGGGATCGTCGGTGCCGCGACGGCGGCCGGGCTCGACCCGCTCGCCCTCGAGCGCGCCCGCGCAGCCGGAGCCCATGACGCGCCGACCGACGGGGACGTGCGATGAGTCGCCTCTCGCCCGGCCAGATCCGCTTCCACACGCTCGTGCGGCGCGAGGTCAGCCGGTTCATGAAGATCAAGCGTCAGACGCTCGGCGCCCCGCTGCTGGAGACGTTCCTCTACATCTCGGTGTTCGGCGCGGCACTGGGGGCCCGGATCGACAAGCTGCAGGGCGTCGACTACGTCGTCTTCATCGTTCCCGGGCTGATCATGATGGCCTGGGCGACCAACGCCTTCTCCAACAACAGCTCGTCGATCCTGCAGCAGAAGATGGAGCGGGCGATCGACGATCAGCTCTCCTCCCCCGCGTCGCCGGCGCAGCTGATGATGGCGTTCTCGCTCGGCGGGTTCATCCGTGGCGGGCTCGTGGCGGCGATCACCACCGTGGTCGCACTGCTGCTCATCGACCTCCCGGTCTCCCACGCCCTCGTGCTGATCCCGGCGCTGGCGCTGGTGGGCATGTTCTTCGCCCAGCTCGGGGTGTTCATCGGCGTGCGGGCGGAGCAGTTCGACGACGTCGCCGTGGCGCAGACGTTCCTGCTCCAGCCGCTGATCTTCCTCGGCGGCGTGTTCTACTCCGCCGAGCTGCTGCCGGAGCCGTGGTCGACGATCACCCACTTCAACCCGGTCTACTACATGATCGACTTGGTGCGGTACGGGTTCCTCGGCACGTCGGAGACGAACGTCGCGGCTTCGCTGGCGATCCTCACGGCGATCGTCGCCGCGCTCATGGTCCTCAACCTGCAGCGGTTCCGGTCCGGGACGCACCTGCGAGCCTGACGGGGCACCGCTCCCGGGCGCGGGCCGCTCGGGAGCGTCCCGTACCGTGGGTGGTGCCCGTCGACGTCGACCGCGAGAGGCCCAGCCGCCGATGCCCTCCTCCACGCTCCACCACCCCGAGCTCGCCCGACGCGTGCGAGAGCAGGCGCAGCAGCAGCCGCTGCTGTACGGCGAGCTGGACCTCCTCGCGCGCCCGCACCGGCTCGCCGTCGAGCACGACGACGAGTCGTCGCTGCCGGGGTGGGCCGGCAACCGCGACGAGCTGCTGGCCGACGACGCGCTCGTCGAGCTGATCAGCACGACGACGATGCTCGGTGACGTCGTCGCCGACCCGTACGCCACGCTCATGGCTGAGCGGAGCTTCAAGGACCTCGTCGACATGCTGCACCGCGCCTGCCGCGACGGCATCGCCGCCGTCCCGGACGCGCCCCCGGAGCTGCGGGCGTTCATCGCCGCCATGGAGACGGCACCGGCGTGGCTGGACATGGAGCTCGTCGAGGAGGGTGCCCGTCACGCCCGGGTGCCGGCCGCGCTGGTGGCACCGCTGGTGACCCGTGGCGCGTTCCTGGCGACGTTCGTCAACACCTACGCGGCACTGCCGATGGCGCTGACCGGTGCTCTCGGAGGGCGCAGGGCCGCCCGCAGGGTCAACGAGACCGCGAGCTTCTTCGCCGTCACGACGCTGCCCGGCGCGCTGGACCGCCACGGGCCCGGGTTCGAGGCCGCCGCGATGGTCCGGCTGATGCACTCGATGGTCCGTTATAACGCGCTCAAGCGCTCGGATCGCTGGGACCCGGCGGTCTAC
>JBFWKS010000431.1:0-2966 GCA_050252545.1 Solirubrobacteraceae bacterium
GCGGCGATCGGCCTGTCGATCTGCTCGGTGATCGCCGTCGGCGGCGCCACCGATGGCGACACCGGCTACATCGCCCGCCAGACCCTCTACGGGGCGGTGGGGATCTCGGTCGCCGTCGTCGTGTCGCGCGTGGACTACGGCCGCCTGCGCGATCTGCGCTGGGTGCTCTACGGGTTCATGCTCGCGTCGATCGTGGCGGTCGCGCTCGTCGGCCGGTCGGTCAACGGGTCCACGCTGTCGATCCAGCTACCGGGGTTCAGCTTCCAGGCCTCCGAGCTCGGCAAGGTGCTCCTGGCGGTGACCGCGGCCGCGGTGCTCGTCGAGCGCTCGCGGGCCGTCGACGAATGGCGCACCACGCTGCGGATGCTGGCATTCGTCGGGCTGCCGATGGCGATGGTCCTGCTGTCGGACCTCGGATCGGGCCTCGTCTACGGCGCCGTCGGCCTCGGGGTGCTCCTCATCGGCGGCACGCCCGGACGGCACATGGCGTGGATCGGGGCGGTCTCGGTGACCAGCATCGTCATGGTCCTCGCGGTCCTGCCCGCGGCCGGAGTCGACGTGCTCAAGCCCTACCAGGTCGATCGTCTGACGGCGTTCCTGCATCCCAACGGCAGCAGCGACGTGCAGCCCGGGCAGATCGACCCCACCTACCAACTTCAACAAGCCAAGAACGCCATCGGTTCCGGACAGAAGACCGGCCGAGGCGACGACTCCACCCAGCAGACACTGGGATTCCTGCCGGAGAACCAGACCGACTTCGTGTTCGCGTCGATCGGGGAACGCTTCGGCTTCGTGGGGGCGGCACTCCTGCTGTCCCTCTACGCATTGATCATGTGGCGCGGGTTGCGCATCCTCTCGACCGCGAGGGACTTCTACGGCGCGGTGCTAGCCGCCGGCATCCTCTCGATGCTGCTGTTCCAGGTCCTCGTGAACGCCGGGATGAACGTCGGCATCATGCCGATCACCGGCATCCCGCTGCCCCTCGTGAGCTACGGCGGCTCGTCCGTGATCTCCACCTACCTCGCGATCGGCCTGCTGCAGGCGATCTACGCGCAGGGACGGGCGGCGGCACGACGGGGCCCGACCGTGGCCAGACCGGATTGAGGTACTCGTGAAGAAACAGGTCCTGGTGAGCGTGGACCGCGGGGAGACCCGTGTCGCGCTTCTGGAATCCACCGACGGATCCACCAAGGGCGGTGACGGCCCCGGCCGGCGTCGCCGCGGCGGGGGAGGACGCAAGCCGTCCGACTACCGCGTCGCCGAGCTCTACTTCGAGCGGCGCTCCAACCGCTCGATCGTCGGCAACGTCTACCTCGGGCGCGTCGACAACGTCCTGCCCGGCCTGGAGGCGGCGTTCGTCGACATCGGCCTGGAGAAGAACGGGTTCCTCCACGTCGACGAGATCCGCCTGCCCGGCGTCAAGGTCGCCCGGCGCGGGCACGGCGGCAACGATGCCCCCAAGATCGGCGACCTCATCAAGCCCGGCGACGAGATCGTCGTGCAGGTCACGAAGGACCCGCTCAAGACCAAGGGCGCCCGCCTGACGATGGACCTGACCATCGCCGGGCGCTACCTCGTCTACGCCCCCAAGGGCGAGGGCGTCGGCGTGTCGAAGAAGATCGACGACCAAGAGCGCAACCGACTGCGCAAGGAGGTCAAGGGCCTCGAGATGCAGGGTGGCGGCGCGATCGTCCGCACCGCCGCGCGTGGCGCCGTCCGTGAGGACTTCGCCCGCGAGCTGCCCTACCTCTTCAAGCTCCACGAGGTCCTCGAGCAGCGGGCCAAGGACACCACCGGCCCGGCGCTGGTCTTCCAGGAGGCGGACCTGTCGGTCCGCGTCGTGCGCGACATCTTCAGCGCAGAGTTCGAGCGGGCGATCGTCGACGACCCACAGCAGGTGCAACGCCTGCGGTCGTTCTTCACCCGCACCGCCCCCGAGCTCGTCGAGAAGGTCGAGCTCTGGGAGGACTCCGAGCCGCTGTTCGACGCGTTCGACGTGGAGGGGGTCATCGACGGGCTCGTCAGCCGCCGCGTCGATCTGCCGTCGGGTGGCTATCTCATGATCGACTACGCCGAGGCGCTGACGGTCATCGACGTCAACTCCGGCTCCTTCACCGGCAAGGGCAAGCAGGCCCGCCTGGAGGACACGATCACGCGCACCAACCTCGAATCGGCCGAGGCGGTCGTCAACGAGCTGCGCCTGCGGGACATCGGCGGCATCATCGTCATCGACTTCATCGACATGGCGAAGCAGCGCAACCAGCGCGAGGTGCTGAAGGTGCTGCGGGCCAAGCTCGCCGAGGACCGCACCAAGACCTTCACCGCCGAGATCTCCAAGCTCGGGCTCGTCGAGATGACGCGCCAGAACGTCACCGAGGGCGCGCGCGAGATCATCACCCGGGAGTGCCCGACCTGTGCGGGCGACGGCGTGATCAAGAGCGAGGAGACGCTCGCGATCCAGTTCGAGCGCGACCTGCGCGAGCGCGCATCCCGGGCGCCCGCCCGCGCCGAGGCGTTCCTCATCCGGATGCACCCGGCGGTCGTGGCGGAGTTCACCGGGCTCGGCGCCCGCGTCCTGCACCAGCTCGAGGCGGCCACCGGCAAGTACTTCGTCTTCGAGGGCAGCGAGCGGCTGCCGCTCGACGAGTTCGAGGTCGTGATGGAGGGCCCGCTGGACGACGTCCGCGAGCGCGCGATCCCGTTCCACGAGCGGGAGGAGGTCCTCGTCCAGCTCGTCGAGCCCCATATGTACAACGTCGACGACGCCGTGGCCAAGGTCGGCGGCTACGTCGTGTCGGTCACCGGTGGTGGCCCCTGGGTCGGCGAGAAGAAGCTCGTGCGGATCGAGCGGGCCGGCCGCACGTCGGCCACCGCGATCCTCGTCGACCCCGGCCCGGCGCCGAAGCCGCCCGAGCCGCCGCGCTCCGCTCGCGGGGGCGGCGGCGGTCGCGGTGGGTCCGGCGGTG
>JBFWKS010000432.1:0-2933 GCA_050252545.1 Solirubrobacteraceae bacterium
GATCTTGCAGCCCTACCTCGGTGCGCGCGGACACCTTGTCGCGCTGCGCGACGGCGACCTCGCGTACCTGCACGTCCACCCCGACGAGCACGCGGGCGTCGGCGAGATCCCGTTCACGGCCGAGTTCCCCAGCGTCGGCCGTTACCGCCTGTACCTGCAGTTCCAGACCGGCGGACAGGTCCGCACCGCGCCGATGACCGTGGAGGTCACCCGATGAGCACCCCGACCGACCACCTCGCCTCGCAGCTCGAGCTGCCCGTGCAGGGCATGACCTGCGCCTCCTGCGCCAACCGCATCGAACGGCGACTGAACAAGCTCGACGGCGTCCACGCAACGGTCAACTACGCCACGGAGAAGGCGGCCGTCCGCTTCGATCCCGACACCGTCTCCCCCGGCGACCTCGTCGAGGCGGTCGAGGCAGCCGGCTACCGCGCCACCCTTCCCGCCACTCCCGGCACGCCCGCGGCCTCGAATACCGAGGACGACGACGATCCGTCGCGATCGCTGCGCGTCCGGCTGATCGGCTCGGCGCTGTTGTCGGTGCCGCTGCTGTTGATCTCGATGATCCCGGCGCTGCAGTTCGAGTACTGGCAGTGGCTGGCCCTGCAGCTGGCGACCCCGGTGGTGTTCTGGGCGGGCTGGCCGTTCCATCGCGTCGCGTGGCTGAACCTCCGCCACGGCACGGCATCGATGGACACGCTGATCTCGGTTGGCACGCTCGCCGCCTGGGCGTGGAGCGTCGTTGCGCTGTTCTTCCTCGGTGCCGGCGAAGCGGGCATGAAGATGGGCTTTGACCTCCTCCTAGACCGCTCCGCCGCGACCGACCACATCTACCTCGAGGCCGCCGGCGTCGTCACGACGTTGATCCTTGCCGGCCGGTACTTCGAGACCCGCGCCAAGCGCCGCGCCGGCGCCGCGCTGCACGCCCTCATGGCCCTCGGCGCCAAGGACGCCACGATCCTGGACGCCGACGACTCCGAGCGCCTGGTGCCGATCGAGCAGCTGCAGACCGGCGACCGGTTCGTCGTGCGCCCCGGTGAGCGGATCGCCACCGACGGCACCGTCACCGACGGGCACTCCGCCGTCGACGAGTCGCTCTTGACCGGCGAGTCCGTGCCGGTCGAGAAGGCCCCTGGTGACACGGTCGTCGGCGCCAGCATCAACGCCGGCGGCCGCCTGATCGTGCAGGCCACCCGCGTGGGATCGGACACCGCCCTGGCGCAGATCGCCCGTCTGGTCGAGGACGCCCAGACCGGCAAGGCCCGGGTTCAGCGCCTCGCGGATCGGATCTCCGGGATCTTCGTCCCGATCGTCCTCGTGCTCGCCGTCGCGACCCTCGGGTTCTGGCTCGGCGACGGCTCCAGCGTCGCCTACGCGTTCTCCGCCGCCGTCGCCGTACTGATCATCGCCTGCCCCTGCGCCCTCGGACTGGCCACCCCGACCGCCCTGCTGGTCGGCACGGGTCGCGGCGCGCAGCTCGGGCTGCTCATCAAGGGCCCCGAGGTCCTCGAGTCCACCCGCCGCGTTGACACGATCGTCCTGGACAAGACCGGCACCGTCACCACCGGCCAGATGCGCCTGATCACGGTCCTTCCGGCCGAAGGCGAGGACCCCGACGACGTCCTGCGGACCGTCGGTGCGCTCGAGGCCGCCTCCGAGCACCCCGTCGCCCGCGCGATCGCCACCGCCGCCCGTCATGCGTCCCCGGAAGGGCTGCCGCCGCTGGAGGGCTTCGAGAACCGCGAAGGGCTCGGCGTGCAGGGCATCGTCGACGGACACGCCGTCGTCGCCGGCCGCCCCACCCTCCTGGAGGAATCGGCGATGCCACTGAACGACGAGCTCCACCGCCAGCTCGAGGAACACCAGTCGCACGGTCGCACCGTCGTCGCCGCCGGCTGGGACGGTCGGGTCCGGGCGCTCCTGGTCGTCGCCGACACCCCGAAGGACACCAGTCGCGAGGCGATCGCCGCACTGAAGCGCCTCGGGCTCCGTCCCGTCCTGCTCACCGGCGACAACGCCGCCACCGCCCACGCCGTCGCACGGGAGGTCGGGATCGATGAGGTCATCGCCGACGTCCTGCCGGCTGAGAAGGCGCAGGTCGTCCACCGACTGCAAGGCGAGGGTCGGGTCGTGGCGATGGTCGGCGACGGCGTCAACGACGCCCCCGCGCTGGCACAGGCCGATCTCGGCCTGGCGATCGGCACCGGCACCGACGTCGCGATCGAGGCCTCGGACCTCACGCTCGTCTCCGGCGACCTGCGCGGCGCCGCCGACGCAATCCGCCTGTCCCGCAGGACGCTGCGCACCATTCGCGGGAACCTCTTCTGGGCCTTCGCCTACAACGTCGTCTTGATCCCGGTCGCGATCGCCGGGCTGCTGAACCCGATCCTCGCCGGCGCGGCGATGGCGCTCTCCAGCGTCTTCGTCCTCACCAACTCCCTGCGCCTGCGGTCCTTCCGCGCCCAGCGCCCGAACTGAATCGAAGAGATGCCTGAACTCGCTACGAAGTACGACGTGCTCAACGCAGCACTGTTCGCGCCCGCAGGCGGCAGCAGTCGCCTCCGGAGAACGCTCGTCTCGACCATCGGTGTCTCGCCGGGGCAGCGGGTCCTTGAACTGGGCTGCGGCACGGGCCAGGTCACCGCCGCGCTCGCTGCGGCCGGTGCGGACGTCCTCGCCGTCGATGCGCTCGTCGACATGGTGGACCGGGCCCGCCAGCGCGCTCCCCACGCCACGTTTCTCGTTGGCGACGTCACCAACGCCGACGTCGGCGAAGGATACGACCGCGTGGTGCTCGCTTTCGTCCTGCTCAGCTTCGTCGCCGCAGGGCGGATCACACTGATGCGGCGCTGCGCCGTGGTCCTGACCGTGGTCGGAATGGTCGGCTTTCTCGACTGGGCTCGCCCACGACGCAGCCGGACGGCCGCACGATG
>JBFWKS010000433.1:0-2930 GCA_050252545.1 Solirubrobacteraceae bacterium
GGACTCGAACGTCCGCAGCGACGCGATCATCTCGACCATCGCGCGGGTCGGATCGACCCCGGAGCCCTCGAGCATCCCCTGCCGGGCGACGCCGGTGGCGGCCCCGGCGGCGGCACCGGTGAAGAGCCCCTCGCCGGCCTTGGTCGCGCCGTTCACGGCGACGACGCCGACCCGGGTGCCGTCGACGGTCCCGCCGGCCGTGACGGCGATCGGGCGTCCCGCGGTGTCGAGCACGTCGTGCCCGGCCTGGTCGGCGAGCGTGCCGCGGGCGGACACGGTGAACTGGCCGTTGCGGGTGTAGCGCACGCCGGCGTCGGTCTGGACCGCGAAGAACCCGTCGCCCTCGATCGCGAAGTCCAACGGCTCCTCGGTCGTGCGGGCCGCCTGCGGACGCAGGTCGGTGACCGTCGCATCGGCGTAGGGACCGTGGCCGACGGGCCCGACCGCCTCGCCGGTGCGCACGTTCGACAGCAGCATGTCGCCGAAGCTCGTCTGCGTCGTGCGGTCGCGCTTGTACCCCGGCGTGGCCGCGTTGGCCAGGTCGTTGCTCAGCTGGGTCTGCCGGGCCTGCTCGGCGACCATGCCGGCAGCGGCGGTGTAGAGACCACGGATCATCGACCGGGTGATCGGCCGGTGTCGATCAGGCGCTCAAGTCCGTGGACGAACGGCCGATGACCGGGTCGACCGTCCGGCGAACTCCGTAGAAGGTCCCGACGCCGCGGGACCGATCCCGAGCCCCATGATCAGCGAACTGCGAACCACCGAGCGCCTCGGGCGCATCGAGCCTCCGGCCGGTCCCGATCCGGTCCGTGACCGTGACCCACACGGCTTCCGCGACGTCGGCACCGCGGTCGATCCGCCGTTCGACGGTATTCCCGCGACGCCGCCGGCCGAGGTCATGGCCGAGGTCGACGCCGCCTTCGACCGGCTCCACGAGATCCGCGAGGCGGGCCTCGAGCTGCGCTACGACATCAGCGACCGATCCCGGATCCGGGTCGACCTCGTCGACGCCGCCGGCGAGGTCGTCCGCCGGGTTCCGCCGACCGAGGCGCTGGAGCTCGCCGTCGGCGCCGGTCCGGTCCCGCTCGCGTCTCCGCCGGGTACCGGTGCCGCGGACCCCGCGGGGCTCGACGAGGCTGCGCCGACCGTCACGCGCGTGGATCGGGAGGCGTGATGGCGGGGATCAGCTTCGGCGGCCTGGCGTCCGGCCTGGACACCGCGACGATCATCTCGAGCCTGATGGGCCTGGAGCGGCAGCCGCGCGTGCGGCTCGCCGCCGAGCAGACCCAGCAGCAGACGAGCAAGACCGCCGTCCAGACGGCGATCACGACGCTCAAGGACCTGCAGTCCGCCGCCCGGGCACTCGCCGATCCGGCGCTGTTCGGCAACCGGCAGACGGTGAGCGTCGCCGACCCGTCGCGGGTGACCGCGACGATGACCGGTGGCGCGGCCGCGGGCGGGTACGCCGTCCAGGTCGACCAGCTCGCCCGTGCCGCCCAGGCCGGATACGCGTTCACCCCGCCGGCCGCTGACGGCTCGATCACGCTGAGCGGCAGCGGCTGGTCGGACGAGATCACCTTCACCGCGGGCACGTCCGCGCAGGACATCGTCTCGCGGGTCAACGGTGACGCTTCGCTGCACGTCGTGGCGGCCGTGTCGGTCGTCGGCGGCGTCGAGCGGCTGACGTTCTCCAGCCGCACCACCGGCGCCGACTCCGGGTTCACCGCGTCGTCGGCCGGCGTGCTGGGCGACGAGGCGCTGCGCAGCGGTCAGGACGCGATCGTCCAGATCGACGGCGTGACCCACAGCTCGGCGACGAACACCGTCGCCGACGCGATCCCGGGAGTCCAGCTGACGCTCACCGGCGTGACGGCCACGCCGACGACGGTCAACGTCGGGATCCCCGGGGTCGACACCGACGCCGCGACCGCGGCCGCGGAGGCGTTCGTCAACGCCTACAACGGCGCGATCGATCTACTCCGTACGCAGACGGCCAACGACCCCTCGGGGACGAAGGGCGTGCTGGCCGCGGACCGGACGATGATCGCGGTGCTCGACGACATCCGCAACGCGCTGATCGCGATCGACGGTGGCGGCGCCTCGCTGCCGCTCGAGGCCCTCGGCATCAGCAACGGGGCGGCCAGTGGCACCGCCGCATACTCGGCCGACGCGATCCGTGGACGGATCTCGCTCGACAAGGACAAGCTCGCCGCCGCCCTCGGCTCCGACGCGGCGGCCGTCCGCGACGCGCTCGGCGGGCCGGGCAGCGTGCTGACGTCGCTGGCCGACACGCTCCAGCGCTACACCGGTGCGAGCGGGGTGCTCACCGACCGGATCTCCGCCGTCGACCGTCGGATCTCCGAGCTGGGACAGCGGATGGTCGACCTCGACGCGCGCCTGACCGCCAAGGAGGCGTCGCTGACCGCGCAGTTCGCGCGGCTCGAGGTGGCGATGTCGAAGTGGCAGACCCAGAGCTCGTGGCTGAGCGGCCAGATCAGCAGCCTGACCGGGTCGTCGTCGAGCTGATCACGGACGAGCGTCCGATCACCCTTCAGTCGACCTCCCTGCGACCGATCACCGGGACGTGACCACGTACGCCGCCCCCAACGCCTACCGCGACGGCGCCGTCCTGACGGCGTCACCGGCCAAGCTCGTCGTGCTCCTGTACGACGGGGCCGGACGCTTCCTGCGCCAGGCGGCGGCGGCGATGGAGGCCGGTGACGCGGCGACGGCGTCGGCCCGGATGCAGCGCGCGGAGGCGATCATCTCGGAGCTGTACGTGACGCTCGACCACGAGCGCGGCGGCGAGATCGCCGACCGGCTCGAGGCGATCTACCTCTTCTGGCGTCGTCACCTCGACGCCGCCCGGCGCGAGCAGGATCCGCGCAAGGTCATGCAGGTCGTGGCCCAGGCGGGGGAGCTGCGTGCAT
>JBFWKS010000434.1:0-2925 GCA_050252545.1 Solirubrobacteraceae bacterium
GTGGTCGCGGCTGGCGACGGGCTCCACGACCGTCGTCTCGCCCTCGGCGGTCAGGCCGGCGAGCAGCACGCAGCTCTTGACCTGGGCCGACGGGACCGGCAGCCGGTACTCGATCCCCGTCAGCGGGGTGCCCCGGACGACGAACGGGGGAAGCCGACCGTCGGTGGCGTCGATCTCGGCCCCCATCCGGCGCAGCGGATCGGCGATCCGGTCGACCGGCCGGCGCCGGATCGAGTCGTCGCCGTCGAACCGGTACGCCCGTCCCTCCTGCCCGGCCAGCCAGCCGGGGAGCAGGCGCATGAGCGTGCCGGCGTTACCGACGTCGATCGTCGCGCCGTTGGCGTCCGGTCCGCGCAGGCCGACCCCACGGACGACGACCCGGTCGCCGTCGCGGCGCACATCGGCGCCGAGCGTCTCCATCGCCGCCAGGGTCGACAGGGTGTCCTCGCCGGTCAGGTAGTCGGTGATCGTCACCGGGGCGGTCGCCATCGCGGCCACGATCGCGGCGCGGTGGCTGATCGACTTGTCCGACGGCGGGGTGAGCCGGCCCGTCAGCGGGCCGGAGGGGTCGAAGCGCACGGTCGTCACGGGACAGGGATCTTCCCGGACCGGACGCCACCCGGCTGTACGGTGGGCCCATGGCCGAGCCGGAGCCCGGAGCCCAGCTGCGCGCGCCGTACCTGGAGGCGATCGCGGCGTTCGGTCGTCGTGCCCCGCGCCGGTACTTCGTGCCCGGCCACAACGGTGGTCCGGGGGCCGATCCGGGGCTGCTCGGCGAGATCGGGCCCAGCGCCTTCGCCCTGGACCTGCCGCAGGACACCGCCGGCGTCGACACCGGCCCGATCCCCGGCGGCGGGCCGACGCCGCTGGCCGAGGCGGAGCGTCTGGCGGCCGCGGCGTACGGCGCGGGGCGCACGTGGTTCCTGACCAACGGGGCCAGCCAGGGCAACCACGCGGTCCTGCTGGCGCTGGCGCCGACCGGGACCGAGGTGCTCGTCCAGCGCAACAGCCACGGCAGCGTCGTCGACGGGCTGGTCCTCAGCGGTGGCACCCCGCGGTACCTGGCGCCGGGGTACGACGAGGACCTGGGCATGGCGACCGTCGTGTCGGCCGGGGATCTGGAGCGGGCGATCGCGCGGTGGCCGCAGGCGCGGGCGGCGCTGCTGGTGTCGCCCACGTACTTCGGGCTCGTCGCCGATGTCACGGCGTGTGCCGAGGTGGCCCGTGCGGCCGGGATCCTGCTCGTCGTCGACGGTGCCTGGGGACCGCACTTCGGGTTCCACGAGGACCTGCCGGTCGGGGCGCTGACCGCCGGCGCCGACGTCGTGCTGACGTCGACGCACAAGCACGCCGGCAGCCTGACCCAGAGCGCGATGCTGCACGTCGCCCGCGACCGGCCCGACGTCGAGGCGGCGCTGGGCCGCGCGGTCCGGATGCTGCGCTCGACGAGCCCCAGCTCCCTGCTGCTGGCGTCGTTGGACGGGGCGCGGCGGCAGCTGGCCGCCCACGGGGCGGGCCTGTTGGACATCACCCTCGCCCGGGTGCGGGCGCTGGCCGCGCGGATCGACGCGATCGACGGCTGCCGCACACTGGGGCCGCGCCACCCGTCGGCACCGTTCGCCGGGACGGTGGCCCACGACCCGCTCCGGATCGTGGTCGACGTGCGCGGGACCGGCCACACGGGCCTGGCGATCCGCCGGCGACTGAGCGACGAGCTCGACACGCACGTCGAGCTGGCGACCCATTCGACGATCGTGCTGGTGATCGGGATCCAGGCTCCCGAGGAGCTGCTGCAGGAGTTCCCCGCCGCGCTCAAGCGGGCGCTGCGCACCGACCCGCGCGACGGGGGGCCCGCGCCTGCGCTGGTCGCGCCGCCGCACCGTCCCGGCGAGGCCGTGATCACCCCGCGCCAAGCCCACGAGGCGGCGCAGGAACCGGTTCCGCCGGCCGACGCCGCCGGTCGGATCGCCGCCGAGACGATCAGTGGCTATCCCCCCGGCGTCCCTGCGGTACTGCCCGGCGAGCGGATCACGACCGCGTCGATCACCCACCTGACGACGCTGCGCGACGCCGGGGTGCGGTTGCACGGGCCGGCCGACCCGGAGCTGACCACGCTGCGGGTGGTCCGGGAGGAGGGAGCGGGCTGAGGGCGATCGTCGGAGCCGGTCAGACCACCGGCGCCCCCGCCGCGGACGTCGCCCCGCCCTCGGCCAGGGCCGCGGCGGTCCGGGCGACGGTCTGGTGGGCACCCGAGACCATCGTCTCGAGCACCGCCACGTGCAGCTCGGGGTCCTCGGCGCGCAGCGCGGCGAACGCCTCCGGGGTGAGGACCGCCAGCTCCAGGTCGTCGCTGGCCTGCAGGTCGGTGGCGTGGACGCCGCCGTCGACGAGGTAGAGCTCGCCGAAGCTCGTGCCGGGCGCCAGCGTCGTGATCGGCCGAACGGTCCCGTCCAGACCCGCGACCGTGACGGCGACCCGTCCGCGCACCACGAGGCCCAGGCCGATCGCCGGATCGCCCCGCCGGGCGACGGTCTCGCCGTCGGCGAAGGTCCGCCGCTCGAGCCGCTCGACCAGCCTGCCTGCGGCGTCCCCCGCCCGGCGCACCAGCGGGTGGGCCCCCGGCGCGACGTGCTCCAGGCGGCAGGCCGACGTGCCGTGCAGTGCCAGCAGTCGATCCTCGCACCACTCGAGGGCGGCGTCGCGCGCGGCGAACCGCGGCGGCCACTGGCCCGGGGCGGCGTCCGGGTCGTCCGGCAGCAGGTCATCGGGGTCCACGAGCGACGCCTCGATCCCCTGGGCACGGAGCTCGTCGCGCAGACCGAAGAGCATCCGCCGGGCGACGTCGGCGACGTCGTCGACCCGCCGGACGTCGAGCACGAGGACGTCGAGGTCGGCGGCGCGGGCGGTGATCTCGCGCACGACCGT
>JBFWKS010000435.1:0-2913 GCA_050252545.1 Solirubrobacteraceae bacterium
CCGTTCCCGTCGGATTCGGCCCGCTGCGCCAGTACGACGCGCGGTTGCCGTCGGTCAGGTTTTCCGGACCGGTGTAGTTGGTCGAACCCGGCACGCCGGCCAGCAGCTGCCCGCCCTTGTCGCGGTACAGCAGGCTGACCTCGCCGAACAACCCGAATTCCGCCAGGCGGCCGGTCTTCAGCCGGACGCGGCAGGCCGTCTGGTCCACCACCGTCTCCAGGACCCGCTTCCATTCGCCGGCGGCCTCGTCGAACCAGTAGGCGCCTAGCGTCGTCGCCGGCACCCCGGTGCCGTCCACGATGCCGTCGCCGTCCGCGTCCGCGTAGGGAATCTCCACGACCACCGGCTGCTGCGGCGCCCCCGCGCCTTCGAACCGCACGATCCGGTTCGCCGCCACGCTCTCCAGGCCGTGCGCCGCGCCGGTCGCGGCGTTCGTCCCCGCACCCGCCACCTCGACCACGATCGTCAGGTCCGCCCCCGTCGCGCCGGCCGGCACTTCGACGCCCGTGCCGTCCGCCAGCACGCACGTCGCCGCCTCGGCCGCCGCAAACGTCTCCCGCTTCAGGACGCCGCCGCCCGCGCTCGTCTCCACGATCGCGCCGGGCACCGGCGCGGACGTGTCGTCCGCGACGACCGTCACCGTCGCCGAAAGAACCGCGTTGCCGTCCGTATCGACCGCCCGCGCCCGCAGGTCGTAGGCCTGCCCCGCGACCAGCCCGGTCGTATCCCACGTCGCCACGTAGGAATTGGCCGGCGGGTACAGTTCGGGACCGAGGTCGAGCCACGTCTCGGACGCGGACGCCTTGTACTGGATCTGCACGGCCGCCGTCAGATGCCCCGGCGCCGTCTGGGCGTGCACCGTGACGTCGCTGCCCCAAACCCGGCCGCCGTCCCGCGGCGAGGTGATCCACGTCTTCAGCCGCGACGCCTCGCGGGCCGTCACCCAGGCCGACGCTTCGGCCGTCAGGCCGACGTCGTCCGCCACCCGGACCGTCGCCCGGAAGCTCCCGACGGATTCGTAGCGCCAGGCCGCCGTCGGTTCCGTTCCCAGCAAATCCGTCGTCCCGTCGCCGTCGAAATCCCACGCGTACGACGCGATCGTCCCGTCGGGATCCGCCGCGACGGCCGTGAACGCCACGTCCAGCGGAATCGTGCCCGCCGCCGGCTGGTTGGTCAGCGATACGGTCGGCGGCAGGTTCGCCGGCGGCAGGACGACCAGGTCGAGCGCCGCCGTATCCTGCAAGCCCTGGTCGTCCGTCACCCGCACGCCCGCGCGGTACGTCCCGGCTTCGCCGTAGACGTGCGCGACGCTCGGCGCGGCCGACAGCGCGTCGTAGGCGCCGTCGCCGTCGAAGTCCCATTCGTAATCGACCAGGACGTGGCTCACCGCCGCCGTCGATCCTTCCGCCGACAGCGTCACGGCCAGCGGCGCCGGCCCCGAGTTCGTGGACGCGGCCAGCGCCGCGACCGGCGCGGCGCCCAGCACCGTCACCACCGCGGGTATCGTGTCGGACAGGCCGAAACCGTCCGTGACCTTCAGGAGGTTCGTGTAGACCCCCGGCGCGGTGAACTCGCCGACGATCACGGCCCGGCCTTCGCCCGCCCAATCCGCCAGCCCGTCCTCGTTCCAATCCACCTCCGAACGCACGATGTTGTTCTCCAGGTCGATCGACGGCGTAAAGTCGAACTGCACGCGCAGCGGCGCCACGCCCTGCGTCGGCGCCACCACCGCGCCCGCGACCGGCGCGGAATTGAACCGGGCCTCGACGACGTGGTCCGCCGTCACGTTGGACAGCGTGCAGGCCGCCGCCGCGGTCTGGGCGTCGAACTCGCCGGTTTCCTCCCCGTCCACCAGCACCTGGGCGACGTGGAAGCCGGGGTCGGCCAGAATCTGGAACTCGGCGTCGAAGCCGTGCGAAATCCAGACCGTGCCCGCCGGCTCGATCGAGCCTCCGGCGCCGGCCGTCGCCGTCACGGCGTATTGCTCGACCATCTCCGCCACCGTCACCGCGGCCGTCGCGGAGACGCCCGCCGGATAGCTCGCATTGTACGCCGTCAGCACCACGTCGTAGCTCCCCGCCGCGGCCCACGCGTGCGAGACGCCCAGGGCGTTCGCCGCAAACGTCCCGTCGCCGAAGCTCCACGTATTGGACGTCCACGAGCCCTGGATCTCGGCCGACAGCGCCAGCTCCGCGCCTTCCGCCACCGTCGCCGCCGCGGGGCTGATCGCCACCGCCAGCGCGCCCGTCACCGGACCCGTCGCCGGCTCGTCGCAGCCCATCGCCGGCGGGTTCCGCCACGCGTCGCCGTCAAGATCCGTCCCGAACGCGTACGCCGCCGAACCCATGCCGATGCAAGGCGAACCCGCCGCCAGCCGCCCGTCCGCCAGCAAGAGCGGATTGGCCGACAGATTGCCCGTTCCCGACGGCAACGGCGAAGAGCAGGTGTACTGGCACGTCGCCACGCACAGGTTCGCCGGACTGTTCGAGTACACGATGCAGTTGTACAGCCGGCAGTTGTACGCCCCGCCGCCGTAGGTCGCCGTATTTCCGACGAGCGTGCAGTTGTACAGCGTGCTCTGGTCGGACCCGCCGCCGTAGCTCCCGCCGTTGTTGCCCGCGATCAGGCAGTTGTACAGCACCCCGCTGCCGCCCGCCCCGCCCGCCGCGCGGCTCGCCACGTTCCCCCGGATCACGCTGTTGTACACCCGGCCCCACGCCGTCCCCGCCCCGTCGCCCGCCGAACAGCCCGTCACCAGGCAGTTCGACACGATCGCCGTCGTCGACGGATACATGTTCACCCCGCCCGTGTTCCGGTCGTAGCTCCCGTCCCCGCCCGTCAGCCACGTGTGCCCGTTCGTCACCGTGAACCCGATCAGCTTGCCCGCCGTCATGTACACGCACCGCACCGCGT
>JBFWKS010000436.1:0-2902 GCA_050252545.1 Solirubrobacteraceae bacterium
CGTCGCCGGCGACGTCGTCTTGATGTTCACCAACAACGTGAACGCCGGGGCCATCACCCTGGACGACGTCGAATGGACGGATTACAAGTTGCCGGCGACGGTCGCGCTGGCCGGACTGGCGCAGACCTACGACGGCACCCCGCGCGCCGTTGCGGTGGCGACGGAACCGGCGGGTTTGGCCGTGGAGATCGCCTACGCCGGTTCCGCGGAGCCGCCGACGAACGCCGGCACCTACGCGGTGGCGGCGACCGTCGTCGACGACGTCTACGCCGGATCCGCCACGGGCACGCTGACGGTGGCCAAGGCGGACCAGGCCATCGATTTCGCGGCCATCGCGGATCCGGCGGTGTTCCAGAAGCTGGCGCTTGGAGCCACGGCCTCCAGCGGGCTGCCGGTGGGGTTCGCGGTCGGTTTCGGGCCGGCGACGATCGCGGCGGACGGCGCGAGCGTGTCGTTCACGGGCACGGGCCGCGTGGCGCTCGTGGCCGCGCAGGCGGGCGACGGCAATTGGAACGCGGCGCCGGCCGTGGCGCGCGAGTTCGAGGTCCTGCCCGCGTTCGCGCTCAGCGCGGAGACCGTCAACGTGCGCGAGAACGGCGAAGGCCGACTGTTCGTGCGCCTCAACGGCGCCCCGGCTTCGAACCTGGTCGTGAGCGTCGCGCGGGTTGGCGGCGACGTGGACGTGCGGGTCAAGAGCGGCGCGACGCTGGCGTTCGGGCCGGCGAACTGGGATTGGTGGCAGGCGGTCACGCTGGCGGCGACGAACGACGGCGACCAGGCCGGCGGTACGGCGACCTTCCGCGTGTCGCTGCCGGGCAGCGAGCCCCGCATGGTCGCGGCGAAGGAATTGGACGACGACGTCGGGGAAAACCTGGCGTCGGCGACGAACGGGGCGACGATTTCGGGCGGCACGAATCCCGGGCGGGCGATCGACGGCATCCACGCCAGCGCCGGCAACTACGGTTGCGTGGTCTGGACCAACGAACCGCCGGGCGCGCTGACGCTGGCGCTGAAGGCGCCCAGCACCGTGTCGCGGATCCGGGTGTTGAATTGGAACTGGCTCTATCCGGTGCTGCATCGCTACGTGGTCGAATCCTCGCTGGACGGGACGAACTGGACGATGCTGGTCGATGCGGGCGCGACGGACCGCCACGGCTGGGACGAGTGGGAGGTTCCCGAACGGGCCGCGCGCTATCTGCGCCTGACGGGCCTGGCGAATTCGGCCAACCCGTTGGTGTGCATATCGGAGTGGGAAGTGATCGGCAAGCGCCTGCCGGCGCCGGCCAACGTCGTGCTGCAGAACCTCCGGCAGACCTACGACGGCCGGCCGAAGCAGGTGGCGGTGCAGACCGATCCGCCGAACTTGCCGGTGGACGTCGTGTACGAGAACGCCGCGGCGCGGCGGCGTTCCGCGCCGGCGCCCGAGGCGGCGACCGAGCCGCCGGTCGCGGCGGGGGTCTACGCGGTCGTGGCCGAAGTGGCCGCCGAAGACTACGCCGGTTCCGCGGAAGGCACGCTGGTGGTGGAAAAAGCGAGCCAGACCATGACGTTCGCGAATCCCGGATTCCAGCACGTCGGCGATACGCCGACTCTTCAAGCCCATGCCACGAGCGGCTTGCCGGTGACCTTCGCCGTGGCGGAAGGTCCGGCCACGCTCGACGAATCCGGCCTGCGGCTGTCGTTCAGCGGCACCGGCACGGTGACCGTGGTCGCGTCCCAGCCCGGCGACGGGAACTGGAATCCGGCGGAAGACGCGGTGGCGACCTTCGACGTGGATTGCGCGGGAATCGGCGTGCAGATCAGCCAGGCGGCCATCCACGTGCGCGAAGGGGGCGAAGGGCGCGTCTTCGTTCGGCTGGGCGCGGCGCCGACGGCGAACGTGGCGCTGGCCGTGGGCTGGGTCGGCGGGAGCACGAACGTCGCGGTGCGGAGCGGGGCGGCGTTGACGTTCAAGCCTTCCAACTGGAACGTCTGGCAGCCGGTGACCTTGGCGGCGGGCGAGGACGAGAACGGCGACGGCGAGACGGCGGAATTCCGGATCGCGGGAGCTTGCCAGACGGGCCGGATCGTGACGGCGACCGTGCTGGACGACGACATCGGGGAGAATCTGGCGCGGACGTCCACGGTGCGCGGGGCGACGCCGCTCGTGAACGACGGGATCCACGATGTCAGCACCAACTACGTGTCGACGAAGTGGACGAACGTACCGCCGGGGACGATGACGATGGACCTGCAGGCCCCGGCGACGGTGTCGCGGATCCGGCTGCTGAACTGGGACTGGGGCTACCGCGTCCACCAGTACCGCATCCAGGCTTCGGCGGACGGCAAGAGTTGGACGACGGTGGCGGACGCGAGCACGGGCGAGTATTCGGGCTGGAACGACTGGGCGGTGGAACTCCCGGCCGTTCGCTACCTGCGGTTCACGGGTCTTTCGAATTCGGCGAACAGCAGCGTGTGCATCGCGGAGTGGGAAGTCTACGGCACGCGCGCGGCGGAGCCGGCGGCCCGGTTCGTGGCGGCGAAAGCCGGCGCGCCGGTTCGGGAAAACCTTCGGCTGGCGGAGTCCGGGCCGGAGCCCGTGTTGGTGCTGACCAGCGACGGCGCGGCCGACGAGACCGGCTGGAACGCGGTGGACGGCGACGACGCGACAGCGTGGGTCGGCCAAAAGGCCGGCGGCGGGTACGTCGTGGTGGAATACCGGCCGACGTTGACGCTCGCGGGTCTCGAAGTGGACGTTGCGGAAGGCGCCTTGGCCGTCGCGCAGGTCCTGACCAGCCTCGACGGCCAGAATTGGCAGCCGCTGCCAGACGATCTGGAGGCGAATCCCGTCCCCCTGAACTTCCTGTGGATCGTCTTTCCGGACGACGGCACAGGCGCCGTGCCGGAAGTTTTGGAAATCGCT
>JBFWKS010000437.1:0-2884 GCA_050252545.1 Solirubrobacteraceae bacterium
CCTTGGCGTCGAGCCAACCGGAGTAGTTGCCCTCGAACGGCAGGCCCTTGCCGCGGTCGAGCTCGAGGATCCAGCCGGCGACGTTGTCGAGGAAGTAGCGGTCGTGGGTCACGGCCACGACGGTGCCCTGATAGTTCTCCAGGTGGCGCTCCAGCCACGCGACCGACTCGGCGTCCAGGTGGTTGGTCGGCTCGTCCAGCAGCAACAGGTCGGGCGTCGACAGCAGCAGGCGGGCGAGCGCGACGCGCCGCTTCTCGCCACCGGACAGGTCGACGACGTTCCAGTCGCCGGGCGGGCAGCGCAGCGCGTCCATCGCGTGCTCGACGTTGGCGTCCAGGTCCCACGCGTCGGCGGCGTCGATCTCGGCCTGCAGCCGGGCGAACTCGTCGGCGGTCTCGTCGCTGTAGTTCACCGCCAGCTCGTTGAACCGGTCGACGAGCGCCTTGAGCGGCGCCAGGCCCTCCATCACGTTCTCGTGGACGGTCTTGGACTCGTCGAGGTTCGGCTCCTGCTCGAGGAACCCGACCGTGGCGTTGGGGGCGAGCGTCGCTTCGCCGTCGAACTCCTTGTCGGTGCCGGCCATGATCCGCAGCAGGCTCGACTTGCCGGCGCCGTTGTAGCCGAGCACGCCGATCTTCGCCCCGGGCAGGAACGACAGGCTCAGGTCCCGGAAGACGGTCTTGTCCGGGGGATGCACCTTCGTCAGGCGGTGCATGGTGAAGACGTACTGGCTCGACACGATGATCAGCGGTCCCGAGGGAGGAGTTACGGGCGCCCGTCGGCGGTGCGGCGGGCGCAGGAGGCGCTCCGCGCGGGCGGAGCAACCACTGACGGTACCGATCGGGCGGGGCGGGGGGCACTTGGCCACCAGGGAGGACGGGCGATCGTCGGCCGTGCTCTCGCCGGCCAGGGATCCGTCGCCCGGCGGTGGCCGTGCCACGCAAGGCCGCCGAGGTGGCGCGCCGCTCCCGGGAGAACGGCCGTCGTCCGGGCGCGGGTGCCCGTGTGACGCCGTGGCACGTCGCACGTAGTGTCGGCACGTCGGGCGCGGCCCGATCTCGTTCGCGACCCAGGAGCCCGCATGTCACCCGTCATCGATCCTCGACCCACGAGCCCGGACGTCCACGGCCCGGGCGTGGGGGCACCCGACCGCGGAGCCCCGCAGCCCGCCCGAGCCGCCCGGCGCTCGGGCCCGTTCGTCCGCGGCCGGTCCGCGGCCGTCGCGATCCTCATCGGGACCGCGGTCGTCGCGACCCCGTCGGTCGCCTCGGCCCAGGCCCCGGCGGCGGCCGCGACGACGGCGACGATCCGCGTGGCGGGGGAGGGCACCGCGCGGGTCAAGCCGGATCGGGCGTCGATCGACTTCGGCGTCGAGGCGACCGTCCGGCGTGCCACACGCACCGCGGCGGCCCGTCGGGCGCGGAGCGTCGCGGCCTCTCGACAAGCCCGGGTCGAGCGGGCGCTGCGCGGCGCCGGCGTCCCGTCCTCGGCGGTGACGACCGACGACGCCTACAGTCACGTCCGCGTCGTGCGGGTGCGTCGCGGTGACCGTCGCGTGCGGCAGTACGTCGCCACCTCCGGTCTGCAGCTGCGCGTCGAGCTGTCGGCCGCTGCTGCGGCCAAGGCCTACGACGCCGCCGTCGACGCCGGCGCGCAGGGTGCCGGTGGGGTGCAGTTCTCGTTCTCGGAACCGGACGAGCCGGAGCTGCTCGCGCAGGAGGCGGCGCTCCGCGACGCGCGTCGCCGCGCCGATCGCCTGGCGGCCGCGCAGGGACGTACCGTCGTCGACATCCGCAGCATCGACGCGGCCCCCGAGTACGGCGACGGCATCGGGGTCAACGACCGGGCCGAGTCGGCTTCCGCGGCGTCGTCGGGCTCCTCGGGATCTCGCCCGACGACGATCCGCCCGCGCCCGATCGAGGTGTCGGCGACCGTCGTCGTGGTCTACGGCCTGGGGTGATCGGCGGGTCGGCGCACGGTGCGGGATGGTCGCCTCCGCCGTGCGGTGGTGGCTTCCGCTCCCTGGCCCGGGCCGTGACCTCCGCCGTGCGGTGGGCGCCTCGACCGCACGGAGACCCTCGCCCCGGGCCGCGACCTCCGCCGTGCCGTCGTCACCTCGTGTCCCGGGCCCGCCACCGGTGCTACCTTCGACGGTGGGTTCCGACGGTCGGGACTCCCGGACGAGAGGGCGCGACGTACCCGGAACGACGACGTCGCGCGAAAGGCATCAGATGGCTTGGTTCCTCCTCACCGTCGCCGGTCTGCTCGAGGTCGTCTGGGCGATCGCCATGAAGCGCAGCGACGGGTTCAGCCGCGTGCCCGAGACGGTGGTCTTCCTCGTCGCGGTCGTGGCGAGCATGGTGCTGCTCTCGCGCGCGCTGCGCGACCTGCCGGTCGGCACCGGCTATGCCGTCTGGACCGGCATCGGCGCGATCGGCGCGGCGATCGTCGGCATCGTCTGGCTGTCGGAGTCGGCCGCCCCGCTGCGCCTGGCGAGCATCGGCCTCGTCGCCGCGGGCATCGTCGGCCTGGCACTCAGCTCGTCGGCGGGCCACTGATCGGTCGCGGGTGGTGCCCGCGGGCACCACCCGTCCCAGGGGTGCGCTGCGTTCCGGACGTCGGGCGACGGTTTCGCAGCACAGCCCGGACCGCGGACCGTCGCCGCTCGTCCCGGGCGTGTTGCTCTTCCGACCCGTGGCGACGGTTTCGCAGCACACCCGCGACCGCCCGCCCCATCGCTCGCGTGGCGTGTTGCGTTTCCGACTCTTGACGCCCGTTTCGCAGCACACCCGGGCCGGCCACCCACCAGCCACCGGGAGCGTGCCGCGTTCCCGACGCGGCGCGCCGGTTTCGCAACGCACCCGCTTTCGCCACCCCACACCCC
>JBFWKS010000438.1:0-2883 GCA_050252545.1 Solirubrobacteraceae bacterium
CGCTCGAGCACCGGCGCGCGCTCATCGACCTCAAGGGCGCGCAGATCGCCGCCGGGCAGGCCACGCGCGAGCGGGTGAAGGCGTCCGACGCCGCGCTGCAGGCGTCGGTCAAGTCGGCGCGCGCCACCGACGACGAGGTGAAGTCCGCGCAGGAGGCCGCGACCGCGGCGCGGGAGGCGGCGATGGGCGTCCGTCTCCGGTTGATTCAGGGGGAGGCCGCCGAGCGCGTGCTCAAGGCGCAGGAGTCCGCGGAGCGTCGTCTCGCGAAGGCGCTACAGGCGTCGGAGGGCCGCCACCGCGCGAACGCCCGCGAGGCGAACCGGCTCGCGAACGCCGTCGGGAGTGCGACGCCGAAGGCCGCGGCGCTGCAGGCGAAGCTCCGGTCCCTCGCACAGACGGAACTCAACATGGCCGCGCACGCCGCGGCGCTCAACTCCGTCACGTCGGCGGCGAACGCGGCGTCGAGTGCCGTGAACTCCGTCGTCGCCGCGCTGCAGCGTGCATCGAGCGCGCCGCGGCCGTCGGCGGCGCCCGCGCGCGGCCGCGGCACCACGCCGCGCAACTTCAACCCGTTCAGCAAGGGCGAGAACTCGTACACCTCGAACGCCACCGGTGGGCCGGACGGCCCCGCCCGGCCGGGCGTCGGCGCGGGCCTGCGTCGCGTGCCGCTCGGCTCGCCGACGTCGCTCAGCCGCATCGGGAGCGCCGGTGACGTCAAGGCCGAGCGTGCGCGCATGGCGGGCGAGGCCGCCGCTCGGAAGGAAGGTAAGTCCGACGAGGGCATCCGGCGGGCCGGGGAGAAGCGGTACATACAGGCGCGGCAGGCGACGATCACGAAGCTCAAGAACGCCATCACCCGCCGCCGCGGGGCGCTCGTCAAGTCGCTCAAGGCGAAGCTCAAGGCGCGGAAGAACACGAAGGTCCCGGCGCCGGGGAAGAAGGGTCGCGAGAAGGCCATCGACAAGCGTCAGCGGCTCACGCAGCAGATCGACGACATTCGCGACGAGCTCGAGACGCTCTATCAGGACTTCGTCGACCTCAAGCTCGAGGCGGATCAGCTCGGCCTCGAAATGGACGAGCTCCACCGCGAGGACGAGGCCGAGGAGGCGGAGGCGCGCGATGAGGCCGCGACGGCGGCCATCGACCGGGAGGACGCGCAGCTCGACGCCGCCGTCGCGCAGGCCGCCCTCACGGCCGGGCTCGGCGACGACCTCGCGGCGGCGGGCGCGGTCGAGGCCGTCGCGCTCCGCCGGTACAACGAAGCGGTGGCGTCCGGCGACCCTCGGCGCATCGCGGACACGGCGCGCGACCTCCTCAGCGCCCGCCAGAACCGCGAGTCGATCGAAGCGAGCATGAAGAACACCGACGCCGTCGAGGAGAACACGGCCGCCGTGCGGGAGGCCACGGCGGCATTCTCAGGAGCGGTGGCGTTCGAGTACCGTGGGCAGCAGGAGGTCATCCGGACCCTCGCTCCGCCGTCGTCCGACCGTCTCACGGAGGTCGCGCTCTAGGTGTTCAACCTCGGACGGATCAGGCTCGACGACCCGGAGTCGTTCAGCGAGGCCGTAGGCGAGGACGTGGCGCGCGTCGGCGCCGCCGTCGTCGCGGGACCGCGCTCCGGCTCTAGCGTCTCCGTCGGCCTCACGACGTTTCCGGCCTCGGACGCGTCCACGGTCGCCGACCGCGAGCGGGTGCGTCGGCAGATGCGGTCGCTCCTCAACAACCTCCCGGCGCGGGGACAGGGCCTCTATGTCGCGTGGACGGAGGACCCGGAGGTGGACGGGTGGTACGTCCCCGGCGCCGCGTCGATCGACCTCGCCGACACCGGGGCCCTCGCGTCCGGGTTCTGGCGCTTCGGCGGCCTCACGCTCGAGCTCGTCGGCCGCCCGCGCACGCACCGCCGCGGCGTCCTCGTCTACCGCCGCGACCGGCGGCAGGCGACCGTCGCGCGCGACACGCTCCGCCGGGTCTACTCGACCAACTTCGCGGCCATGACGCCGACCGCGCTCACGTGGCTTCCGAGCGCGGCCACCGACCCGACGCTCACCACGACGGCGTCCGTCGCCGTCTCGAGCGCGCGGCCCACGGCGGACGGTGGCTCCGTGCAGGCCATCGTCGGCGCGCCGGATGGCGCCGTCGCGACGTTCGAGCAGTCGGCCGCGCACCGAACCCTCGCCGACGTCGTCCTCCTCGACCGGCGCGGCGTCACCGCGGCGCCGACCTCCGGCCCGAACGCCGCATGGGAGGAGCTCTACGGCCCCGACTGGCCGCTCTACCCCGACGACGTCCCCGTGCTCGAGAACGGCATCGCTCGCGTCCGGTGGCTCAACACGAACACGCCGGGGTTCGCGCTCGACCGGTGGACCGGTACGGCGTGGCTCGAGGTCGGGAAGGTCCTCGTCGAGCGGATCGGCGACACGACCGGATTCGTCGACACGCTCGTCCGTGCCGACGTCTACGAGTGGGCCCCGGATCGGGCCGTCGTGCGCGTCGTCCTCCGCCGCGCCGCCGACGCGTACTCGCGCGAGGAGGTGTTCCTCACGCTGCAGCGCGGGTGGACGGGCCCGCGGGTCGAGGTCTACCCCGGCCCGCGCTCGAGCGGCGCGGCCGCCGGGGCGGGCGTCTACGTGTTCCGGGCCGCGGCGCCGTCCGGCACGGAGACGGCGAACAAGTACGACGCGTCGCTCGTCACGGTGAGCGCCGTCACCTTCACGCCGGGCGCCGTCGGCGCCGCGACGTTCTCCGGCGAGAACTGGCTCGTCATGCGGAGGAGCGGAGTGCCCGCGGTGGCGCTCGCCGTCCTGCAGTCGGGCGCCGGTGGGCGCGTGGAGGCGTCGGCGAGCGCGTACGGCGCCACACGCAACGGGCTCTCCGTCCGTCACT
>JBFWKS010000439.1:0-2858 GCA_050252545.1 Solirubrobacteraceae bacterium
CGAGGTGCCCGAGGGGTTCCGCGCCGACGTCCTGATCCGGTGGGGCGACGAGTTCGCCAACAGCGACGGCACGACCTACACCTACGGGTACAACAACGACTTCCTCGCCTACCTGCCGATCGACGGCGAGCCCGACGAGGGCCTGCTGTTCGTCAACCACGAGTACCCGGCGCCGTTCTTTCAGCACGGCAACCGCGACGCGGCGGCCAAGACCCCCGCGCAGATCGCGATCGAGAAGGAGTCGGTCGGCAACTCCGTCGTCCACATCCGTCGCGACGAGGACCAGCTCTGGGCGGTCGTGTCGCCGTCGCCGTACAACCGCCGGATCACCGGCGACACACCGGCATGCGAGATCACCGGCCCGCTGCGGGGCACGACCCTGGCCAACGCGACGTCGGTCGGCGGCGACGTGACGGTCGAGACGACCGCCGCCGGGTCGCTCGCCAACTGCTCCGGCGGGATCACCCCGTGGGGCACGACGCTGTCCTGCGAGGAGAACTACTCCGACTACGGGCTGACGACGTCGTTCGGGTACGGCTGGGACGAACCCGGGGACGAGAAGTACAACGCCGTCGACTACGCCCACTACGGCTGGGTCGTCGAGCACGACCCGTACGACGCATCGTCGACGCCGCGCAAGCACACGGCGCTCGGCCGGTTCCGCCACGAGAACACCGCGTTCCGGCACGTCACCGGCAAGCCGTTCGTGCTCTACATGGGCGACGACAAGGCGGGCGAGGGCGTCTACAAGTTCGTCAGCGACCGCGAGTTCCAGCCCGGTCGCCGCGCGCACAACCTGCGGATCCTCGAGGAGGGGACGCTCTACATCGCCCGGTGGTCCCCGGACGGGCGGCGCCACTTCGCCAACCACGGTGACGTCGAGCCGACCTCGGACACGTCCGGTACCGGCGAGTGGATCGAGGTCCAGACGCCGGAGCTCGTCGACACCGCCAACCTGCTGCGCCAGCGGATCGGCAACGCGGAGTACGACCAGCACTTCGCCACCAACCGGCCCGAGGACGTCGAGGTCGACGTCGACGGCACGGTGTACGTCGCGTTCACCAACAACTCGGGCACCAAGGACCGCCACGGCGCCATCCGCAAGGTCGTCGAGGCGGGCAACGACCCGACGGCGTCGACGTTCACGTGGTCGGACTACCACGTCGGCGGCCCCAACCCGCAGCGGACCGGGGTCGGCGACGAGGGCATGTCCTGCGTCGACAACCTCGTCTTCGACGGCGCCAACAACATCTGGGCGGTCACCGACATCTCGTCGGGGTCGCTCAACAAGCCGTCGGCACCGTATTACGAGTACCACCGCAACAACGCGATCTTCATGATTCCGCGGGGGAGCGGGATCGCCTACCGGTTCGCGAACATGCCGGCGGAGGCCGAGGGCACCGGGCCCTACTTCTCGGCCGACGAGTCGACGCTGTTCGTCAACGTGCAGCACCCGGGTGAGGAGACGGCCGGCAACCCCGCCGCCGACCTCGACGACCCGACGACGTTCACGAGCTGGTGGCCCGACGGGAGCAGGACCGCGAACCTCAACCCCTCGTTGCCGCACCCGGCGACGGTGGCGATCACGCGGATCCACCGGCCCGACGATCCCCACCCGCCGAAGGGCACCACGCCCCCGCCGCCGGGGGGCGGGACGACGATCCCGCCGATCGAGACGCCCGGACCCGGACCCGGACCCGGGCCTCGCCCCGGCGATCGTCCCCCGCGGACGATCATCGACGTGCCGACACGCGTGACGCTGCGGCAGCTCCTGTCGACCGGGGTCCGGGCGCGGGTGGCCGTGCGCGAGCCGGCCCGCGTGACGATCCGGGTCCGCGTGCGCCTGCCCGCGGTCGGGCGGCGCAGGGGCAAGCTGTTCACCGCGGTGTCGGTCCGCAAGCGCCTGGACACCGGCGAGCACCACGTGCGGCTGCGGCCCAAGCGCCTGGCCCGCGCGATCCTGTCGGCCCGCAAGGGTCACCGGATGCGCGCCCAGGCCACGCTCGAGGTTCGGCCCGTGGACGGGTCCCCGCGGCGGATCCGGCGGTCGGAGGACTTCCGGATCACCTGATCGCGGCGGTGGCGGACCGGGTGACGGCCCACCCGGGGACGGTCGGCCGGCCGGGAACGGGGTGGCGCGCCCCGCCTCGACCACCGGGCCGGCCGGGCGGGGCGCCCCGTCGCGGGCCGGACCGCCGGCCCGACGTGCCCGTTCGGCCGGCGTGTCGCCCGCGGTTCGTCAACCGGGCCGGGCGACCAGGCCACGGGCCGCCTCGACGAGCACGCGCACGCCCCAGCCCGACGGGCCCTTGGCGAGGTAGCGCCGCGGCAGGTCGTCCGACAGCCCCGCCATGTCGAGGTGCGCCCACGGCCGTCCGACCGCGAACCGCTCCAGGAACGCGGCGCCCTGGCTGACGTGCGCGGACCGCCCGCCCGAGTTCTTCAGGTCGGCGGTGGTGCTCTTCAGCAGCTCGCGGTGATCGTCCTCCAACGGCAGCGGCCAGACGCGCTCGCCGGTCCGCTCTCCCGCCCCGCGGACGGCGTCGAGCCACCCCTCGTCGTGGCCGAGCAGGCCGGCGTGTGACGTGCCCAGCGCGGTCGTCACCCCACCGGTCAGCGTCGCCAGGTCGATGAGGCGCTCGGCCCCGAGGGCGACCGCGTGGAGCAGCGCGTCGGCGAGCACCAGCCGCCCCTCGGCGTCGGTGTTCACGATCTCCACCGTCGTGCCGTCCCCGGCCACGTGCACGTCGCCGGGCTTCATCGCGGAGCCGTTCACGAGGTTCTCGGTGGCGGCGATGACCGCGATCGTCCGTACCGGCAGCCGCAGTCGCGCGATCGCCGCGATCGCCTGCAGCACC
>JBFWKS010000440.1:0-2837 GCA_050252545.1 Solirubrobacteraceae bacterium
TCCGATCTAGAGCATCACGGTGCTCGAGCTGGCCGAGCGCATCAAGGCGCTCGAAGAGGAGTTCGGCGTGTCGGCGACGGCCGTCGCCGCAGCCGCCCCGGCCGCCGGTGGTGGGGGCGACGCCGCCGCCGCCGAGGAGGAGCAGACGGCGTTCGACGTCATCCTCGAGAGCGGTGGCGACAAGAAGATCGGCGTCATCAAGGTCGTTCGTGCCGCGACCGGCCTGGGTCTGAAGGAGGCCAAGGCCGTCGTCGACGAGGCTCCCAAGCCCGTCAAGGAGGGCGTCGACAAGGACGAGGCCGAGAAGCTCAAGGCCGAGCTCGAAGAGGCCGGCGCCACCGTCACCCTCAAGTAGCACCGCGCAGCCGTCAGGCTGCCACCCCGGCGCGGCTGTCCACCGTCGCGCCGCCCGTACGGGCCGCTCCCAGAGCGGCCCGTACTCGTTCCGAGGGCAGGTGGCCCCGAACGCGCGGCTGCCCTACACTGCTGTGGTCGGCCGATAGTCGTAGCCGTCCACCGATCGGGTCCGCGCCACATACGCGGGTTCCGTGGACGGGGTCCGTGAGCGCCGATGACCCTCGCCCGCGGGTAATAGTTCGCGTGTGCTAGGTTTGCTGTTCGTCCCTGCCTGCCCAGCGGGAACGATCCTCGCCCTATACCCGACACCTCCCAGGAGTCGCCCGCCTTGTCCTCGGTCAACGCTCTGCGCACCCGCCGCACGTTCGCGCGTCTGGATCAGGTCCTCGACGTCCCCAACCTCATCGACATCCAGCGCCGGTCGTTCGACTGGCTCGTGGAGCGTGAGGGCGGCGGACTCCGAGAGACCATCAACGACATCTCTCCGATCGAGGACTACACCGGCAATCTCGCCGTGGAGTTCGGCGAACTGGAGTTCGGTCCGGAGGCGCACTCGATCGCCGAGTGCCGGGAGAAGGGCGTCACCTACTCGCGTCCGCTCTCGATCGAGGTCGCGTTCGTCAACCGCGAGACCGGCGAGATCCGCGAGCAGTCCGTCTTCATGGGCGACTTCCCGTGGATGACGCAGCGGGGCACGTTCATCATCAACGGCACCGAGCGCGTCGTCGTGACGCAGCTCGTCCGGTCGCCGGGCGCCTACCTCATGGAGCCGAAGGACCGCGAGAAGCAGGTCTTCGTCGCCAACCTCATGCCGGCCCGTGGCTCGTGGCTCGAGCTCGAGATCGACAAGAAGGGCAAGGTCTTCGTCCGGATCGACCGCAAGCGCAAGCTCCCGGTCACGGTCCTGCTGCGGGCGATGGAGTACAACCCCGAGCTCGACGCCGAGCACGAGGAGACCGACGCCGACGTCGACGCGCTCGACGCCGCGCTGCTGGAGCGGTTCGACGGCTCCGCGTACGTCCGGAACACGCTCGACACGGACACCGACGCGACCCGCACCAAGAAGGGCGCGCTGGTCGAGCTGTTCAAGAAGCAGCGTCCCGGTGAGCCGCCGACGGTCGACGCCGCGTACGCGCTGCTGCAGACGCTGTTCTTCGACCCCAAGCGCTACGACCTGACGCGGGTCGGCCGCTACAAGCTCAACTCGCGGCTGCACCTCGACATCGACCTCGAGACGCGCCACCTCACCCCCGAGGACATCTACGCGCTGATCAAGGAGCTCATCCGGCTCCCCAAGGCGCTCGGGCTGCCCGAGGACGAGGACGTCGAGATCAAGGACTACGCCGCCGAGGCGCAGGCCATGCCGCGCGAGCCCGTGCTCGAGCTGCTCGACGAGTACGAGCACTTCGGCAACCGCCGCCTGCGCACGGTCGGCGAGCTGATCCAGGACGCCTTCCGCGTCGGCCTCTACCGGATGGAGCGCGTCGTCCGCGAGCGCCTCACCACCGAGGACGAGGACACGATCACCCCGCAGTCGATCGTCAACATCCGCCCGGTCTCCGCGGCGCTCAAGGAGTTCTTCGGCTCCTCGCAGCTGTCGCAGTTCATGGACCAGAACAACTCGCTCTCGGGTCTGACGCACCGCCGCCGCCTGTCGGCGCTGGGCGCCGGCGGCCTGACGCGCGAGCGGGCGCCGATCGAGGTCCGCGACGTGCACCCGACCCACTACGGCCGGATGTGCCCGATCGAGACGCCGGAGGGCCCGAACATCGGCCTGATGGGCTCGCTCGCCTCGTACGCGCAGGTGTCGGAGCACGGGTTCGTCACGACCCCGTACCGCAAGGTCGTCGACGGTCGCGTGACCGGCGAGATCGTCCAGTACGACGCGACCCAGGAGGAGGAGGAGCTCGCCGCGCAGGCGGACACCGAGCTCGATGCCGACGGTCTCATCGTCAGCGACGAGGTCCTCTGCCGCACCCAGGCCGGCAAGTACGTCGTCGTCCCGCGCAACGAGGTGACGCTCATCGACGTGTCGCCCCAGCAGATCTGGTCGGTCGCCACGGCGATGATCCCGTTCCTGGAGCACGACGACGCCAACCGCGCGCTCATGGGCTCGAACATGCAGCGCCAGGCCGTGCCGCTCCTCAAGACGGACGCGCCGCGCATCGGCACGGGCATGGAGGCCCGCGCCGCGCAGGACTCCGGCGATGTCGTCCTGGCCCGCCGTGCGGGCACGGTCGGCTACGTCGACGCCCAGCGGATCGTCATCGAGCACGACGAAGGCCAGGACACCTACGACCTGGAGAAGTTCGAGCGCTCCAACCAGGGCACGCTCATCCACCAGCGTCCCCTCGTCAAGCGGGGGCAGCAGGTCGGTGACGGCTCGGTGCTCGCCGACGGGTCCTCGACCAGCCAGGGCGAGATGGCCCTCGGCAAGAACCTCATGGTCGCGTTCATGTCGTGGGAGGGCTACAACTTCG
>JBFWKS010000441.1:0-2834 GCA_050252545.1 Solirubrobacteraceae bacterium
TGGCCCTCAAGAACGAGCAGCGCGCCGCCCGCGCCGCCAAGCGTGCCAGCGGCGAGAAGGGCGAGGAGGAGGACGACGACGAAGGCGGCGACGAGGAGGAGGAGGAGGACGACGACGACGATGACGAGGGCTACGAGTACGAAATCTTCCCCGACGGCGACGTCGTGGCCATTGCGCTCGCCGACGACCTGTACCCCAACGCCATCAAGTACTTTCGCCAGGCGCAGGAGCAGGAGACGCTGAGCGACGCCGACTTCGAGTCGGGCTCCGAGGACGGCGGTGGCGACGATGGCGACGACGGCGCCGACGCGCCGCCCTCCAAGAAGCAGCGGACGTAGGACGTGCCGGTGCGCGGGTGCCGGAAAGGCGACGGGGGCGAATGATACCAGGGCAGCACAAAAGCGCCAAGCCAGATTCACAGAGTGCAACGATAGAGAAGAAGTAGAAGGTGGCTCCCATCCAATGACGCTCGAACCGAGCATCCCGTTGATTGTACCAAATGCGATCCACAGGCGATAGGTCCCCTGTCCATCAGCGGCTCCTGCTGCGGCGCCGCCGACTGCGGCTGCGGTCGCGCAGTCGATCCCGGTCGCGGTCGCGGTCGCGGTCGCGCCGGTCCCTGTCCCGGTCACGGTCTCTGTCCCTGTCTCGGTCCCTGTCCCTTTCTCGATCGCGACTGCGGCTCCGGTCACGCCGGCTATACCGGTCGCGATCCCGGTCGCGATCCCGGTCGCGGTCTCTGTCGCGGTCTCTGTCGCGGTCTCTGTCGCGGTCCCTGTCTCGCTCGCGCTCGCGGTAGTCCCGCCGCGGGCTGCGGCTGCGCGACCGGCCATCGCGGCTCCGGTAGTCCCGGCTCCGCGGGTTGCGTCGGTCGGGGCCGCCGCCCGCGCCCGAGACCGCGCGGTCAATGTGCCGGCGCTCCTTGGGAACATAGCGGTCAATCTCCTCGGGCTCGTACTTGCGCTTGCCGTCCGGCGACCGGTCGCTGGCCGTGTGCTTGTCGTCGATGCCCGGCACCGGCAGGCCCTTTTCCCGCGCTTCGCGCTGCGCTGCCAGATAAGCCTTCGCCTCCTGCTCACGCTTCTTGACCTCGCTGCGCTTCCACGCCTCCAGCGACTCCTTGTCCAGGTTCTGCGGCGGCCGCACCAGCGTCGAGGACGCCCCCAGCGGCGTCGGGCTGCGGCTCCGCCGGCCGCGTGCGCGCGCGTCTGTCGCCGTCGCCACCGGCGGGTTGGTCGCGCCCGCCGCCGCCGTCGACGCCGCCGCGGGCCTGGTCTCCTCCGCCCTGCGCGCCCGCGACACCGAGCGGCTGCGGCTGCGGCGACGGCGCTCGGCAGGACGCCGCGACCGGCTTCGGTCGCGGTACACGCGCGGCCGAGACCGCGAGCGACGGCGCGAGGCGTCTCGGTCCTCCCGTCGGGAGCGCGAGCGGCGTGAGAGAATCCGCGACGGGGATCGCGACCGCGTCCGGCTCCTACCCCGGGGCTGGTCCCTGTATCTGCGTCTCGTCTTCGAGCCGCTCCGGCTCCGGCTCCGGCTCCGGCTCCGGCTCCGTTCACGATCTCGATCCCGATCCCGGTTGCGGTCACGATCACGGTCACGATCGTGGTCACGATCACGGTCGCGATAGGCATCTCTGCGCCGGCGAGAGGACGATCTAGGCCGTCTCGACAGCGAGCGACTCCGATCTTCCTTTTCCTTGTCGCGGCGGCTTCTTGAATCGACGCGTTGGCTGCGCTTGCGCTCAGGGCTCCGACTGCGTCGGCTGGCGGCGGCATCGCGCGATGTGGACGGGCTCCGTGGACGCTTGCGGCTTGTGGTCGCCTCTTCCACGGGAGCGGCTTTGGCTTCCTCCGGTTCTTCCTTTGGTGTCGTCTTTCTCGAAGCAGAGGGAGTGTCGCGGGAGGCGGTCTTTGGTGTGACCTGGAGCGTCTCTTTGGTCTCCATGGTCGGCTTCTCCGTGCCCGTATTGGTTGTCTCTTTGGCAATCTCTTTCGTCGTCTCTTCGGCCATTTCTTTGGCAGCCTCGTCGAGGGCCTCTGTTCCGGCCAGGGTGGCATCCAGGTTCTTGTCCTCTTGAACAATGGTGATGACCGGCACGGGCTCCCGGCGGGCGAGCTTGACTTCTAGCCGTGGCGCTGGGGAAGCGTTGGCAACAGGGGCTGTTGTCTTTGTGGGAGGCGGCAGCGGAGACGCTGGCCGTTGCTGTTTTTTGTCGGCCGCGGTCTTGGACGCGGAGACCCGCTTGATGGGCTGGATGGCGGACGCAGGCACGCTCTTCCGCGGCGGCGGTGCCAGGGTCTCGTCCACCTCGAGCGAGGGCTGCCGTGCGGAGTGCGAGGACTTGCTTTCGCGCAACAAGTCCAGCATGGCCAGCTCCTCCAGCCGCTGCAGTTCTTCACCCGAGAGCTGTTTCTTCACCTCTTCCGGCTTCTCGCGCGGCTCCCGGTCCCGCGAATCACGACGTCGTCGGCTGTCAAGCGACCTGTCCCGGTCCCTGCGATCCCAACGGTCCCGATCCCGGTCCCGATCCCGATCCCGGTCACGATCACGATCACGGTCACGATCACGGTCACGATCACGGTCACGATCTCTCCGGTCTCTGCTCCGGTTGCGGCTTCTGTCGCGACTCCGGCTCCGGTTCCGGTCTCGGTCTCGGTCTCGATCTCGATCGCGCTCCCGCTCCCGCTCCCGCTCCCGCTCCCGGTCTCGTTCGCGGTCTCGTTGCCGGCGCTCGCGGTCTCTCTCGCGGTCCCGCTCGCGTTCTTCGCGCTCCCGCGCCCGCTCGAGCTCCCGTTCCCGGCGGCGCTCTTCCCGCTCGCGTTCGCGGCGCT
>JBFWKS010000442.1:0-2828 GCA_050252545.1 Solirubrobacteraceae bacterium
CTCCGCCACCGGGTCACCCAGCGACCACATCCCGGAGCGGATCGGCACCGCCGGCCCGGCCCGACAATCCGATCCGCCATCGGGTCACACAGCGACCCCAACCCGGAACGGACCACCCTGGCTCCGTCGTGATCGCCGCCCCCCCCCGCCGTGACCGCCCCCGCCCCGCCCGGGCGTGGCGGGCCATCGCGCCGCAACCCTGCTCGCCGTCAGGGGGCCGCCGGCACGGGCCGCACCGCGATCCAGCTCTTGGTGAGCGGACCGAGGCGCTCGCGATGGACGGTGGCGCCGGGGAAGAGCGCGGCGACGTCGCGGTGGCGCAGCAGTCGCACGTCCTCCCAGTGCCCCTGCGCGCCGAGGCGCCAGTAGGGGCGGCGCAGGGCCGGCGGCAACCAGTGCGCGATCGGCAGCAGCGCGTGTGGCTCGACGGGGAACGAGTAGGCGGGGGTCTGCACGTACAGGCCGCGCCCGACGCGGGACAGCTCGCGGGCGAACGCCGCCCGGCGCCCCGGCGGGATGTGCTCGACGACCGAGCTGGAGTAGACGAGATCGAACGCGCCGTCGTCGAACGGCAGGCGCACCGTCGCATCGGCCTGGACGAACGGCCCGGGATAGGTCGGCCGGTCGTCGAGGTCGACCCCCGTGATGTCCAGGTCCGGCGCGTGCGCGCGCAGGCCCAGGGTCCCGCAGCCGACGTCGAGGATCCGGGGCGGGTGGCGGAGCCCGTCGACGCCGGTGAGGGAGAAGAGGGCTCGGTGGCGCCGGGCCCGGGTGCGGGCGGCGACGGGTCCGGCGATCCGGGCCAGGGGTCCGCGCGCGGTGGCGTAGACGTCGGCCCGCGGTTCGGGATCAGGCATGGTGCGAGCACCGGCGGAGGGAGGACGCCGGACCGGGGGCGACGGGGGAGGGGCCAGCCACGCGCTCAGCCCTCCAACAGCGCCAGCGCGCGCTCGATCGGCCGCGCCAGCACCGCGCGGTCGCCGACGACGACCACCGGCCGTTCCAGCAGCGCCGGATGCTCGACCATGAGCGCGATCAGCTCCTCGGGGTCGGTGTCGGGGCCCAGCCCGCGCTCCTTGACCAGCGGCTCGCGGCGACGCAGCAGCTCGTGGGGGGCGGCACCGGTCTTCGCGAGCAGATCACGGACGCGGTCCTCGGTCAGCCCCGTCACGTGGTAGTCGATCCGCTCGGGATCGACGCCGTGCTCGGCGAGCAGCGTGATGAGCTTGCGGCAGGTCGTGCAGGTCGGCTTCTCGTAGACGGTCACCTTGGCCATCGCCCCATCTTCGCGGCCCCGGCGGACCGGTGCCGCACGACAGGGGACGCGCCGGACCCGGCGATGCCGACGTCCGCTGTCCGACGACCGCTGTGGGCCACGCCCGCCTCGTGCTCGGCTCGCGCCCGTCGGGGTCGGGCGCCACGCGACGAAGTCGGCACGGAGCCGCACCCGTTCCGGCACGGATGGTCCCTTGTCCGGTCACGGGCGGCGGTCGCACGATGGCGGCCATGAAGACCGACCGATCGCAGGCCACGCGCCCCCGGCTCACCCGTCGCCCGTCGCACCTGGGGCCGCGCGCCACCGCGCACGACGATCCGGTGCCGGTGCTCGTCGGGTCGCTGCGGCGGTGGGCGGCGCGCGTCGACTCGCCGATGGCGGGCGAGCTGCTGGCGTCGGCTGCGGTCGCATGGCCGCCGGAGCCGCGCGTCACGGCCGACGCGGCCGACCGCCGTCACGGTCCGCGGATGGTCGACGCCCTGGCGGCGGACGCCGACGGCCCGGCATTGGCCGCGCTGCGGGCACTGCAGCTGGGAGCAACCGACCCGATCGCGTCCGCGGCGGCGGAGGCGGCGCGGCGACTGGTCGCGGAGGGCGCACCCGAGCCGGGGTGGTGGCCCGACGTGCCGGTCGAGCCGGCGGCCGGCCCGCGGTGCCCGGTCCCCGACGTGGCGTGGGGCGCCGACGCGTTGCGGGCCACCGATGCCCGGATCGGCCGGGCCGTCGACGGGGACCCGCTGCGGCTCGTCGTCATCGAGTTCCGCGGGCGCGGCGAGCCCGTCCACACCCTCGCCGGGGTCGTGGCGCCGGAGGGCGTGCTGTCGGGCCTGCAGATTGTCGGGCCCGTGCGGACGTTCGTCCAGGCGCTGCCGCGTGCGCCCGACCCGGCCGCAATGGACCTGCGCCGCGCCGCGGTCCACGACGCGGCCGCGCTGCTGGGACGGTCGCTGGCGGCGACCGATGCGCGTGGCGACGACGACGCCCGTGCGGCCTGTGCCGAGCTCCGTGGGCTCGCCCAGCGACGCCTGGCGACCGCTCGGGCGACCGCGGGCGGAGGCAGCGCGCTCGCCGCCTGACCGGAGCGTCACAGACCGCGACGCGACGGGCCGTACAATCGGACCATGGCCTCTGAGCGGCAGATCCGCGTGGGAGACGTCCTCATCGGTGGAGGCGCCCCCGTCGCGGTCCAGACGATGACGAAGACCGAGACGGCCAACCTGCCGGAGACGCTGGCCCAGATCCACCGGGTCGCCGAGGCGGGCGCCGACCTCGTGCGCTGCGCGGTGCCCCGCAACGAGGACGTCGACGCGCTGCGGACGATCGTGCGCGAGTCGCCGATCCCGATCATCGCCGACATCCACTTCAACCACACGCTGGCGATCAAGGCGATCGAGGCCGGAGCGCACTGCGTGCGCCTGAACCCCGGCAACATCGGCGGGCCGGAGAAGGTCGCCGAGGTCATCGCGGTCGCCAAGCGCCACGACGTCCCGATCCGCGTCGGCGTCAACTCCGGTTCGCTGCCCAAGCACCTGCGCGACCTGGAGTTCACCGA
>JBFWKS010000443.1:0-2819 GCA_050252545.1 Solirubrobacteraceae bacterium
GAGGCCTGGCCGGCGGTGCCCATGCCGGCCAGGGCGTCGCTGGGCTCCAGGCGGCCCCAGCCGACGAGCCGCAGCATCTCGGGGTGGGCGGCGTAGAAGTCGAAGAGCTCGCCGACGTAGCCGGGCAGGTCGGCGGGGTCCAGCGTCGTGCCGTCCATCACCTGCTGCAGCTGGTCGGCGGCGACCGCGACGTACAGCTCCTCCTTGGAGCGGAAGTACGCGTAGACGCGCTCCTTGCTGGTCCTGGCCGTCCGCGCGATGCGGTCAACGCGCGCTCCGGCGACCCCGTGCGCGGCGAACTCGCTCAACGCCGCGGCGAGCACCCGCTCCCTGGGCGTGACGGTAGTGGACACGCCTTCGAGCATAGACCGGGGGACGGGGGGTGCTAGATTCAAACCGAACAGTTTGGTTTGACGATCGCGAAAGGCGACGACATGCAGCGACGCACCCTCGGCAAGCAGGGACTCGAGGTCTCGGCCATCGGCTTCGGCACGATGGGCTTCACCCTCGCCTACGGCGACGCGAGCAGCGAGGCGGAGGCGATCGCGACGATCGGGGCCGCGCACGACGCCGGCGTCACGTTCTTCGACACCGCCGAGCTCTACGGGCACGGCACCGGATCGAACGAGCAGCTCGTCGGCCGGGCGATCGCGCCGTTCCGCGACGAGGTCGTGATCGCGACGAAGTTCGGCTTCGACATGACCGTCGAGCCGTTGGGCTCCGCGGTCGACAGCCGCCCCGAGCGGATCCGCCGGGTCGCCGAGAACAGCCTGCGCCACCTCGGCGTGGACGTCATCGACGTCCTCTACCAACACCGCGTCGACCCCGACGTGCCGATCGAGGACGTCGCCGGCACCGTCCAGGAGTTGATCGCCGAGGGCAAGGTCCGCCACTTCGGCCTCAGCGAGGCCCGCCCCGAGACCATCCGCCGCGCCCACGCCGTGCAGCCGGTCTCGGTGCTGCAGACCGAGTACTCGGTCTTCGAGCGCCACGTCGAGGCCGACGTCCTGCCCACCGTCCGCGAGCTCGGCATCGGCTTCGTCCCCTACTCCCCGCTCGGCCGCGGCTTCCTCACCGGCGACGTGCGCCCGGCCGCCGAGTACCCCGCCAACGACATGCGCAGCTGGGACGACCGCTGGCAGCCCGGCAACTACGAGCGCAACCTCGAGGCCGTGGAGCGCCTCACCGCCCTCGCCGCCAGCAAGGGCATCACCGTCGGCCGGCTCGCACTCGCCTGGTTGCTGGCCCAGGGCGAGGACATCGTCCCGATCCCCGGCACCCGCAGCGTGGCGCGCGTCCGCGAGAACGCCGCGGCGGCCGACGTCACACTGACGTCCGAGGACCTCGACGCCATCCGCGCCGCGCTGCCCGACGGCGCCCACGGCAGCCGCTACCCCGAACCGTTCATGCCCAAGGGCTGAGGCAGACGGCGACCGCGCTCGCGAACGCGAATGGCGTGCCCCTCGTGCAGGGCGGCGACCTGCAGCCCGTCGTCGACTCCCGATGCGACGCGCTCGTCGATCGCGGCCTGGTCGAGGCTGCCCTCCCCCAGATCGCTGCGACCGGTCGTGAGCGCGCACGTGGCGTTGCGCGCGAGGTTCCGTGCCTTGCGCTCCTCCGACCCCGGTCGTGAACCAGAGCGCCTCGTCGTGCCACACCGCGATCAGTGGCGTGACGTGCGGCCGGCCGTCAGGCCGCACGGTCGAGATCCAGAACGTCTCGGCACGCACGACCTGCTCGAGTCCCACGTCCCACGGCGTCCGCGACGCATCGGGATGGCTGTAGCCATGGATCTCGGCGGTCACGTCGGCACGCACCACGCTCCATCATCTCCTCGCTCGTGCGGTTCGGGGAGCACGGACCTCACCGGGCCCTCAGACTCATCGCGCCGATCCGCGTCCCCGCGGCGCCGGCGTCAGCGAGCGCGTCGGTAGTGCATGGCGACCGCGCCGCAGCGCAACGGCGTGGCAGAGAGCAGGTCGAGCCGTCGCGCGCTGGGCAGTCCGCTCTGGTGCAGGGTCGGGCCGTGGCCGGCGATCCTGGGGTGGACCAGGAACTGGTACTCGTCGATGAGGTCCAGCCGGTCCAGCTCGGTCGCGAGCTTGCCGCTACCGAGGAGCACGCCGGCCGGAGTCGCCTCCTTGAGCTGCTGCACGCCGGTGCGCAGATCGCCCGCGATGTGGTGGCTGTTGGTCCACGGGAAGTCCTTGCGCGTCGACGACGCCACGTACTTCGGCTTCGCCTCCAGCTTGACCGCCCATTCGCGGATCGCCGGCGGCGCCTCCTGTTCGCCGCGGGCGACGGCGGGCCAGTGGCTCTCCATCATCTCGTAGGTGACGCGGCCCCACAGCATCGCCCCGCTCTCGTCCATGAGGCGGGTGAAGTGGGCGTGCGTCTCGTCGTCGGCGATGCCCTCCCGATGGTCGACGCACCCGTCCAGGGTGACGTTGACGCTGAAGGTCAGGAGGCCCATGCCGCGAATCTAGCCGACGCCGCCCTGCCTGCTGCGGTCCCGCAACACGGGAGACGACCAAGCCGAGATGCTCGCCGGCCCACGGCGGCCCGGCCGGCCGAGGTACGGGCTCCGCTCGACGTCGCCCGGGAGCTTCTCCCCGAGAACGAGAAACCCCCGACGGAGCGCGGCTCCGTCGGGGGCATCTTCAATAGGCCTCCTCCAGCAATCCCGAGATACCGCATGAACGTGCCGCTTTCGGGCAGCGGCGATGAGGCGCTTGTACAAGCGCCAAGCAAATCGGCCGACGGTGCGGCCATCGGCAACGCAGCCGCTGCGGGCAAGCGACAATGGCCTTTGTGAGCCG
>JBFWKS010000444.1:0-2813 GCA_050252545.1 Solirubrobacteraceae bacterium
CTCCGCTCCCGCGCGCTCAAGGCCACCCGCCGCGCGATCATCACCCAGCAGAAGACGCTGCGCGGCGGCCGCGTCAGCGTCCGCGGAAAGATCCGCGCCAGGAACTGGCGCACCGACAAGAGCGGCAAGCCGCGCCGCGTGTCCCTGCGCATCACCGGACAGGCCACCTGCGGTGACCTGCGCCAGTCGGTCCAGAAGGTCAGGACCGACAGCAAGGGCCGCTTCCGCGTCGTGCTGAGCCCGCCGACCGGCAGCGCCCCCGCGCTCGTCTACCGCATGCGCCTGGTGGGCGGGACGACCACCACGCTGCCGGTGGTCGTCGGCCGGCCGTGAGCCGGCGCGCCCGCCGTCGCCGTGCCGGGGGTGGGCACGGCAGGCGGCGGGCGGGCCCGGTCCCTCGCCGGAGGTCTCGTCCGCGGCGACATCGCCCAAGGCCAGGGGTAACTCCAGGGTTCCCAGGGCTGACGGCAGGGGTCCGGCGCGCATATAACCGGAGCATCGCGCGCCGCGTTCCCGGTTGCGCGTGGTCCCCACCCGTCCCGGAGTACCACCATGTCCCCCAACGCACGGCGGTCCCACGCCGTCGTCCGCGCGTCGGCGATCGCCACGGCCGCCCTCGGTCTCGCGCTGCCCACGGTCGCGTCCGCGAAGGTCGTGTCCAGCAAGGTCACCGCCCCAGCCATCGACAACGTGCTCGAAGGCAACGGGCCGGACGGCAGTGGCCGGGATCTGGTGTCGCCCAACACCTTCGACGTGCAGGTCCAGACCACCCGCAACGCCGACGGCGCCGACGAGATCGGCCTCATCTGCGAGTACTTCGGCGTCGGTCCCCAGGGCGTGTACATCCGGCTGGCCCAACCCCGCGCGATCGGCGCCGATACGGTCACCATCGACGCCAGGACGCCGCACTACCCCTGCCGCATCCGTGCGATCCCGGCCGAGCTCATCGACTGGGACGACATGGGGTATCTCCCCACCGATCTCGACCTGAGCGCGTTCGAGGGCCCCCGCGTGCTCGGGGGGGCGTTCGGGCAGGATCCGCCCGACGTCGGGAACTACACGCTGTACCGCGGGCAGCGACTCGGGTTCGGGGACGTGGTCCGCGCCCCGGCCATGCTCAGCGATCCGCTCGATCCGGCCCCGCTGTCGATCGCCACCGGAGGCGGGATCCGGCGGACCGCGCTCATCAACGGAACCCGAATGACGGTCGTGTTCCGCAATCTCGGGTACCTCGGTGCCCTGCCGTTCGGTGTCACCGATCCCGACGGCAACGGCACGACACCCGCACCCGAGGACTTCGGGTTCGTCGTCGACGGCAAGGGTGCCGCGATGCCCTTCAACACCTCCGCCGACAACCCGACGCACGTCGACCGCTCGCTCGACCCCACGACGGGCGACGCCGTCATCACCGCGACGACCCCGGTCGAGTCGTTCACGTTCGACGGCGACTCCGTGCAGACCGGCCCCGCCGGCGTGAGCATCAAGCGCACGTACCGGCAGCATCACGACGGTCGCCAGTTCAACCTGCGCGACGAGTTCATCTCCACCGACGGCAAGCCCCACAAGATCGAGGCCGGTTACCTGCAGGGCGTGGCGACCTACGACATCGCCGCCGGCCTGCCGGGCGCCGAGCCGGCGAGCTTCCGACTGCCGTGGGCGACGGGCGACGCGTACGTGACGCCCGAGGAGAGCACCGTCTACGGGCCCGCGCCGACAGGCCGCACCACGGTGTGGGTCCGGCCCGCGCGTTTGCCGGACGGCCTCGTCCCGGGCGAGGGCGCCGCGCTGCGGGCAACGAACCCTGGCGCCGGCACGCTGGGCCAGGAGGAGGGCGCGATCACCTTCGCCGATGCCCCCACCGACATCCGGTTCCTGCGCTCCGGGCGCTTCATCGCGCGGTTCATCCGCGACATCCCGGCGAACGGGTCCACGGTGCTGGAGACGACCTACTCGCAGGAGTGGGCGCTCGACCGGCTCAAGGATCTCGTCGGCGACTCGCCCCCGTCGCCCGGAACGCCTCCGCCGCCCGCCGACAACCCGCCCCCGAAGATCTCGTTGCCCGCACCGCCACCGATGTGCGACCTCCCGTTCGTGTCGCTCGTCGACATCGACGCGACCGGCAGCAAGCGCCGGCCGCGGACCCGCCTGGTCGGCGTGGCATCGCCGACGCTCGCCGGCACGACCGTCCGCGTGCGTCGCGACGGCAAGCAGGTCCGTAAGGCGAAGGTCGGCCGCGACGGCACCATCCGCGTCACCGTCGCCGCACCGAAGAACGTCAAGCGCCGCGCGAAGGCCCGCTACCGCCTGGTCGTCGGGAAGCTCCGCTCCCGCGCGCTCAAGGCCACCCGCCGCGCAATCATCACGCAGCAAAAGACGCTGCGCGGCGGCCGCATCAGCGTCCGCGGCAAGATCCGCGCCAAGTACTGGCGCACCAGCAAGAGGTCCAGGCCGCGCCGCGTGTCCCTCCGCATCGCCGGACAGGCCAGCTGCGACGACGACGGCCTGAGCGTCCGTAAGGTCGAGACCGACAGCAAGGGCCGCTTCCGCGTCGTCCTGAAGCCGCCGACCGGCAGCGCCCCCGCCCTCGTCTACCGCATGCGCCTGGTGGGCGGGAAGACCACCACGCTGCCGGTGGTCGTCGGCCGGCCCTGAGCCGGCGGGCCCCGCCGTCGCCGTGCCGGGGGTGGGCACGGCGACGGCCGGGGCGCGGCGGCCGCACCCGGCGCGCGCCGGGGCGGGGGGGCACCGGCGCGGGGGCCCCGGCGGGGGGGGCTGACCCACCACCGGTCGCGAGGGCGGGCGGGGCGTCGCGC
>JBFWKS010000445.1:0-2780 GCA_050252545.1 Solirubrobacteraceae bacterium
TCTTCCGATCTACCGTCGGGCGATGCCGACACGACCTCGCCGGCCGGCACCGACGGCGAGACCGCCTGACCCGCGAGAGCCCCGGCCGGCATCACGCCGGTCGGCGGTGAGGCACCGACCCGCGGCGGCACCGTCGGGCGCGTGGCGACCCGGCGGTGGCCGACACCGCGGCTGAGCGGCACGCGATCCAGGACCGCGTCGCTCCACGGCGGCAGGCCGGAACCCGGGGTGCAGGCCCCCGGCCATCACGGCGTGCGTTCCGGCGTGCGCCGCTCTACGGCGTCGAGCCGGAGCGGGCGACCCTCACCACTCCTCGGGCGGCGGAACCGACTCGCGGTGCGGCTCGGACGCGCCACCGGAGCGAACGCCGACGGCCTCGACGACCTCCTCCTCGGCCTCCTCGAGCTCCTCGTCGTGATCCCCGTCGCACAGCACCCGGAAGTTGCCCGACACGCCGGCGTCGCAATGGATCGTGATCCCCGGCAGGATCCGCTCGCCCTCGTCGAGGCCGAGCCGGTCCATGTCGAACGCGGCCAGACCGATGCCGTACGCGCTGTGCGTCGGGTTCTCGCGGTCATGGGCGTTGATCGCCATCTGAAACGCCTGGAGGTTCTTCGCGATCTTGGACAGGTCCGACATGCCACCCCCAAGGCTAGATGGTCGCCTGCACGATCGCCACCGCGTCGCGGTGATCGGACAGCGGGGGCGGCTGACCGCCGCTCTCGGCGCCGAGGGCCGACCGCCCCCCAGCGCCACAGCCCCCGATCACGACCGGCGGGCGGTACGATCGGTCCCCGCCCTGGGGCGCGTAGCTCAGTTGGTCAGAGCGTCCGGTTTACACCCGGAAGGTCCCCCGTTCGAGCCGGGGCGCGCCCACTAGCCCCGTCGTCCCTCCGCTGCGGCGCGATTCTCGACCGGCACTACCGCTTCCGGACGGTCCGGACCTTCGTCGCCACCCTCGAGCGGCGGCCACTGGCAGCGCTGTAGGCCCGCACCCGGAATCGCACCCTCCCGAGCCCCGTCCGCCTGCGCACCGCGCGGTAGCCCTTGGACGGCGACCCGCCGACCTTGAGCCGCTGGACGCGGACCTCGCGGCAGCGGCGAGCCCTGCCGCCACGACGGCAGCGCACCCGCACCGTGCGGCGAGCCTCGGCGGTGATCCGCTCGGGCGGCGACGACGAGTCGGGCTCGCGGACGGTGAACCGCACCGTGCACGTGCGACGGCGACAGGACACCTTGCGGATCCGCACCGTCGGGCGGCTCTCGGACCGGGTGATCGCCGGCGTCTCGCCGGTGCGGGCCACGCCCGTGCCGCCCGCGTTCGTCGCCCGGCCGATGCAGCGGATCCGCCGACCGACGTCGTGGCGGGTCAGCCGATAGCTGCCGTCGGGACCGTCCTGCAGCGTCTCGGGCCCCGCGAAGCCGTAGGTGAACGTCGGCGCCCCCGACCACGATCCGGCGTCGCAGGTCAGGGTGCCCCCTGCACGTGGGATCCCGCGCATGGCGATCCCGGCCCCGCCGCGGGGGGCGATCGGCACGGCGTCGGACCCGTCGACGAACACGCGGACCTCGGCCGCCGCCAGGTTGGTGTACCGGTTGCCCCCGGTGCTGCAGTCTGCGGACCGTCCGCCCTCGACCACACCGACGAGGACCGGCGGGTTGCCGGTGACGAGCGGTCCGCCGCTGTCGCCGTAGCAGGTGCCGTTGGGGGTGGGCAGCGTGCAGAGCACCACCGCGCTGTTGCCGTCGATCGTGCAACTGCCCGTGTCCCCGTCGCCGATCGTCGCCGTGGTCGAGAACAGGCGACCGTCTCCGGCGGACGGACTGCCCACGCGCTGCTGGCCGTATCCGCTGACCGTCACCGGCGTGCCGACGGGCAGCACCGTTCCCGGGGCGACGACCGGGATCGCCCGTACCGACGGTCCCGACAGGTCCAGGGGCGTGGAGAGCTGCAGGACGGCGGTGTCGTCCTCACCGATGTCGGCGCGGTAGCGCGGGTGCCGCCGGACGCTCGACGCCGAGCGCACCTGCGCGGTGCCGGTGCGCTGGTTCAGATCGGTGAACCCGGCCCCGACGTAGACCGGGTTGCGGCCCAGATCGACGACCGCACCGGCGTCGTCGGTGATGCAGTGGGCGGCGGTGAGGATCTTCTGTGGTCCGAGGATCGACCCGCCACAGGCGCCGAGTCCGCTGATCTCGACGTAGACCTGCCAGGGGAACGCCGTGATCGGGGCCGGGCCGCCGCCGACGATCCGTGGCGTGGCGGTGCGGTCCGTGTCTGCCGAGGACGACGCGGTCCACGCTGCCGGACCGAGCACCGACGAGGATGGCGCTGCCGCCATCGAGGACGAAGGCAGGCCGGCCAGGGCGACGAGGCCGGCGAGCGTCGCGACCAGCCGGCGAGCGATCCGGCTCCGGCGATCGCACGCCGCCTGCGACGGACTGCCATGCCTCCCCCGCCCGCGCCGCCTGATCGACTCCATGATCGCCAGCGTAGAGCGCCGGCCGGAGGCGCGCGAGGCGACGCCGCTACCGTGACGGCGGCCGTGCCCCCGTCCCAGCAGAGCTCCGACGCGCGCCACCGGGCGTGGTTGCGCATCGCGGCGCTGCTCGGCACGCTCGGCGCGCTCGCGGCGGTGTTCATGGTCGGCGGGCTCGTGGGGACCGCCGCGGTCCGCGACGCGATCGAGCCGGCGGGTGCGTGGGCGCCGATCGCGTTCGTCCTCGTCAGCGGGGTCGCAGTCGCGATCCTCGTCCCGGGCGCGGTCATGGCGGCCGCG
>JBFWKS010000446.1:0-2774 GCA_050252545.1 Solirubrobacteraceae bacterium
CAAGGGGATTCCCCGGCCGTCGATCGTGGCGACGTCCACCGTCACCGCCGCCCCGCGCCGCCGCCGCCGCCCGGTCGTCTCCGTCGTCGGCACCTCGAGCGTCGCGGCCGCCCCTTACCGCCGCCGTCTCCGCGCGGCGACGGTCACCGGCTCGAGCACCGTCACGGCAGCGGCCCGGCGCGCGATCAAGTCGCGCACGGCGACGATCACCGCCGCGAGCACCGTCACCGCGACCGTCGCACGCCGCCGCCGCCGGGCGTCCCTCGTCTCCTCGAGCTCGACCGTCGCGGCCGCGCCGCTCCGCCGCCGCCGCCGGGCGGCCGCGGCCGCGGCCTCGAGCACCGTCACCGCAACGCCCCGCCGCGCACCGCGGCAGCTCGCGGTCGGCGTCGCGGCCGTCTCGAGCGTCACCGCGACACCGCGCCGCCGCCGCCGGGTCGCGGTCGCCGTCGCGGGCACCTCGAGCGTGTCCGTCGGCACCACGGAGCGGGTCCGGCGCCGGTCCGTCTCCGTCGCGGCGTTCTCGAGCGTCACCGCGACACCGCGGCCGCCGCTCACTACGCTTCCGACCGTGGCCGTCGGGACGTACAGGTAGTGACGCCGCCGGAGCTCATCGACGCGCGGACGCACCGGCTCCGGCTCGTACAGCCGGGCACCGGTGAGGGCGCGACGAAGGTCCTCCTCGGAAAGACGTACGGCTTCACGTGGCTCCCGACGTCGATCGACCCGCGCTCGGACGACTTCGTCGAGGGCTCGTACACCGGGCGGCTCGGCGACTCCGGAGAGGGGGCGCTCACCTTTCCGAACACCGCCGGGTCGCTCGGCCTGTGGCGCGAGGTGTTCGACCCGGACGGCCTCCGGCAGTTCGTGGAGGTGTACCGCGACGACGAGCTCGAGTTCATCGGCGCCGTGCAGCGGGTCGAGCTCGACGCGGGCACCGTGCAGGTGGGCCTCGTCGATGCGTGGTGGCTCCTGCGGCGGGCGTACGAGCGCGATCGGACGTGGGGCCCGTCGGCGCCGCGCGACGTGATCGACGCGTACACCCGCGTCCCCGTGCCGATCATCGCCGAGCCGTTCACGGAGGACCCGGACGACCCGACCCTCCCCGGCGACTGGCAGACGTACGGCACGCCGCCGGTGTCGGCGTCGGTCGAGGGCTCGAGCGTGAAGATCGAAGCCGACTCCGGGCTCGGCGGCATCTACAACACGGCCGTCCCGTTCTCCGAGGACGCGTGGCGGGCGAACATCGCCATCGACCGGGTCGAGGGCCCGGTGAGCGCCGTGACGATCATCGTCCGCGGGCCCGGCGGCGTGTCGCACGCGTTCGTGAACTACGGCCTCGTCCCGAACCGCGTCGAGTTGCAGACGAGCGACGGGGTGACGAACGCCACCGTCGGCGCGGCGGTGTCCGCGACGCCGGTCGAAGCGGGGCGCATCACCGTCACCATCGAGCGGCAGGGGCGGTGGATATTCGCATCGGTGAACGGGACCGTCGTCGGTCCGCTCGCGTGCCCGCCGACCGACCCGACCGACCTCGTCGTCTCCGTGTCGCGCTCAGGCTCCTCCGGCGTGATCCGCATGTACGTAGACGAGGTGACGGTGACGGAGCTCCGGCCGTTCCTCCTCCGCGGGCACGACACCGGCGAGTGGGGCGAGTTCCACCTCCCCGGCGACTACCCGTCGGGGGGGCTCCGCGGCCGATTCTGGAACGACGCCGACCTACAGGGCCTCGCCGTCGCCGAGCGCGCGGTCCGCATCCTCGCTCCTGGCCGCGAGCCGTACGCGGAGAGGCTCGACAAGGTCGTCGACACCGCGCAAGTCGCCGTGCCCGCTCAGCCGGGCTCGAGCGCGAACTACTGGTCGGCGCGGTGGTCGGGCGCCGTCTACCTCGAGGCCGGGCGGGTCTACAGCTTTCAGCTCAACATCGCCGACGGCGTCCGCTTGTGGGTCGGTAACACAGCGTGGGGGACGCAGATCATCGACGAGTGGCAGTCCACCGGGGCGCGCAACGTGGCCGGGACCTATGTCGTGCCGGGGCGCTCCGGGTGGTATCCGATCGTGCTCGAGCACTACCACTCGACCACGGTGTACGGGATTCAGATGTTCTTCCGCGTCAACACCGGCGGCGGGTACACCGATCCCGGCGGGACGGCCGTCTCGACCTCGTACATGATCGTCCCGCAGACGTCGCTCAGTCCGCTCGGGTGCTACGAGGGCCGCGTGCAGGGGCAGTCGCACTTCGACGTCGTCTCGGCCGTCGCTCAGCAGTACGGCTACCAGCTCCGGTGCGAGCCGCGGCAGTTCGAGCAGGCCGACTTCCCCGGTCGGCTCCGGCCGCTCGAGCGGGTCGGCCGCGACACTGACGTCGTCCTCGAGGTGGACCTCGACGACCGCGGCGAGCCGTTCCTGTCGCCGGGCGCCACGTTCGACGCATCCGATCAGGCGACGACCCTCATCGGCACCGGCGCCGGTATCTCGGACGCCCGTGGTCAGACGCTCGCGACGATCGCCGACACGGCGGCCATGCGCGACGCACTGTTCGCGCTCGAGTCCTGGGTGGACGCCGGGGAGGTCGGCAACGTGGAGCTCCTCCGGGCCCGGCTCAACGCCGAGCTCGCGCTCCGCGCTACGCCGTGGGAGGAGGTCCGCGGCGTCCCCCGCGCGCAGGAGCGGCTCGCCGACACGTGGCCGCTCAGCGGGTCGCTCGAGAAGATGCGGTGGCACCCCGGCGACGGCGTGCGTCTGTTCCTCCCGGACGTGCGGGTCGAGGACGT
>JBFWKS010000447.1:0-2760 GCA_050252545.1 Solirubrobacteraceae bacterium
GGCCGCGGAGCAGCCGTTCACTCTCGCGCTGCCGAACGTGTGGCACCTCGCGACCGATGTGGAGGCCACGACCGCCCCTGAGACCTCCGCCCTCGACCTGCTGGGGGTGCTGCACCCGACGGCGTCGGTCGCGGGAACGCCGACGGCGGCCGCTCTGGCCGCGATCCGTCGCATCGAACCGTTCGACCGCGGCCGCTACGCCGGACCCGTCGGATGGGTCGACGCGAACGGCGATGGCGAGTGGGCGATCGCGCTGCGCGGGGCTCAGTTCGATCTCGCGGCGGCGGATGCCGACGGCATCCCGTTCCGCGCGCACGCCGGCGCCGGGATCGTCGCCGGCAGCGACCCCGAGGCCGAGATGCTCGAGACCCGCGTGAAGTTCCGCCCGATCGTCGACGCCCTGGCGTAGGGCGCGCCCGGGGTCAGCTGTCGGCGAGGCGTTTCTTCTCGGCCGCGACGTCGAAGTCGGCGGCGGGCCAGTGCGGATCGATGTCTTCGAGGGCATCCAGCAGGAGCGCCTGGACGGCCAGACGTGCGTACCACTTGCGGTTGGCGGGCACGACGAACCACGGCGCCTCGGGAGTGGAGGTGCGCGCGAACACCGTCTGGTAGGCCGCCATGTAGTCGTCCCAGAGGCGGCGCTCGTCGATGTCGCCGGGGTTGTACTTCCAGTGCTTGTCGGGTCGGTCCAGCCGCTCCCCCAGCCGGCTCTTCTGCTCGTCGGCGGAGATGTGCAGCATCACTTTGACGATGCGGATGCCGCGATCGACGAGCCCCCTCTCGAAGGCGACGATGGCGTCGTAGCGGCGCTCGATCTCGTCGGCAGGCGCGAGCGCCCGCACCCGGCCGATGAGGACGTCCTCGTAGTGCGACCGGTCGAACACCCCGATGAAGCCGGGTGCGGGCACACGCTTCTCGATGCGCCACAGGAAGTCGTGCGCGAGTTCCTCGGGCGTCGGCTTCTTGAACGCGGCGAGCGCGACGCCCTGCGGATCGACCGATCCGACCACGTGGCGGACGATGCCGCCCTTGCCCGCGGAGTCCATCGCCTGCAGCACCAGCAGCACCGCCGGAGCGCCCTCTTCGACACGGCTCTGCGCGTAGAGGCGCTCCTGCAGCTCATCGAGCTCGTCCGCACCCGCCTCGAGGTCGCTCTGCCCCTGGTCTTTGTCGCCGTCGTAGCCCGGAGTGGATGCCGGATCGAGATCGGCGAGTCGGAACCCCGGGCCGACGCGCAGGAGCTCGGCGGGATCGGCGTTCCAGTTCTTCTCGCTTCTCGCGGTCATCTCCACATCATGGCGCGGACAGCCGGATACGGCCAGGACGTTCAGCGCGCGAGAGCGACCTCGATGATCTGCCGCCCCACGACGCGGGCGGTGAGCGCCTGGTCGAGCTCGGCGCGCGTGGCGACGCGGACGTACTCCCAGCCGTACGCGGCGGCCAGCGGCGCCAGATCCACGTCCTGCGGCGTGTAGAGCACCCGCTGCATGGCGTCGGGCCCGGCGATCTCGGCGACCTCGAGCCCGTCGAAGATCGTTCCCCCGCCGTCGTTGCCGACGACGACCTGCAGCCGCGGCGCCGTCTCACCGACCGGCAGCAGAAGCGCCCCCACGTCGTAGAGGAAGGCGAGATCGCCGGTCAGCACACGGGTCACGCCGACGTCGGCGCCGGTCTGGCTCGCGATCGCGATCCCCATGCCCGTCGCGATGGTGCCGTCGATGCCGGCGAGTCCGCGGTTGGCGTGGACAGGAACCTTCTTGCCGCCGAGCACACCGTCCGCGACACGCACGAGGCGCGAAGAGGCGAAGAACAGCCGGTCATGGGGCCAGGTCGCCCGCCACACGGCATCGACGAGTCCCACCCGGTCGATCGGGGCGCGCGCGACGGCGAGCTCGGACGCGATGGCGCCGAGGCGTTCGGCGGGTACCGCAGACGACAGCGCGGCGGCATCCGGCGCCGGCGGCGCGAAATCGACGGACGCCGCGCGGGACGCCCGCATCCAGGCGCCGAACCACTCACGGTCCATCTCGCCCACGGCGGCCACGACGGCGTCGACGGAGACCGAGGTGCCGTTGAGGTTGAGCGGCTCTCCCGGCCCGCGCACGGCGAGCACCTCGACGTCGTCACGCGACAGCAGCGCGGTGACCTCGCGGGTGAGCGTCGGATGACCGAAGACGACGGCGCGCTCGATGCGGCCGCCCAGCTCCGCATCGCGCAGCAGTCCGCGGTAGCCGTGGACGAGGTTGCGGCCGAAGCGGGCGCCGCTGACGATCTCGGCGATCAGCGGCCAGCCGCCCGCGTGTGCGAGCGCCTCGGCAGCGGGGCCGGCATCGGCCCCGGCGATCACCACGGTGCGGGGGCCACGCACCAGCACGTGCGGATCGACCTCCGGGTCGGCGGGATGGTTCGCCTCGCCGATGCCGCCGCCGCCCTGGTAGAGCGCTCCCGACGGCTCGGTCGCGCTCAGCTCGTCGCCGGCGACGTCGGGGCCGAGCGCGGGCGCGGGAAGGTCGAGCTCGGTCGTGCCCAGCCACGACGGCAGCACACCAGCCAGGGGCTCACGCAGCGGCAGGTTGAGGTGCACCGGTCCGGCCTGCCTCGTGCCCGTGCCGAGGGCGGCCGCGACCGCGTCCTCCGCGACCCGGCGGAGCATCATCGACTGCTCGCCGGTACCGTCCGCATCGAGCGCGTCGGGCACGGGCAGGTCTTCTTCCAGACGCATGTTCGGCGCGAACATTCCGGGCTGGCGCGTCGTCTGGT
>JBFWKS010000448.1:0-2758 GCA_050252545.1 Solirubrobacteraceae bacterium
CAGACCCACCAGACCCACCGTCGCCGCACGCCGCGGGGCCGCGCGGGTGACGGTGGCCAGGCTCCACGACACGCTGGCGCCAACGGCCGTGGCGGCACCGCGGATGGCGACGGTCCGCATCAGATCGCCCATATTGATCCCGCGCTCGGACGGCGGGCGCATGTTGCGAACCGCGCTCACCGCGACCGCGGTCGTGGGGAACACATCGGTCAGGATGTTGACCAGCAGGATCTGCCTGGCCGTCAGCGGCGCCGTGCCGCGGACCATCGTGCCGTAAATGTTGAAGGCAACCTCACCTGCGTTGCCGCCCAACAACATCCCGACCGCGGCCTGCGCTTGCTGCCACAGCCGGTGGCCTTCCTCGATCGCCTCCAGCAGGCTTGCGACGCGGCCCTCGGTCAGGACCACGTCGGCGGCGCCGCGGGCCGGATCGCTGCCGTGCGAGGACACGCCCACGCCCACGGCCGCGGCACGGATGGCCGCGGCATCGTTGGCGCCGTCGCCCACCATCGCGGTCACCACCCCGGAATCGCTGATCTGCCGGACGATCTGGACCTTCTGTTCGGGTGACATCCGTGCATAGATCACGTTGGTCTTGACCACCTCGGCCCGCTCGGCGATCGACAGCCGCTCCCAGCGTGATCCCGTGATGATGCGGTCTTCCGGGACGTCCAGCCCGATCTCGCGAGCGATGGCGCGGGCGGTGGCCGGGTGGTCACCGGTGATGACGCGCACGCCGATGTCCCGTTTGGCCAGCCCGAGCAGGAGCTCCCGTGCGTCGGGACGCGGTGTGTCGGCGATACCGAGGAATCCGAGCAGGCGGAGTCCGTCGCGGCACAACGGTTCCAGGCCGGCCTCCTCCGCGATCTCGAGGCCGGCATCCGTCAACGTCTTGTCGGCGACGGCGATCACCCGCAGGCCGCGGGTGGCCATGCGGTGGACGTGCGCCAACAGCTCCTCGCGCAGGTCATCGTCCTGACCCTCGATACATGCCGACAGGACGATCTCGGGTCCACCCTTGACCGCGAGGGTGTCGCCGTCCAGTCCGGCCGCGTAGGCGCGTCCGGCGCGGAACGGCAGCTCGCGGTCGCGCTTCGGCTGGCTTCCGGCTCGATCGACGACCGCGGCATCGGTCGCCTGCAGCGGAGCGTGTTCGGTGACCGCCACCGGGGTGGCTAGCGCCGCGCGCTCGAGGATCACGTCCTCGTCGAAACCTGGCCGCGCGAAGACGTTTGTCACCACGAGACGGTTTTCGCTGAGCGTCCCGGTCTTGTCGAAGCAGACCACCTCGACGCGGCCCAGCGTCTCGACCGACCGCGGAGCCCGCACCAGAACATCGTGTCCGGTCAGGCGCCTCGCCGCCTCGCGCTGGGCCAGCGTCGCCACCAGCGGCAGGCCTTCGGGAACCGCGGCAACCGCGCAGTACACACCGCTGGTGACGGCCTCCCGGATTCCCGATCCGCGCAGCAACGCGGTGGCGAGGACGCCGGCACCGCCGGTGAGGGTCCAGGGCAGCACCTTCGAGGTTATCGCGGCCAGCTGGGCGCTCAGCCCGACCTCATCGCGCCGGCGCGGGGCCAGCGCCATGGCCCGGCCCGCCGCGGTCGCGTCGCCGGCCGCGACGATCACCGCGCGGCACACGCCGCTGAGCACGGTCGAACCTTCGTAGATCATGCAGGCTCGTTCGGCCAGCGGACGGCCCGGTGTCGGAGCGGGGTTCTTGGTCACCGGCAACGACTCGCCCGTCAGCGACGATTCGTCGACCTCCACGGCGACGGCGCTCAGCACGCGCGCGTCGGCGGGAACGAGCTCGCCGGCCCGGACCTCGATGATGCTCCCCGGCCTCAGGTGCCCGGTCTCCACGAGCTCGAACTGGTCCGGGCCCGCGGTGACGCGGGCGAGCGGCGTCTGGGCGGTGAGCATCTTGTTCAGCCGGCGATCCGAACTCAGTCGTTGCGCCGCGGCGATCGCGGCACTGCCCACGAGCACGATCCCGACCAGAAGACCGTCCATCGGCGAACCGACGAGCGCACTCGCTATCGCCCCGGTGGCGAGGATCGGAGTGAGTGGATCCCGCATCTCGTCCCACAGTGCCCCGACGACGTCTTTGCCGCCGTCGGCGAGGCCGGCGGCCAGCGCCCGCATGCGCGTCTTCGGGACCTGGGCCGCGGCCGCGACGGGGGCGGCGAACTCGGGCCACAGCACGCGAATGTGTTCTCGCGCCTGATCGGCGTCCAGCGCATGCCATTCGGTGTCCGCGGCAGCGGCCGGATCGGGCTGCCTGGACACCCCTCGCCCGATCACGTAGCCGGGGATGAGCGCGAGCGCGGCGGCCGCGATGCTCGGGCGCACGCCTGCCGCCCGGACACCCGGTAATAGCGTCAGCGAGCCGAGAACTGTTCCCGCAGCGGCTAATTCGACGCCACGCCGCGCCGCCGACCTGGCCGCGGGGATGGCGTCGATGATCCGGCACGCGACTTTCAGGTTCGGCATCAGCACGTCCGCCATCCACGCCGGTGCAAGACCGGGGGTCCAGACCGCCAGCGCGAGGTCCGCGGCCGCGAAGGCATGACGAAGGTCGCGCCCGAGCACGGCGACGACCTTCCCGTCGGCCTGCAGTTGCCGCACCGCGTCGCGGATGGCGAGATCGACGTCGTCACCGGCGGGTAGCAGTTCGTCGAACGTTCCGCGCAGATGCCCCGCATCGGCCTGATCCACCGACACGAGCTTGAGATCGGCGGCAGATCGGAAGAGCGTC
>JBFWKS010000449.1:0-2752 GCA_050252545.1 Solirubrobacteraceae bacterium
CCGTTCTTGACGATCGCCTGGGCGAGCACCGTGGCGGTCGTGGTGCCGTCACCGGCGACGTCGTTGGTCGCGGTGGCGACCTCGCGCACGAGCTGGGCGCCCTGGTTCTCGAAGACGTCCTCGACCTCGATCTCACGAGCGATCGTGACACCGTCGTTCGTGATCGTCGGCGCGCCGAACTTCTTGTCGAGGACGACGTAGCGGCCCTTCGGCCCCAGGGTCACCTTGACGGCGTTGGCGACGGCGTCGACGCCGGCCTCGAGCGCCTTGCGGGCGTCGGTGTCGAACTTCAGTTCCTTGTGTGCCATGTCAGTGGCTCCTTGTCTTCAGTCTCGAACGGTCTCGGCTTTTCAGCCGACGACCTTGGCCAGGACGTCGCTCTCGCGGAGGACGAGCAGGTCCTCACCGTCGAGCTTGATCTCGGTGCCGCCGTACTTGCTGTAGAGCACCGTGTCGCCGGCGGCGACGTCGAGCGGGATGCGGTTCTCGCCCTCGTCGTCCCAGCGGCCGTCGCCGACGGCGAGGACCTCGCCCTTCTGGGGCTTCTCCTTGGCGGTGTCGGGGAGCACCAGGCCGCTGGCCGTGGTCTGCTCCTCTTCGATGGCGCGGACGATCAGGCGGTCGCCGAGCGGCTTCAGGTCGATGGACATGCGGTCCTCCGTCGTGACGGGATGTACTTCAAAACTGTCGGCACTCTCGAGGGGAGAGTGCCAACCCGGAGGCGAGTGTAGCCGACGACGCTCGTCCGTCAAGACCCGGTTGGCACTCTGACGACGAGAGTGCCAACCGGATCGGGCTCAGCCGTCGCCGCCGACCGTCGCCGCGGTGAGCCGCGTGGCGGGGACCCGAGCCTCTTCCCCGGCTGCGTCCTCGAGCGCCTGCTCGATGCCGCTCTTGGTGCCGAGCGTCTCCTCGCGCATGAACCAGATCGCGAGGAAGACGACGACGCCGAGCGGCAGCGCCAGGAGGAAGAGCTCCGCGACGCCGGCGCCGTAGGCGTGCTCGATGACCGGACGGACCGCTGCGGGGAGCGTGTCCAGGTTGGGGATCTGCGACCCACCGCCGGGGATCGCCGAGGGGTCGATCCCGCGGGCGGTCAGGCCCTCACCGATCAGGCTGGTGACCTTGGATCCGAGCACCGCACCCAGGACCGACACGCCGGCCGCGCCGCCGAGGCTGCGGAAGAAGGCGATCAGGCCGCTGCCCGCCCCCAGCTGGCTCGGCGGGATCGCGTTCTGCACCGCCAGGATCATGTTCTGCTGGAGCATGCCGATGCCGGCGCCGAGGACGACCATGAAGAGGCCCACCTCGACGAGGCTCGTGTGCTCGTCGATCAGCGCCATCAGTCCCAGGCCCGCCGTGACGAGGACCGCGCCGGCGAGCATCAGCTGGCGGTAGTGCCCGGTCTTGGCGATCCGCCGGCCGGCCAACGTCGACGACACGAACAGGCCGGCGACCATCGGGATCGTCAGGAGCCCGGACGCGGTCGGGCTGTAGCCGCGGGCCAGCTGCATGTACTGGGTCAGGAAGACCGTCGTGCCGAACATCGCGATGCCGATCGCGACGCTGCCGACCACCGCCAGGCTCACCGTGCGGTTGGCGAAGAGCTCCATCGGGAGCATCGGCTCGGCGACGCGGCGCTCGACGGCGATCAGGGCGACGAGGAGCACGACGGCGCCGCCGATCATGGCGATCGTCTCCGGGCCCCACCAGGCGAAGTTCTTGCCGGCCAGCGACACCCAGATCAGCAGCAGCGACACGCCACCCGCGAGGAGCGTCGCGCCGAGCACGTCGATGTGCACGCCCTCACGGCGACGGGTCGGCAGGTGGAGCGTGCGCTGCAGGAGCACGAGCGCGGCCAGGCCGAAAGGGACGCCGACGAAGAAGCACCAGCGCCAACCGAGGCCGTCGGTCAGCAGGCCGCCGATGACCGGTCCGACGACCGTGCCGACGCCGAACACGGCGCCGAGGTAGCCCATGTAGCGGCCGCGCTCGCGGGCCGACACGAGGTCGGCCAGGATCACCTGGACGAGCGCGGTCAGCGCACCGACACCGACGCCCTGCACCGCACGACAGGTGATGAGCCAGCCGGAGGAGTGCGCGAACCCGGCGAGGATCGATCCGGTGAGGAAGATCACCAGGCCGGTCTGCAGGAGCGTCTTGCGGTCGAAGAGGTCGGCGAGCTTGCCCCAGATCGGGGTGCTCACCGTCATCGCCAGCAACGTCGCGGTGACGACCCAGGTGTAGGACGACTGGCCACCGCCGAGGTCTCCGATGATGCGCGGGAGCGCGGCCGACACGACCGTGCTCGACAGAATGGCGACGAACATCGCCAGCAGGAGGCCGGAAAGCGCCTCCATGATCTGGCGGTGCGTCATGTTCGGCGCGTCGGCCGATGCGGTGGTGCTGCTCATGCGGGTTCCTCCGGTCGGGCCGCGGCGGTGGCCACGGACCCGGCGACGTCGTGCGATCGAGCAGCAGATGGGGCCTGGTCGTGTGGCCGGACGGCATCGGGGCCGAGCGGCGGGGCATCGGCGGGCGCCAGCGCGGCGTGGAGCCGCGAGAGCCCCCGGGCGAGCCCGCGGATCTCGTCGGTGCTCCAACCGTCGACGGCGTCACCGACGACGCCGGTGAGGGCCGTGTGGGTCCCCGCCAGGCGCTCGCGACCGCGCTCGGACAGCACGACGAGCCGCGCCCGCCGGTCGTGGGCGTCCTCGACGCGGTCGACGAGGCCCTCCTCCTCGAGCTGGCG
>JBFWKS010000450.1:0-2752 GCA_050252545.1 Solirubrobacteraceae bacterium
TCTCGCGCGGCGGCGAGTCCCGCTCAGCGGACGCTGTAGCCCTGCGACACCCAGAACCCGGCGGGGCTCGGGTTGTCCAGGCGGTAGTCGTCGACGCTCTTGGCGGCACGGTCCCGCTTGCCGACCCGCATCTCGACGTGGGTGTGGGCACTGCGCCGGTGGGTGATTCCGCGCCACGCCTCGGTCGCGATCCGCTGTCCGCGCTTGATCCGACGCTTGGCCTTCAGGCCCGCGACGGGCGCGGCGTGCAGGTACACGATGGTCCGGTTGAGCTGCTCGTTGTGGATCGAGATCGTCGACAGCCGGCCACCGTCGGCGCCGTGCTCGACGAGGACGACCCGGCCGGCCAGCAGGGCGTGGACCGGCGTTCCGATGCCACGGGCGAAGTCGATCCCCTCGTGCTTGCCCTTGGTGGTCGTGTACCCGTTGTACGCGCAGGTGACGCGGCCCCCGGCCTGGTGGTACAGCGCGAACGACATGGCCTTCCGCGATCCCGGGTCGACCGGGGCCGGCACGTCGACGTCGCCGATGCGGTGACCGGCGTTTTCGTTCTTGAGGGTCGGGCTGAGGTTGACCTTGCCTCCGGGCGGGACGACCTGGGTCGCCCCCTTGAACCCGCTGTTGAAGAAGATCGTGGCGGGCTTGCCGGTCCGGTTCCAGGCGGCCGCCGCCTCGTTCTTGACGCATGTTCCGCGGCCGCGACCCCGGCCCTTGTACTCGTAGCACGTGGGCTGGCGGGCACCGTAGTCGGAGATCGAGCCGGGCGCGAAGTCCGACACGGAGCCCTTGTGGTCGCTGTTGAAGTAGAGGCAGAACTCGCCCTTCTGGCAGATCCCGTCGCGCGGGGCCGCCTGGGCGGACGGCACGATGGCCATGCCCATGAGCGTCGCCGCGACTCCGGCGAGCACCAGCTTCCTCTTCATCGCACTGGCTCCTGGTGTTGGTGGATCGGGGCCGCGACGGCTCCGACGCGAGCCCCGGGGACACGAGATCGCGGGAACGACTCTTCCACAGGGCGGTCGCGGGAGCCCGCGGATTCACCGAATCGCGACGACTTCTCATCGCATCCCCACGATCCGGTCACCGGAACGTCACCCGGCCCGGCGGGTCGCTCAGCCCCGGTCGAGGAGCTCGAGCAGCGCGTCGCCGTGCTTCTGCAGGAACGACGGGCCGATGCCCTTGATCGCCGACAGGTCGTCGAGGGTCGACGGCCGGCGACGGACGATCTCGCGGAGCGTGGCGTCGGTCGCCACGGTGTAGGCGGGCTTGCCGGCGGCGCGCTCTCGGCGCCACTCCTTCAGCGGGGCGAGCTCGTCGTCGTCGACGGGTCGGCCGTCCTCCTCGACCGGGGCTCCCGAACGGCGCGACCGGCCGGAGCCGACCCGGATCGGCGGGAGCCAGTCGACGGGGTCGTGCACGTCGCAGCAGCGCCCGAGCGGCGCGCCGTCCTCGGGATCGCCGAAGTGGTCGAGCAGCTGGCGGCGCCGGCAGACCTCGTTGTCGGCGGCGGCGTACTTCTCGATCGATCGGTACGCCTGCCAGCGGCGGTCGGTGGCGGCCCCGCACATCTCGGCGACGCGCCGATGGTCGAGCCCACCGGGGGCGACCGTCACCCGCAGCCGCCCACCCGGACCGGGCGCCAGCTCCAGCGCCCCGGCACGCTCGGCGACCGCCAGCGCGATGCGGTCCTGATCGCGGCCGGCGTCGACCTCGGTCGTACCGTCCTCTCCCGCCCGGGCCCGCAGCGCACCGACGAGCGCCCCGACCTGCTCGACGGTGACCTCGGCCTCACGGATGAACCGCACCAACCGTCCCAGGTCGGCGCGGGACGCCAGCAGCACCGCCCGCGACAGCGCGCCGTCGCGGCCGGCGCGCCCGGCCTCCTGGTAGTAGGCCTCCAGCGACGACGGCAGCGCCCAGTGCCAGACCGAGCGGACGTCGGCCTTGTCGACGCCCATCCCGAACGCGTTGGTCGCGACGACGACGTCGGCGGCGCCCCGCATGAACTCGTCCTGCCGGGCGGAGCGCAGATCCGCGGACATCCCGGCGTGGTAGGGGACCGCGTGCACGCCCTCGGCGGTCAGGAGCGCGGCGACCTCCTCGGTGCTCTTGCGGGTGCCGCAGTAGACGATGGCCGGACGGTTGGCCTGATCGGACACGCCGGCCACGAGCGTGGCGCGCTTACGGGCCACCGAGCCCTGGCCGTCGAACGGCAGCACGTCGAACGACAGGTTGGGACGGTCGAACCCCGACCGCACGCGAGTGGCGGTGCGCAGCTCCAGCCGCCGGACGATCTCGTCGGCGACCTTCGGCGTCGCGGTCGCGGTGCACGCCATCACCGGGGGGTGACCGAGCTCGCCGATGACCGACGACAGCCGCAGGTAGTCGGGCCGGAAGTCGTGGCCCCACTCGCTCACGCAGTGCGCCTCGTCGACGACGAAGAGCGCGATCGCCCGCGCCTGCAACGCGCCCCGGAACGCCCCCGACGCGAACCGCTCCGGTGCGGCGAAGCAGACCTTGGCGGTGCCGTCCCGGATCTCGTCGAGCGCCCGGCGGTTGGCCTCGCCGTCACCGCCCGACGCGAGCATCACCGCCGGATGACCCAGATCGGTCAGGCGCGCGCACTGGTCGCGCATCAGGGCGATCAGGGGGGACACGACGACGGTCAGATCGTCCCCGGCCAGCGCGGGCAGTTGGTAGCAGAGGCTCTTGCCGCCGCCGGTCGGCATCACCACCAGCGAGTCGCGTCCCT
>JBFWKS010000451.1:0-2746 GCA_050252545.1 Solirubrobacteraceae bacterium
GACCGACAGCTCACGGCCCTCGCGCAACGTCACCGCGGCCACCGCGACGCGACGCCGCCCCTCACCGCGCACCTGGTAGGTGACCGCCAGGTCGACGTCGGGGATCGCGTCGAGCGCGTCGATGACCGGGAACGCGTAGACGAGGCCGTGATCGGTCTGGGTGGCGGCCGCCGCGTGGTCGACGAGCCAGAAGTCGCCCTCGGCGTCGCGGCGGAACAGATCGCCGGTGACGTGCCAGGCGTCACCGCGCTTGAACACGCCGCGCAGCGGGTTGCCGGGCGCCGCCTCGACCGCGGTGCGGACCCGAGTGAGGAGCATGCCGACGTCGCCGTCGGCGGCCGGCAGCACGAACCCGTCCGCCCCCTCGACGAGCCCACCGACCTCGGGATCCCACGACGCCAGGCGGAGCTCGGCGCTGCCGGGCAGGCGCCGGCCCTTGGCGCCCGGCTTCTTCCCCGACACGTTGGCGAGGACCGCGTCGCCCTCGGTCGAGGCGTAGAACTCCAGGACGCCCGCGGTGTTGAACCGCTCCAACGTGCGCAGCCAGAGTCCGCGCGGCATGCCCGACCCGATGAAGAGCCGCACCGGGTGGTGCTTCTCGACCGGGCTGGGCGGCGCGTCGACGAGCGCCCGGGCGAGCGTCCACGTGTACGACACGACGGTGACGCCGTACCGTCGTACCTCGTCCCAGAACGTCTGGGGGCAGAACTCGCGCGACAGGGCGATCCGCGCGCCTGCGGCGACCGCGCCGCCGACGCTCATCAGCAGACCCGACGGGTGGTGCAGCGGGGTCACCGCATAGACGGTGTCCTTCGGCGTCAGCTCGGCCGCCGCTGCCGTGCCGAACGCCGACAGCGCCCAGCGGTGGTTGGTGATCCGCTTGGCGCGCGTGCGGTGCCCCTCGCCGGTGAAGACCGTGAACGCGTGGTCGACGGCACGGCCGGGGTTGGGCCGGTACCACGAGGGCAGCCGCACCTTGTCGGGGTCGATCCGCTCCAGATCGATCACGAGCGGCCCCAGATCGCGCGGCTCCCCGCCGCCGCCGAGGACGAGCACCTCGACCGCCAGGGCCTTCGCGGCCCTCTCGGCCTGCTCCGGGTCGGCGACGACACGCTCGATCTGACCGATCTCCGCCTCGCGCGCCAGGTCACCGTCGGGACGCATGAGCACGGCGACCGCGCCGATCCGGCTGAGCGCCGCGACGACCGTCAACGCGCTCGGCCGCGGCTCCATGAGGACGCCGACGTGCTGGCCCTGCCGCACGCCGACCCGGACGAGGCCGCGAACGACGTTGTCGATCCGCTCCTTGACCGCCCCGTGGGCGTGAGCGCGATCCTCGAAGAGGAAGAGCACATCGTCCGCGGCCCGCTCGGCCTGCTCGTCGAGCAGCAGCCCGAGCGAGATCCGTGTCTGCGGCTGGATGCCCTCCAGCCGGAACAGCCGAGGTAGCTGGGACGCGGCGCCGTCGGCGATCCCGCGCGCCGTGCGCAGCGCACCGCGCACGCTGCGACGCACCGACCGCACGACGCCGACCGACACATCCGACGCCAGCTCCACGCTCGTGCCCAGCCGCGGCCGGGCCGGCAGATCGTCCTCGGCGGTGACGTCGATCGGCGTCAGCGTCTCGGGGGCATCGCCGTTGCCGTCGCGCCAGTTGATCCAGTCGGCGACGGCGGGCATCGTCACGCGGCGCGCCGCGCTGCCGACGACGAGCCCGAAGTGCCCGGCCGGCAGCGGGATCTCGAAGCACTCCGCCTGCGGTGCCGCCCGCGCGATGCCGCGCACGGCCCGTGGCGCCGCGATCGAGTCGACCTCGCCGACGAACGCGAGCACCGGTGCGGTGATGTCCGCCAGGGTCACCAGGCGGTCGTCGACGAGGATCCCGCCGGAGAGCATCCGGTTCTGCGCGACGAACTGGCGGAGCAGATCGGCGAGCGCCGGGCCGGACCAGGCGACGAACCCCTCGCCGCCGAGGAACCGCCGCTGGCCCTCGCGGGGCAGCAGTGCGTCGCGGTCGTGCAGCCGGAGCAGGAAGTCCAGCTGAGAGCGGGCCGTCTTGACCGGGTCGAGCAGGCGGAACCCGGTGCTGCTGGCCCACGCCGGCAGGCTGCGGCCGGCGTCGAAGACGTGGTTGGCGAGGAAGGTCGCCGCCTCGCCGGCGATCCGCTCCGGGATCCCCAGCGGGATGTTGGCACCGATGTCGACGGGGCTGCCGAACGTGATGATCGACGCCAGGCCCTCGCTGCGACGGTACGCAGCGGCCTGGTAGCAGAACATGCCGCCCTGGGAGTAGCCGGCCAGGTGGACGTCCGTCCCGGTCGCCTCGCGCACGCGCTCGACGGCATCGCTCACCGCGACGACGTGATCGGTGAGGGTGCGCTGCATGCCGCCCTCCTCGCGCTCCGGCGCGCCGAAGTCGACGACCCACGGATCGACCCCGAGCTCGTCGAGGCGCTGCACGGCGCTCGAGCTCTGCGACACGTCGTAGACCTCGGCCGCGAGCATCAGCGGCGGCACGAGCAGGATCGCCGGGCGCGCCCCCTCGGCGTCCGGGAAGTAGTGGCGCAGACGGTACACGCGCTGCTCGTGGACGACCTCGAACGGCGACGCGACGTCGCCGGTGTCGAGTCCACCGAGGCGCACGACCTCGAGGGCGTTCTGGGCGGCGGCGCCGAAGCGCGCGCCCGACTGCGCGAGGCCTCCGGGCAGGAGCCTCACGCGGTCCTCCGGCCGTTGCGGTCAGCCA
>JBFWKS010000452.1:0-2737 GCA_050252545.1 Solirubrobacteraceae bacterium
AGCGCGAGCGCTCGAGAAGGGGCCAGGGGGCACGGCCGCGATCCCCCACCGCTGACCGCACCCCCTGAACCTGGTCCCATCCAGCGCCTGGCACTGGTCCGCGCCCACCGCGGTGGGCGCTTGATGACGTAGACGAACGGCATCACGGATCCCGACGGAAATTGCACGCGCAACCTTCAAGTTGGCGCGTTGGCGCTCGCCTGCCCCGTTCGGATTCGGTCCGACGGCATCGCAGGGTCCGCCGCCGTTCGGGACGGCGCCACGGACCACCGCCCCCCCGGCGGGGCTCCGCCACCACCCCTCCGCGAAACCACCCGCCAGCCCGATGCCGACGCCGTATCAGGCCGCAGCGGCGACCAGCGCCTCGCGGATCGTGTCCGCCGGCCGGGTCGTCGGACGGCCGATGAGCCGGGAGAGGTCGCCGCTGTCGGTCGTCAGCTCGCCCCGGCCGATCCCCAGGTCGGCGTCGGCCAGGATGGCGGCGACCGGGGCCGGCAGGCCCGCGCCCTCGAGCGCAGCGACGAGATCGGCCTGCGACAGGTCGCGGTAGGCGACGGGGCGCCCGGCGATGTCGCCGATGATCGCGGCCAGCCCGGCGAGCGTGACCGGGTCATCGCCACCGAGCTCGTAGACCGCGCCGCCGTGCCCGTCGCCCGTGAGGACGACGGCCGCCGCCTCGGCGTAGTCCCGGCGGGTCGCCAGCGCGACGCGACCGTCGCCGGCGGCTCCGAGCAGGACCCCGTGCTCGAGCGTCGGCCCGAGCGCACCCGTGTAGTTCTCGGTGTACCAGCCGTTGCGCAGCAGGACGTGCGGGATGCCCGACTCGGCGAGCAGGCGCTCGGTCTCGCGGTGCTCCTCCGCGAGGGTGAAGGTCGCGGTGTCGGCCCCGAGGACGCTCGTGTAGGCGATCCACCCGACGCCGGCCGCGCGGGCCGCCTCGATCACGGCACGGTGCTGCGGGGCCCGCCTGCCGACCTCGCTGCCCGAGATGAGCAGCAGGCGATCGGTGCCGGCGAGCGCGGGGCCGAGGGTGTCGGGGCGGTCGTAGTCCGCCTCGCGGACCTCGACGCCGCGGGCGGCGATGTCGGCGGCGTTGGCCGGCGTGCGCACCGCGGCGACGATGTCGCCCGCGGGGACGCCGCGGTCGAGCAACGCATCGATGGCGTGGCGGCCGAGCTGGCCGGTGGCGCCGGTGACGGTGATGGTCATGGGTGACTCCAGGGGTCTGGGCGTGGCGAGGTCGAGGACGGTGCGGCAGTGGCCGGAGGCGCTCCGGATCCGCTCCGCCACAGTACCACCGATCACGTAAGCGCTTTCTAATCGTTAGTGCTTTCCTCTTCACACTGCAGATCGGCTACGATGTCGCCGTGGTACAGCGGACTCCCCCCTCCCCGACGGGCCGTCCGACTGCGGGCTCCGGCGTCGCGGAGGGGTCCACGCCCGGCGGCGATGTCTTCACCCGTGACTGTCCGTCGCGCCCGCTCCTGCAGGACATCGTGAGCCGGTGGGGAGCGTTGACGCTCGCCGCGCTCCGGGACGGCCCGGTGCGGTTCAACGCGCTGCGGCGGCGGGTCGACGGGGTGAGCGAGAAGATGCTCTCCCAGACCCTGCAGACCCTGGAGCGGGACGGACTCGTATTGCGCGACGTGCAGGCGACGATCCCGCCGCGCGTGGAATACCGCCTGAGCCCGCTCGGCATCGGTGTGGCCGAGCGCCTCTGGGACCTGATCGACCTGCTGGAGGGGTCGATCGGCGAGGTCCTGGCCGCCCAGGCGGCGTACGACGCCCGGTAGCTCGGCGCTTGGCCGTCAGCGGATTCGGCGCACCACGCGCCACTGCGTCGTGGTCCCGTCAGCGACGCCCCGGCAACCGCCCCCGCTCCCCCGCCGACTCACCGACGCGCGGCGCCGCGCGATCTCGTCCCCGGAAACGCCGACGGGCGGCCCGGAGGCCGCCCGTCATGAGCACCGCGATCTGACGAAGCGATCGTCGTCCCTGGGTAGGAGCCGGTCCGAGAGCCGTACGGAGTACTGCCGACGACCGGGCGACACCCCCAGGGGCGACGAGGGCGAGTCAGATCAGTAGCGGTAGTGGTCGGGCTTGTACGGCCCCTCGACCGGCACGCCGATGTAGTCGGCCTGCTCCTGCGACAGGACCGTCAGCCGCACGCCGAGCGCGTCGAGGTGCAGGCGCGCGACCTTCTCGTCGAGGCTCTTGGGCAGCACGTAGACCTGGTTCTGGTACTTGCCGTCACCGTTGTTGGCCCACAGCTCGATCTGCGCGAGCGTCTGGTTCGTGAACGAGTTGGACATCACGAACGACGGGTGGCCGGTCGCGTTGCCGAGGTTCAGCAGGCGGCCCTCCGACAGGACGAGGATCGAGTGACCGTCGGGGAAGACCCACTCGTGGACCTGCGGCTTGACCTCGACCTTCTCGATCCCGGGGACCGACGCGAGACCGGCGATGTCGATCTCGTTGTCGAAGTGGCCGATGTTGCCGACGATCGCCTTGTTCTTCATCCGCACCAGGTGGTCCTTGGTGAGGATGTCCTTGTTGCCGGTCGTCGTGATGAAGATGTCGGCGGTCTCGACGACGTCTTCGACGGTGGCGACCTGGTAGCCCTCCATCGACGCCTGCAGGGCGTTGATCGGGTCGATCTCGGTGACGATGACGCGGGCGCCCTGGCCGCGGAGCGAGTCGGCGGAGCCCTTGCCGACGTCGCCGTAGCCGCAGATGA
>JBFWKS010000453.1:0-2730 GCA_050252545.1 Solirubrobacteraceae bacterium
CGGAACCCCGTCGCGCGTCCTGCACGGTAGCGCCGCACTGCGCACGTCGTACGTCGACAGCGTCCACAGCGCGAATGCTACCGTAGGTAGGAATTCCGCTGCCCGTACGCCCCGGCCTCGTCGCTGCCGTACGGCCCGTACTCCGACCCGGTGCCCCACATGTCCGACGTCCCACCCGCGCACCCACGGCTGCTGGAGCCCCTCGACCTGGGGTTCGTGACCCTGCGCAATCGCGTGATCATGGGGTCGATGCACACCGGCCTGGAGGACCGGCGGCGGGACGCGGGCCGGCTGGCGGCCTACTTCGCCGAGCGGGCGCGCGGCGGGGCCGGGCTGATCGTCACCGGCGGCTACGCCCCCAGCCGCACCGGCTGGCTGCTGCCGATGGGTGGCCGGATGTCGGCCGGGGCGGTCCGCCACCACCGCCGGATCACCGATGCCGTGCACGCCGAGGACGGCCGGATCGTCGTGCAGCTGCTCCACGCCGGCCGCTACGCCTACCACCCGTCGTCCGTCTCGGCGTCGGACGTCGCATCGCCGATCACCCCGTTCCGTCCCCGCGCACTGAGCGGCTGGGGTGTGGAGCGCACGATCGACGACTTCGCCGCCGCCGCGATCCACGCCCGCGACGCCGGCTACGACGGCGTCGAGATCATGGGGTCGGAGGGCTACCTCGTCAACCAGTTCCTCGCACCCCGGACGAACCGGCGCACCGACGAGTGGGGCGGGAACCCCGAGAACCGCCGCCGGTTCGCGACCGAGATCGTGCTGCGGACCCGTGAGGCGGTCGGGCCGGACTTCGTCGTCGTGTACCGCCTGTCGCTGCTGGATCTCGTCCCCGACGGCCAGCGCTGGGACGAGGTCGTCGCCCTGGCGCAGGAGGTCGAGGCGGCCGGTGCGACGATCATCAACACGGGGATCGGCTGGCACGAGTCGCGGGTCCCGACCATCTCCACGTCGGTCCCCCGCGGCGCGTTCACCTGGGCGACCGCCAAGCTCCGGCCCCACGTCGGCATCCCCGTCGTGGCGAGCAACCGCATCAACGGGCCCGCGCAGGCGGAGGCGATCCTCGCCCGTGGCGACGCCGACCTCGTGTCGATGGCGCGACCGTTCCTCGCCGACCCGGAGTGGGTGCGCAAGGCCGAGCAGGGCCGCGCGGACGAGATCAACACCTGCATCGCGTGCAACCAGGCGTGCCTGGACCACGCGTTCGTCAACCGCACGGTGTCCTGCCTGGTCAACCCGCGCGCCGCGCACGAGACCGAGCTGCCGATCCGTCCGGCCCCACGACCGCGACGGATCGCCGTCGTCGGCGCGGGACCGGCGGGGCTGTCGTGCGCGACGACGCTCGGCGAGCGCGGGCACGTCGTCGACCTGTTCGAGGCCGGGTCGGCGATCGGCGGCCAGTTCCGCCTGGCGATGCGGGTTCCGGGCAAGGAGGAGTTCCGCGAGACGATCCGGTACTACGGGCGTCGGATCGAGACCACCGGGGTGCGGCTGCATCTGGATCGGCCCGTCGACGCGGCGACGCTCCTCGCGGCGGGCTACGACGAGGTCGTGCTCGCGACCGGCGTCGCGCCGCGCACCCCCGCGATCGACGGCATCGGCCACCCGAGCGTGCTGGGCTACGCCGAGGTGCTCGAGGGCGCCGACGTCGGCCGGCGCGTCGCGGTCGTCGGCGCGGGCGGGATCGGGGTCGACGTGTCGGAGTTCCTGGCGGTGACCGAGTCGTCGACGCTCGACGTCGCCGCGTGGCAGCGCGAGTGGGGCGTCACCGAGACGGAGCACCAGCGCGGTGCGATCGTCGCGCCCGAGGCACCGCCCGTCGCCCGGGAGGTCCATCTGCTGCAGCGCAGGACCACGCGGATCGGCGCCGGCCTGGCGAAGACGACGGGCTGGGTCCACCGCGCGTCGCTGCAGCAGCACCGGGTCGACATGGTCGGTGGCGTGGCCTACGACCGGATCGACGACGACGGCCTGCACGTGACCGTCGACGGCCGGCCGCGGACGTTCGCCGTCGACAACGTCGTGATCTGCGCCGGGCAGGAATCGCGCCGCGATCTGGTCGCTCCGCTGCGCGACGCCGGCGCGTCGGTGCACGTCATCGGTGGTGCCGACGTCGCCACCGAGCTCGACGCCAAGCGGGCGATCGACCAGGGCGTGCGGCTGGCGGCGCGGTTGTAGACCGTGAGCCCGTCGGGAGCGGGTCGTCTCACCATCGTGGGGCGCTGGCCGACCGACCCGCTGTCGAGTCGGCGGGGGCCGGCCGCCGTGCCGCCCCCTGCGATCCGCGGCAGCCCCGGAGGGTCAGTCCTGGTATCCGCGATCGGGGCGGATGTTGGCCTTGCGGCCCTTGATGACCAGGCCCTTGAGGTCGCTGACGACCTCGTCGGAGCGGTCGGCGGGGACCTCGACGAGCGCGAACCGGTCGTGGATCTGGATCGCGCCGATGTCGCGGCCGCTGAGCGACGACTCGCCGGCGAACGCGCCGACGATGTCCTGCGGTCGCACCCCGGCCTGACGACCCGCCGAGACGTACAGGCGCGTCATCGGGCCAGGCGGGCCACCGCGGCGCGGTCCGCGATCCCCGCGGTCGGGGCGCTGGCCCCGCTCCCGGTCGCGCGGGCCCTTGCCGCCGGAGCGGTCCTCCCAGCGGTCCTTCGGCCGGATGATCGGGATCTCGTCCTCGTCGTCCAGCGGCGTGCCGCTCGCCTCGTGCAGGAGCTTGGC
>JBFWKS010000454.1:0-2729 GCA_050252545.1 Solirubrobacteraceae bacterium
CGGGCGACGGGGCCAACCAGGTCGACATGGGGACCTACCTCACCGGCGGCGACACCATCGTCGGCGGCGACTTCACCGACACCCTGAACTTCACCGACTCGGGCGCGGGCAGCGACGACCTCGATCACGTCTCCGGCATGGACTACATCTTCATGGGCGACGTCGCTACGGACGTGGAGCTGGGCACCGACAGCCTGATGGGCGTGGGCGAACGGGTGCACGTCTTCGGTCCGGACACCCATGCCCTGACCTGGGACTCCGCGAGCGCGGACGACGGCGTGATCGACATGACCACGGGCACGGCGGACGACCACGTGACCCTGGCCGGCCTGGCCTACAACGACAGCCTGGGCGGCGGCTGGATGTACGGCTCCGTGAACGGAGGGGACGGCGAGGACTGGCTGACCTACAACGTCTCGGGCCAGAGCAACGAGCTCGACGGCGTGACCAACGTGGAGCACATCGTGCTGCGCACGGGCCTCCTGCCCCACCTGGCCGCCCTGACCCTCGCCACCGCCACGGTCGCCGGGCTGACCGCCCTGAGCATCGACGCCAGCCAGGTCTGCGAGGCCAACCTGCAGCTCTCCACCACCGTCGTCACGGACACCGAATTCCAGTTCGACCTCACGGGCTCCGCGTCCGACGACAGCATCACGGTCTACGACGCCGTGCAGATCGCCAGCCTGGACGGCGGGAGCGGCAACAACGACACCCTGACCCTCTCGGCCATCTCCTCGGCCGATGCCCTGGACGGCGTCACCAACGTGGAGAAGGTCTACCTCAACGCCGCCGGGGCCACCGAGGTGGTCACCGCGGACACCCTGGTGGCCGAAGACAGGACCCTGGCCTTCAACGCCGCGGGCTCCTGCGACGCCCTGACCTTCGACGGCTCGGCCGAGAGCGACGGGATGTTCAGCGTCACGGGCACGAACTACGCCGACGTGCTCACCGGCGGGGCCGGGGACGACACCCTCGTGGGCGGCGACGGCGACGACACCATGGTCGGCGGGGCCGGGGCGGACAGCCTGGACGGCGGGTTCGACCACGACGTGGTGGACTACTCCGGGTCCGACGCCGGGGTGGACGTGGTCCTGAACGCCTCGGGCAACACCGGGGGCTGGGCCGAGGGCGACATCCTCGCCAATTTCGAGGACCTGGTGGGCTCGGACTACGGCGACACCCTGGAGGGCGACAGCGGGGACAACCGCATCGACGCCGGGACTGGCGACGACCATGTCTACGCCAGCGGGGGCATGGACGAACTCCACGGCGACGCCGGCGCGGACATCCTGGACTTCAGCCCCGTGACGGGCACCTCGATCCAGCTCGACATCTCGGCCGGGGACGGCTCCGGCACGGCCACCGGCGACGGCGTGGACACCACCTTCGACGGCATGGAAAGCTTCGTCGGCAGCACCGGCGACGACACCGTGGTCATGGGCACGGGCACCGTGAACGTGGACGGCGGCTACAGCTACGACGTCCTGGACTACTCCAACGTGGGCCAGGGCGTGTTCGTGGAATATTCCTCCGACGCCGACTCCGTGGTCGGGTCGGGCCGGGTGCTCATCGGCGGCGACATCGCCAACGGGGACCAGACCTTCGAGAACGTCGAGGGCTTCACCGGCACGGCGGAAGACGACTGGATGCGCGGCTACGACGGGACCGACACCTTCGTCGGCGGCGGCGGCGACGACCGGCTCATCGGCGGGGCCGGGTGCGACTCCCTGATGGGCGAGTCCGGAGACGACAGCCTGAGCGGCGACGCCTGGCGCTGGGCCACCTTTGAAAACGACACCGCGGACCAGTGGTCGGCGGGCTACGGCGACACCGTGGCCACGGAGGAAGGCGATGCCGACAACTTCTACCTCCAGGGCACGGACACCGACGGCGCCGACGGCGTGACCTTCCTGAGCGACGACTGGTCGGGCGACCTCGGCAGCCTCCTGAACGGCATCCTTTCCTTCGACCTGTGCCTGATCTCGGACGGGGGCGGCACCCTGCTGGGAGGCGAAGACGAGCCCATCGTGACCGTGACCCTCTATGGCGAGTCGGAGGAGGGCCCCGTATCCGCCGCCTGCTCCTTCTTCGCCGTGGCCGGCCAGGGCGACTGGCTGACCTACGACGTCTCCCTGACCACCGGCAACTTCCTGGGTCTGGGCGACGTCCTGGACAACCTGGACGGCATCGCCATCACCGTGGACTGGTACACCGGCTCCGAGGTGGTGGGTCTGGACAACGTCATCGTGGAGGCGGCCAACACCGGGGACTACGACACCGTGGAGGGCGGCGACGGCGACGACTTCATCCGCGGCGGCCTGGGGGCCGAATCCCTCGCGGGCGGCCACGGCCTCGATACCCTGGACTACTCCGCGGCCGATACCGGCATCGACATCACCCTGCCCGGGACCGTCAGCCAGACCTCCGGCGGCGATCGCTTCGTGGCGGGCTCCGACACCATCTCCGGATTCGAGAGCGTGTTCACCGGCAAGGGCTCCGACACCGTCTTCGGCAGCTCCGGCGCCAACCACCTCGTCACCGACGACGGCGACGACATCATCAGCGGCGCGGGCGGCAACGACACCATCGAGGCCGGCGCGGGCGCGGACGACATCACGGCCCAGTTCTCCAACCACACCGTGGTGGACGGCGGCACCAGCCAGTCCGCGGGCGAGGAGGATGTCGACGTCCTGTATGTGGAAGGGGGCCTCCTGGCCCACAGCCTGGAC
>JBFWKS010000455.1:0-2718 GCA_050252545.1 Solirubrobacteraceae bacterium
GCGGGTCGGCGCGCATCCGGCCCCGTGACGATCGCGAGCGCGGCGGAGCCGGGCGAAGCGGGTCGGCGCGCATCCGGCCCCGTGACGATCGCGAGCGCGGCGGAGCCGGGCGAAGCGGGTCGGCGCGCATCCGGCCCCGTCTCCGGCAAGACGGTGTGGGGCGTCGGCATCGCGTCGTCGATCACTACCGCGTCGCTGCGCGCGGTCGTGTCGGCGGTCAACCGCGCCTCCCGCGGCTAGAGGCACCGCCGACGGATGGAGCATCACCGTGCGGCGCACCTCGCGGGGCTTCGCGTGGTTGGCCATCGCCGCCTTCGCGACCACCGCCCACCTATCGATCCCCGGACGAGTTCGATACCCTCCGGCGCGAGGTGCCGGACCGGCAGCCGTCAGAACAGGGCCAGCTGCGTGTCCAGCGCGGAGGCGTCGGTGAACTGCTCCGTGTTCGTGCCGCTGGCGACGGCGCCGACACAGTCCATGAAGTGTGCATCAGTCACCACAGGCACCCCCAGTTGCCGGGCCAGATAGCCCTTGCCCCGCTCGGGAGCCGCGGCGTTGCAGACGACTAGCGACGTGTCCCGGTCGACGGTGTCGCTGTAGGCGAGCCCGGCGTGCAGGATCCTCTCGACGAGTTCCTCGTGGGTGCGCCTGACCTCGGCGGCCAGCGCCACCCGCATGCCCTGCACCAACGGCCGGCCCCGCACGAACGGTCCCGGGTTGAGGTAGGGGCACGGGATCCGCGAGGCCAGCGCCTTGAGCGGCCGCAGCTCGTCGTGGGTGACGCGGCCGCTGGGCCACCGTCGCCGGGTGACCGGACGCACCGGCAGCCAGACGTCGCGTTCGCGGGCCCGCCGCAGCGCCGACGCCAGCACGCCGGTCAATACCCTGGCGTCGTCGAAGGCGTCGTGCGGGCGCCGCTGGGACACTCCCCAGTGCGCGGCCAGGGTCTCCAGCCGCAGGTTACCGACCCCGAGGTCGAGCCGGCGGGCCAGCTCGACGGTGCACATGACGGCGTCGACGGGAAGTTCGGTTCCAGCGAGTTCGGCCTCGGCGGCTAGGAACGCGTAGTCGAACGCGACGTTGTGCGCCACCAGTGTGCGGCCGCGCAGCACTTCGGCCAAATCGCCGGCGATGTCGGCGAACCGCGGCTGGCCCCCGAGCATCGCGGCCGTCAGGCCGTGCACATGGGTGGGGCCCGGGTCCACCCCCGGGTTGAGCAGGCTCACCACCGACCGCTCCACCCGCCCGTCGGCGTCGAGGCCGAGCGCGGCGAGACTGATGATGCGCGCCCGGCCCGGACGAAACCCGGAGGTTTCGACGTCGACGACCGCCCAGCCGCGGCCCGGCTCGCTGGCCGGCCGCCCCCATGACACCCGGTTCATGCACGCCAGGATGGCACGCCGGGCCGACGCCGTCGGATCACTCGGCACCGTGTCGCCGTTAAACGGCCTATACCCTGCCTTTAAACTCCCGGGGTGATCACCACCCGCGCGCGCCTGGCCCTGGCAGCGGGAGCCGGCGCGCGCTGGGCATCGCGGGTGACCGGCCGCGGGGCGGGGGCGATGATCGGCGGCCTGGTCGCGATGACGCTGGACCGTTCGGTGCTGCGTCAGCTCGGCGCGGGCCGGCGCACGGTCGTGGTCACCGGAACGAATGGCAAGTCGACCACGACGAGGATGACAGCGGCGGCGCTGGGCACCCTCGGGCCGGTGGCGACCAACGCCGTGGGCGCCAACATGGACGCCGGCCTGGTGGCCGCGCTGGCCGCCGGCCGCGACGCCGAACTGGCGGTGCTGGAAGTCGACGAGATGCACGTCCCGCACGTCCTGGATGAGGTGGGGGCCGCGGTTGTCGTGCTCCTGAACCTGTCGCGCGACCAGCTCGACCGCGTCGGCGAGATCAACGCCATCGAGCGCGCGCTCCGGGCCGGTCTGGCCCGCCACCGGCCGGCGGTGGTCGTCGCCAACTGCGACGACGTGCTGATGACCTCGGCCGCCTACGACAGCCCGAACGTGGTGTGGGTGGCCGCCGGCGGTGCGTGGGTGAACGACTCGGTCAGCTGCCCGCGCAGCGGCGAGGTGATCGTCCGCGAGAAAGGCCACTGGTATTCCACCGGCGCGGATTTCAAGCGGCCCCGCCCACGGTGGCGGTTCGACGACGAGACCCTCTACGGGCCGGATGGCCTGGCACTGCCGATGCGGCTGGCGCTGCCGGGGGCGGTCAACCGGGGCAACGCCGCCCAGGCCGTGGCCGCCGCCGTCACGCTGGGCGCCGATCCCGTGCGGGCGCTGGCGGCGGTATCGGAGGTCGACGAGGTCGCCGGGCGTTACCGCACCGTGCGAATCGGCCGCCACGAGGCCCGGCTATTACTGGCCAAGAACCCGGCCGGCTGGTCGGAGGCGCTGTCGATGGTGGACAAGCACGTGGCCGGGGTCGTCATCGCGGTCAACGGGCAGGTGCCCGACGGGGAGGACCTGTCGTGGCTGTGGGACGTCCGGTTCGAGCACTTCGGGCGCACCGCTTCGGAAAGGTGCCTCGTCGCCGCGGGGGAACGCGGCACCGACCTGGCGGTGCGCCTCGGGTACGCCGGCGTCGAACACACGCTGGTGCACGACACGATGGCCGCGATCGCGTCGTGCCCGCCCGGGCGCGTCGAGGTCGTCGCCAACTACACCGCGTTCTTGCAGCTGCAGCGGGCACTGGCACGCCGTGGCTGAT
>JBFWKS010000456.1:0-2717 GCA_050252545.1 Solirubrobacteraceae bacterium
CGGGCCCGGCGATGGAGGATCGGATCGCCCGCCGCCCGTGCCGCCTCACCTGCCTTGTCATGGTTCAAGTCTAAGGTGGGAGAGTGGATGAGGGGACGGATCGGATGTGCGCCCGCGTCGGTTGCGGCTCCCCCGCCACGGCGACGCTCACCGCGGACTACGAGGGGCGCACGATGGCGGTCGGTCCGCTCAGCCCCGTGCGGCAACCGCCGGCGCTCGATCTCTGCGCTCGGCACGAGGTGACGCTGAGCCCGCCCGACGGGTGGACGCTGCTGCGCCATGACCCGAATCGCTGATCCGCAGGATCCGACACGCTGATCCGCGGCATCCGGCCGCGAAGCGGCAGCGGGTCAGCAGCGGTACGGCGTCGGTTCAGCATGCATCGGTTCAGCATGCATCGGTTGAGCATTGGTTCAGCGGGGATAGACGGTGAGGCTGCTCACCCGATCCGGCTCGCCGAGCACCGGGTAGCCGGCGATGTTGCCGCCTGATGCGATCCGCACGGCGGCGTGCACGGGTGCCGAAGAGCTGATCCTGATCGTCGCCGGCACGTTCAGCGCGATCGCTCCGCCGGCGGGCACGATCACCGTCTGCTCCGCAGTCTCCGCCTCGCCTTCGGGCACGGATCCGCTCGCCGATCCATCGATCCCAGACTCGCCGTCGGCAGGCCCGCCCCCGGTCGCATCCTCCGCGTCGGGTGCGGCCAGCGAACTGAAGCCGGTGATCCTCACCTCAGCGTCGACCTCGCCGGGGTTCGCGAGCACCAGGCCGCCGCCGGCCACGGATGCCACGACCTCGCCCTCCAGAGCGGGTGCGGGGGCGAACCAGGCGTAGTCGTGGTCGGGGCCGGAGTTCGCGGATCCCAGCACCCCTCCGACGACGGGCACGTTCGCGTCGATCACCACTGCGGAGGCCTCTTCGGGCCAGTGCGCGACGCTCAGCTCGCCGACCGCCGACGCGGCGAGCTCGATGGTGCCGAGATCCTCGTCGGTGCCGTCGGCGAAGAGGGCGCGCACCGACGCGGTTCCGCTCTCGCCGGTGGTCGAGAAGGCGCGCACGATCACGGGGAAGGCGTCGGCCTCCCCCGTATCGCCGGGGCCGTGCTCGTGATCGCTGAGGTTCGCGACACCGGGCACGACGAGCGTCGTCTCCCCCGCGAGCTGGCGCGTGACCGTGTCGACGGCGAAGGGCTGCAGCCCCGTGACCTGGCCGATGCCGAGCGATGCGACGACCGCGGCACCGGTGCTGTCGACTCGCACGACGAGTCGTTCGCGTGCGGGGGCGTAGCCGTTGAGCGAGACGATCCGCTCGCTGCGGGCCGGGACGAGCACCCCGGTCGTCAGCGACGAGTCGATCTTTCCGTTCTCGTCGTAGACGGTGAGCCGCACCGTCGCGGGTACGTCGTAGGGGTTGCCGAGGTTCAGGGTCGTCGAGGCGCCGACGACGGTGGTGCCGCCGACGAGCCACTGCTCGTTGGCGGGCTCGGTGCAGGCCGCGGCGGTGAGGCCTCGCAGGGTGTCGCTGACGATCGCCTGGGTCTGCGCCGCGGCGAAGACATCTCCTGCGGGGACGCTCAGCACGGCGGGGGCGCTGCCGCCCGCCTCTTCGCGCTCGAGCTCGCTCTGAGAGGTCGCGCTGCCGGCGATCGAGAGGTTCGCGACTCCCACCGGCACCGCCACACCCGGGCGAGAGGAGTCGGCGCCCAGTTCTGCGAAGGATCCGGGGCACACGAACTGCCGCTCGGCACCGCGCAGGGTGTCGACCGTGAGGGAGACGGGCTGGCGCTCGACGCTCGGCAACGGCGCGGAGCCCAGGGCCACGGCCGCAGCCGCTGCTGCACCGATGACGAGCACGCCGGTGAGCGCCCGCGCACCGCCGCGCAGCGCTCGGCCGACATTGTCGTTGCCTGTGCTCTCGCCGCTCATCGGTCGCCTCCTTCCGGCCGCTCGGAACCGGGTTCAGCGGGGGTCTCCGGCCCGGGGGCGCCTTCGGGAGGCGAATCATCCGCAGGATCGGCGGACTCCGAGTCGGCAGAGACCGAGTCTGCGGATACCGAGTCGGCGGGATCAGAGGCCGCGGGGCCGGCGTCCGCCGGATCAATGTTTGCAGGATCGATGTCCGCAGGATCGACATCCGCGGCTTCGACGACCGGCTCATATGCCGGACCACCGACCGCACTCGCACTCGGAGTGGCGGCTGCAGCCTTGAGCGCCGCAGAGGATCCGCCGCCCTTCCGTCTGCGCTCGGGCCGCTCCACGACCTCGCCGGTGGGGAGGGCGAGCAGCAGCATGCCGAGCAGCACGACGATCTGCACCCACCACACGGTGAGGCCGCTCAGAGTCGTGCCTTCCAGCGGGCTCGAGACGCTCTGCACCTCTTCGCCGTCGGTCTGGGAGACCTCGCCCTGCAGGCGCCAGAGGAGCCCGTGGTCGGTCTGCCCGGCGCTCGACAGCGCGGTCTGCTGGTCGAGGGAGGACTGCAGGCGCGCACGCTCGACGTCGTCGTCCCCGCCCTCGGTGCTGCGCAGCAGCACGAAGCCGACGCCGTGATCGCCGAGCTGCTGCTGCAAGCCGTCGCCCCGCCCGGTGCTGGCCAGGGCTCCGACGGCTTCGGCGATCCATTCGTCTTGCGGAGTGCTCTCCGAGGTGCGATCCTCGGTGCGCAGCTGATCGAGGCGCAGCCCGGTGCCGGTCACGAGTTCGGCCCGCACGACTCCC
>JBFWKS010000457.1:0-2712 GCA_050252545.1 Solirubrobacteraceae bacterium
TCTTCATGGGCGAGAAGATCGGTGCCGAGGCGGACGCGCTCAACCACGCCTTCGAGGAATGCGTCGTCGGCGGGCAGGCGCTGATCCGTCGCGACGTGCCCGGCGGTCGCTGGCACCGCGGGCTGAAGAGCCGAAGGTTGCTGATCGAGCACTTCAGCCGGCAGATCCCCGTCAAGCGCACCGGCGACGGCAAGGACCTGTTCAGCGTCCTCTGTCGCGCCGAGACCGCGGAGGGCGAGCGGTTCACCGACGAGGACGTCGTGAACCACATGATCTTCACGATGATGGCCGCCCACGACACGAGCACGCTCTCGCTGTCGATGATGGTCTACTACCTGGCCAAGCATCCGGAGTGGCAGGAGCGTCTGCGTGAGGAGTGCCGCGCCGTCGGCGTGGAGCGGATCGACTACTCCAACGTCGATGAGCTGCCGCTGATGGACCTGTGCTTCCGCGAGACGCTGCGGATCAACGCGCCGGTCGGGATCCTCGGCCGACGGGCGATCAAGGACACCGAGCTCGACGGGCGGTTCGTCCCCAAGGGCACCCGGATGCTCATCGGGATCTACCCGAGCCACCGCATGGAGCCGTGGTGGAACGACCCGGACACGTTCGACCCGGAGCGGTTCCTCCCGGAGCGGGCCGAGGACCGGTCGCACAAGTACGCGTGGACGACGTTCGGGGGCAACGCGCACAAGTGCATCGGCATGTTCTTCGGGCAGATGGAGGTCAAGGCGATGCTCCACCAGCTCCTCCTGACGCGCCGGTTCTCGATCCCCGACGGTTACGAGCCGTCGATGACGTTCGGCACCGGTCCGCAGCCCGGCGACGGCCTGCCGATCACCCTCTCCCCGCTCTGAGGAGGAGGGGGGCGGACCGGGCGGTCGGCGCTTCGACGGCGCCCTTCGCCGTGTGACGCGTCGCGCCGTCCACGATCCACCCTGGACGCGACCCGGTGGGCGCACCTACCCTCCGGGCATGACCGTCGACGCGTGGATGCAGCACCCCACCCGCCGCTTCCTCGGGCACGACATGCTCGGGTCGCTGCGGCGGTGGACGGGGCTCGAGGTGCCCGACGAGGAGCCGCCGATCGAGCAGTCGCTCGCGGCGATGGACGCCGGCGGGGTCGACATCGGCCTGCTCAGCGCCTGGCACGGTCCGGAGGGCGCGCTCGTGAGCAACGACGAGGTGGCGGGCTGGGTCGCCGCCCATCCCGACCGCCTCCGCGGGATCGCGTCCGTCGACCTGCGCCGGCCGATGGACGCGGTCCGCGAGCTGCGCCGCTGCGTCGGCGAGCTCGGCTTCGTCGGTCTGCGGGTCGTGCCGTGGCTGTGGGAGGCGCCGCCGACCGACCGTCGCTACTACCCGCTCTACGCCGCGTGCATCGAGCTCGGCGTGCCGTTCTGCACCCAGGTCGGCCACACCGGCCCGCTGCGCCCGTCGGAGACCGGCCGCCCGATCCCCTACATCGATCAGGTCGCGCTGGACCTCCCCGAGCTGACGATCGTCGGCGGGCACATCGGCTATCCGTGGACGGAGGAGATGGTCGCCGTCTGCCGCAAGCACGAGAACGTCTACATCGACACCTCCGCCTACACCGTCGAGCGGTACCCGCCGGAGCTCGTCGCCTACCTGCGCGACCGCAGCGGCCGCCGGAAGGTCCTCTTCGGCACCAACCATCCGATGATCCCCGCCGCCCACGCGCTCGCCGGCCTGGATGGCCTGGGCCTGGACGACGAGGCGCGCGAGCTGTTCCTCGACGGCAACGCTCGGCGCGTGTTCGGGCTCTGACCGTGATTCCTGAGTAAGGGATCCGGGTCGGTGTTGTCCGGCCTGTTTGGAACGGTGGATCGATCGAGTTGTCGGCAGCTTGTGAGGTTCACCGTGTCGGTGAAGACGAATGGGAAGAGCCGCGCGCGCAGCGCGCGGCCGAAGGCCGCGCCTTTGGGCAAGGTCGAGATTCGGGCCGACGACCAGTCGTTGACGCCGTTCGGCGGCGGCGCGGTCGTCGGTGAGCTCGCGCGCCGGCTGGACCTGATCGCCGCGCTGGACCGGGCGATGAACGACGCGCCTCGGGTCGGCGGACTCAAGCCGGTGAAGCAGCGCAAGCGTGGTGCGTCGGCGGGCGAGGTGCTGGTGGCGCTTGCGGAGTCGATGCTGTTGGGTGGCGACAGCGTGCTGGACCTCGAACGCCTGCGCGCGGACGAGGCCGGCGCGGAGTTGCGGGCGGTGAGAGACGTCCCGGCTGCATCGACGATGTGCCAGCTGATGACGCGGTTTCGCCGGTCGCATCTGCGGGCCGCGGAGCACGCGTTTTCGGGGTGCGCCAACAGTATGGATCTGCAGCTCGGGCGGGCGGTTGGCGGTCCGGTGACGTTGGACTACGACTCCACGATCGTCGAGGTCCACGGCCGCCAGAAGCAGGGCGCCGGCATGACCCACCAGGGCCAGACGGCCTATCAGCCGTTGTTGTGTTCGTGGGCGCAGCGTGGCCGGATCCTCGGCAGCGAGCTGCTCGCCGGTAACGCGTCGACCAGAGGCGAAGAGCCGCGCCAGCTGCTCGCTCGAACGCTGCAGTGTCTGCCCGAAGGGCACGGCGAGGTCAGTGCCCGCTTCGACTCCGGCTTCTACCGGATCGATCTGCTGAAGGACTGCCGCAAGCAGGGGGTGTGGTTCTCGATCTCGGTCCCCAGGTCCACAGCGATGTGGAAGGCG
>JBFWKS010000458.1:0-2709 GCA_050252545.1 Solirubrobacteraceae bacterium
TCGATCCGCCGCCGAGCAGCAGCCAATCCTCACCCTCGTCCCATAGCTCGAGGGCGAGACGGACGAGCTCCTCCGCCGTACGCGCGACGAGCACCCGCTCGGCAGGGCCGCCCACGCGCATCGTGGTCAGTTCGGCCAGCGGGGGCGACTCGGAATCATCCGCGGTGTCGGCCGCGTACCGGCCGCTCACCGGAACTGCACCAGCAGCTGGCTCTTGCCCAGCACCGTCTGCTCGGCGAACACCACGCGCAGGTCGATGCGCGCCGTGCGCGCCTCGGAGTCGACGGCTCCCACCGTCGCGATGACCGACACCTCGGCACCCTCTCGGCCGTTCACCGGCACGGGGCGGGTGAAGCGCACCTGATAGTCGCGCACCCAGCCGGCCGCACCGACCCACTCGATGACGGGCGAGGCCGCAGCCCCCATCGTGAGCATGCCATGGGCGAGCACTCCCGGCAGCCCGACCGACTGAGCCGCGTCGTCTCGGTAGTGGATGGGGTTGAAGTCGCCCGACGCACCTGCATACCTCACGAGGCGGTCGCGAGTGAGGACGAAGGCGCTCTCGTCGACGACGTCGCCGACGGCCAGATCCTCGAACACCGGGGCGCTCATGCGTCCTCCTCCGCTCGTACCACGAGCGTGCTGGTCGCGGTGACGACGTGCTCGCCGGATGCGTCGACGATCTGCGTCGCCGAGGTGACCATGCTGTTGCCGCCCAATTGCTTGACGCTCGTCACGGTCATCGTGCCCGTGAGTTCGTCGCCCGCGACGATGGGGCGGCTGTGGGCGAAGCGCTGGTCGCCGTGCACGACGCGCGAGAAGTCGACCGCGGCCTCGTCGTCCGCGAGCAGCTGCTGCAGCGTCAGATCTTGGACCACGATGGCGAACGTCGGTGGGGCCACGACGTCGGCGAAACCGGCCGCACGGGCCGCCTCGGGATCGTGGCTCAGCGGCGACCGGCTCAGCACGGCGCGCGCAAACTCGCGCACCTTCTCGCGGCCGACGAGATACGGCGCGGTGGGCGGGTAGACCCTGCCCTGGATGTCTGGGTTGACCACGATGTTGCCTTTCGACGCTCAGCTGTTGTGTGTCTTGGTCTGCAGACCGCGCGCTACTTGCCGAGGAGCCCGCCCAGCAACCCGCCCAGGCCGCCGCCCGATCCGCCCGATCCTCCGCCGAGCAGGCCACCCAGCACGTCCCCGAGATCACCGCCCGAATTCGAGGACTTCGAGGATCCGCTCTGCGCCGATCCGCCGCCCAGGAGTCCGCCGAGCAGGTCTCCCAGCATGCCCCCCAGTCCGTCGCCGCCCGAGGCGGTGGCCGAGCCCGCGGAGCCGCCGCCGAGGCGCCCGGCGAGGAACTGCATCACGATGGGGGCGAGGATCGGCAGCAGCTTGGGGACGAGATCCGCAATCACCGAGTCGCCCGACTGCTCGCCCAGGGCGCGGGCGATGTCGCCCTGCTTGTCGCCGAGCACATGGCCCACGATCTTCTCGCCGTCGTCGGTGTCGATCGCCCTGAGCTTCGGCTTTGCGCTCCCGCCCGCGGTCTCGGCCGGAACGTGCTTCTGCAGCGCCCGCTCGAGCTCGCCCGCGCCCTCCGAACCGCTCGCGTTCACCGCCATGCCGCCGACCAGGCCGGGCAGCGCCTGGCGGACCGCGGCATCGACGATCGACTCGTCCACGCCGAACCGCGCCGCAAGGTCGCCGACCGGCACGTTCTTCAGCAGAGCATCGAGCTGCGATTTGCTGGTCATTGGGGCCCTCCTCGGGGTCGTGGGCGGTCCGCGGAACCGGCTGCCCGATACGCCTCCTACCCTACTCGTCGGCACCGACACTCGGAGGATCGGGATCCGGTCCGCAGGGGACCGCACGCGGACCGCCGACCACGAGATCCTCGCCGCCGCGCTACGCGTCGCGGATTGTGCTTCTCGGCAGCAAACCGCGCAGAGCTTTGTGTGGGATATCCAAGGCTCACCCCTCGCCCTGGAATAGGCTTTACGTCATGTCGCGCATTCGTAAAGTGCTCATCGCCAACCGCGGCGAGATCGCCGTCCGCATCATCCGGGCCGCCACAGACAGCGGTATCGCCTCCGTAGCCGTCTATGCGGACCAGGATCGCGACGCCATGCACGCCCAGCTCGCCGACGAGGCGTATGCGCTGGGCGGCACCACGAGCGCCGAGACCTACCTCGTCATCGATAAGATCCTCGGCGTCGCGCGCCGCTCGGGCGCCGACGCCGTGCACCCGGGCTACGGGTTCCTCGCCGAGAACGCCGACTTCGCACGCGCCGTCATCGCCGCCGGCCTCACCTGGATCGGCCCCGGCCCCGACGCCATCGAGCGCCTGGGCGACAAGGTGTCTGCCCGCCACGTCGCCGAGAAGGTGGGCGCACCGCTCGCCGCCGGCACGAGCGACCCCGTCGCCGACGCGTCCGAGGTGCTCGCATTCGCCGACCAGGTCGGCCTGCCCATCGCCATCAAGGCCGCATTCGGCGGTGGCGGGCGCGGCCTCAAGGTCGCCTACCAGCGCGAAGAGGTGGCCGAGCTGTTCGAATCGGCCACACGCGAGGCGGTCGCCGCGTTCGGGCGCGGCGAGTGCTTCGTCGAGAAGTACCTCGAGAAGCCCCGCCACGTCGAGACCCAGTGCCTCGCCGACCAGCACGGCAACGTCGTCGTCGTCTCGACCCGCGACTGCTCGCTGCAGCGT
>JBFWKS010000459.1:0-2702 GCA_050252545.1 Solirubrobacteraceae bacterium
GGGCTCGCCGGGGTCGGCCATCGCCGCCCGGCCGAACTGTCGGGCGGTCAGCAGCAGCGGGTCGCGCTCGCCCGTGCGCTTGCGACCGTCCCGCGTGTGCTTCTGCTGGATGAGCCCTTCACGGCGCTCGATCCTGTCACGGTGGCCGATCTGCGTCGGATGCTCGCCGAGCGGCTACGCGCCGCCGGCACCACGGCGGTGTTCGTCACGCACGACGTGGTGGATGCCGTCGCGGTCGCGGATCGCCTCGTCGTGCTCGAAGCCGGGCGCGTGACGCAGTCCGGTGCGGTGCGTGAGGTCCTGACGACGCCGGCGACGGACTTCGTCGCGGCGCTCGCCGGCGTCAACCGGGCGGCCGGGCGGGTGGAGGACGGCGTGTGGGCGGCCGACCGGCTGCGTCTGCCCGCACCCTCGAGCGTCGAGGGCGACGCCGCGGCGCTCATCCCGATCGGTGCCGTGCGGCTCGATGCCGCGGATGCCGGCGTCGCGGGCCCGGGCTCGATCGATGGCGTCGCGACATGGTCGGCGCGCGTCGAACGCATCGAGGCAACGCCCTCGGGCGCGCGCGTGCACACGGCGTCGCCGGCGATCGTCTGTGAACTCACCGTGGCACAGATGCTGGCCGCGGCGATTGCGGAGGGCGACCGGGTGGTCCTGTCGGTGGACACCGCCGACGTGCGGATCGTCGCCGCATGAATCGGCGCCGGCGGCGTGCTGGTGTCACGTCTCGGTGTCGATAGCGGTGTCGAGGTGTCGCAGGAAGTCGGCGTTTGCCCGCAGAGCCGGGCGATAGCGATCCAGTTCCGTCGCCGGCGCGTGCGCGGCGATGACGTCGAGCAACTCGGCGAAGGCGGCGTGGACCTGGCCGGCGGCATGTCGGCTGAGGGCCTGGAAGACGGCGAGGGAGATCGCGTCGGGAAACTCGCGGCGTGCGTCGGCGAACACCCGGAGGGAGTCGTCGAGCCGGTCGAGGTTGCGCAGCGTACTGGCGTACTGCAAGAGGCATCGGCGGCGGACGTCGCCGGTGAGGCCTGCTTCGAGCGCGCGTGGATACAGAGCCGCGGCCGCACTCTCGTCGCCGGCGGTGTCATATGCCCCCGCGAGCTCGTACAGAACGCGCGCGTGCTCGGGATGCCGCGCGTGGACCTCCTCGAGCGCCGCGACCGTCGGCGCCATGTCATCGCGATCTCGTGCCGCGAAGATGCGGTCCAACTCGTCGTCGAGGCTCTCACTCATCCACCGATCCTCTCAGAACGGTGGGGCGCGCCCGGCGAGCCGTGCGCGAGCGTGCGGCGATCCGTCTGCTCGGCGGGCGAAATCCGCCATTCGGCCTTCCCCCTCCATTCGCCGGGTAGCCTCGGACCATGCCCGCCGTCCCGCTCACCCTGCGTACGGGACGCGCCACGTCAGCGCTGCCGACGGCCCCCGGCGCGCCGCTCGTCGACCGTTTCGGCCGCGTGCACCGCGATTTGCGGATCTCGCTGACCGATCGCTGCTCCCTGCGCTGCACGTACTGCATGCCCGAGCAGGGCAACGAATGGCTCGCGCGCACGAGCATCCTCTCCACGGACGAGATCGTGCGCGTCGCGCGCATCGCCGCGGCATCCGGGATCTCCACGTTCCGGCTCACGGGAGGCGAGCCGCTGCTGCGCGCCGACATCGTCGAGGTCGTGCGACGGCTCGCCGCGGTCGAAGGCCCCGACGGGCCGGTCGACATTGCCCTGACGACGAACGGCATCCGTCTCGGCGACGTACTGCCCGACCTCATCGACGTCGGTCTGCGCCGCCTCAACATCTCGATCGACACCCTCGACCGCGACCGCTTCCGCGACCTCACCCGCCGCGACCGCCTCGACGAGGTGGTGGCAGGCATCGCCGCGGCGTCCGCGTCGGGACTGCGCCCCCTCAAGCTCAACGCGGTCGCGATGCGCGGCATCAACGACGACGAACTCGTCGACCTCGTCGCCTTCGCGCTCGATCACGGCGCCGAGATGCGCTTCATCGAGCAGATGCCGCTGGATGCCGGGCACACGTGGGACCGCACACGCATGGTGACCCGCGAGGAGATCCTGGCAGCGCTCTCGACCCGGTGGCACCTCGAGCCCGTCCCCGGCCGCGGCGGCGCACCCGCGGAGCGCTTCCTGCTCGACGGCGGGCCGGCCTCCGTCGGCGTGATCGCCTCGGTGACGGCGCCGTTCTGCGGCGCCTGCGACCGCCTGCGCCTCACCGCCGATGGGCAGCTGCGCAACTGCCTGTTCTCCAACGACGAGTACGACCTCATGCCGCTGCTGCGTGCGGGCGCCGACGACGTCGCGATCGACGCGCTGTTGCACGAGTGCATCGCCGGCAAGCTTCCGGGACATGCGATCGATGACCCGTCGTTCCTGCAGCCGGCGCGCGGGATGAACGCGATCGGCGGCTGAACTCAGTCTTCGATGCGCCCGCCGGTCAGCCGCACCGTGCGGTCGACGAGGCCGGCGGGAACGTCCACGTGCGAGATCAGCACGACGGCACGATCCGGACCGACCGCCCCGAGCAGGTCGGCCAGCAGCGCGTCGGACGCGTCGACGTCGACACCGGCGGTCGGCTCATCAAGCACGAGCACGGGGAAGCCGTGCAGCAGAGCCCGGGCCAGCGCGATGCGCTGGGCCTGCCCGCCCGACACGAGCGCCCCGCGTTCACCGACCCGCGCGTCCAGGCCG
>JBFWKS010000460.1:0-2700 GCA_050252545.1 Solirubrobacteraceae bacterium
ATGGCGCAGGCGCTGTTGCAGCTCGGACACGAGCCCCGTGCGCTCGCGGTCGCTCAGGGCGTCATCGCGACGCAGTCCGCCGAGATCGACCTGATGACCTCGCTGCGCGCCGGACTCGGCTGCACGGGCTGACGCGGCCGCTCACGCGCAGGCGGGGCACGCCGTTGCCCGGCCGCGCTCCGAGCCTGCGTGCGTGTGAGCGCCGACCACCTCACCGGCGCACACCGTCCACGCGGTGCGCGTGAACCCGATCTCCTCGGGCGCGCCGGCGAACGGATCGCGATCGGCCACCGCGAGATCGGCGGCAGCGCCCGCACGGATCCGTCCGATGGTACCGTCGCCGATCAGCTCGTGCGAGCCGCTCGTGTATGCCGCCAGCGCCGCGCTCAGCGGCAGCGCCTCGCCGGAACCGAGCGGCTCGGCATCCGCGACGCCGACTTCGCGACGGGTGACGGCGACGCCGATCGCCGCCCACGGATCGGGGGTCGAGACCGGCCAGTCCGAGCCCATCGCCAGGGCGGCACCCGCGCGACGGAGGGAGCCGAACGGAAACTGCCATGCCGCGCGCACGGGCCCGAGCAGCGGCTCGGTGACCGTGCGCATCACCTCGTTGCGGCAGGCCCAGAAGGCCTGTGCGTTCACCGTGGTTCCGGTCGCGGCGAATCGGGGCACATCCCGCGGATTGACGACCTGCAGATGCGCGATGTGGTTGCGCACACCGGTCGGGGCGGCGCCGGCGGCGAACGCGTCGAGCGCCTGGGTGACGGCGGTATCGCCGATCGCGTGCACGTGCACGGCGAGACCGGCCGCGTTCAGCGCGGCGACGACACGGTGCACGAGCTCATCGGAGAAGTAGCGCAGACCAGCCGACCCGTCGGGATAGCCGTCCGCGAGCGCGGCGGTCTTCGATTCGATGATCCCGTCCAGCATGAGCTTGGCGGTGCGCGTGGGAAAGCCCGTGGCGTGCGCGGCGTCGGCGCGCTCCCGGACGCCGGCGACGAAGGCATCGACGCCGTCCACGGTGAGGTCGCGAGGCACCCAGATCGCGCCGGTGGGCCGACCGCGCAGTCCTGCGGCGAGCGCGAGATGGTACGCGTCGGTGAAGTCGGGGATGCTGCCGAACGACGCCAGAGCGGCCTCCTGCCAGGCGGTGACACCGAGGGAGATCAGGTGATCGGCGCCCGCGCGGATGCCGGGTGCCAGCGCGGCGGCACTCGGCTCGGGCGCCACGCGTCCGACGAGGTCGACGGCGCCCTCGCGCAGCGTCCCCTGCGGTTCGCCGTCCGCACGGCGGACGATGCGCCCGTCCGGCGGGTCGGGGGTCGTGCGATCGATGCCGGCGAGGGCCAGTGCGCGCGAGTTCACCCAACCGCCGTGCCTGTCGCTGTCGAGGAGGAGTACGGGCCGGTCGGGAACGATCGCATCGAGCGCCTCCCGCGAGGGCGTACCGCCCGCGAACCACTCCGCGCGCCAGCCGCCGCCGCGCACCCATGCCTGCGGGTCCAGCGAGTCGGCGTGGGTGCGCACCCGCTCCAGACATCCCGCCTCGCTTCCGGCGTCATCGAGGCTGCAGTCCAGCGCCTCGAGGGCCACGAGGCCCAGATGCACGTGGGTGTCGGCGAACGAGGGCGCGATCACGCCGCCCGCGGCATCCAGCTCGTCGGCGCCCGGGGCGGCCGCGCGGGCATCGGCGAGCGATCCCACCGCGACGATGATCCCGTCGCGCACCGCGACGGCCGTCGCCGGGATCAGTCGCTCCCCGTCGAACACCGGTCCGCCGGTGACGATCAGCGCCGTCATGACCCGGCTCGCAGGACCGGACGGAAGAAGCGGTTCGCCGGCGGTGCCCACACCGCCACGAGCACCGCGGCGTAGACGACGACCTGGGCGACGGACCAGCCGTCCCAGTCGTGGTCGACGACGAGGCTCCACAGCTGCAGGCCGACGAGGGCGACCGCGAGCACGCTGATGAACAGGCGCGACAGTCCGCTGCCGCGGCCCAGCCCGGCGGCGGCGGCCACCGACAGCAGCCCGAACAGGATGATGCCGGCGCCGATCAGCGACACGCTCATCACCAGCGAGCCGGGGACGTCGTAGCGGGTGAGCAGGAACAGAATCCCGAACATGGCGTTCGCCAGGCCGCCGACGTAGACGAGCGCCACGGCGATGGTCACCGGCACCGGCCGCGACACCTCTCGGGTGTGCGAGATGGCGTGCGGCGCGGCATCCTGCAGCGCTCGGGCGACGTAGCGGCGCTGCACCGCCCGCACGATCTCGATCAGCACGATGGCGCCGATGCAGCCGGCCGTCACGACTTGTGCCGTCGTCTGGCCGGGGTCGACGAGCATGAAGAACTGGCGCGAGAGGGCCACCGAGAAGATCACGACCAGAGCGATGAACATGCCTCCCACGACCGCGCCCTTGAAGCGGTTGAGCGGCCGGCTCAGCACCGCGAGGATCCAGATGCCCACGACGGCCAGGATGATCGTCGCCCCCGTCCGCACCTCGTCGACCGGCGTCTCGGCACCCCGCACGATGAGGGTGTAGAGGGTGAGGGTGACCGCCACGATCACGCCCGCCGGAACGGCGAAGCTCAGCGAACGTCGCAGAAACCCCGGAATGTAACGCTGCGCGTTGGGCATGAGCGCGAGGAAGAACGCCGGGATGCCGATGGTCAGCCCGTCGGTGATCGAGAGCTGG
>JBFWKS010000461.1:0-2688 GCA_050252545.1 Solirubrobacteraceae bacterium
CCGCTGACCGGGTTCCACGTGTGGGACGGCGAGTGCCACGTCCACGCCGGGATCCGCCCGAGCGACATCGACGCCGTCCGGGCACAGCACCCCGACGCCGACTTCCTCATCCACCCCGAGTGCGGCTGCTCGACCCAGGTCATGGAGTACGTGGCCGCCGGAGACGTCGACACGTCGGGCGTGCACATGCTCTCGACCGGCGGGATGCTCGACTTCGCGCACGATCAGGACGCGAAGGCCAAGCGCGCCGGTGCGGGCTCCCCGCGGACCACGGCGATCGTCGCGACCGAGACCGGGATGCTCCACCCGCTCCGGATGGCCGCGCCCGACGTGGACTTCATCCCGGCCAACACCCAGGCCGCATGCGGCTACATGAAGATGATCACGCTGCCGAAGGTCCGCAACGTGCTGCGCGACGGCACCGGTCTGGTCCAGGTCCCGCAGGAGACCGCGGACCGGGCCCGACGCTCGATCGAGCGGATGATCGCGATCGGCCGCGACGCCAACGCGCCGCTCGGCGGCGAGTAGCCGCCGGCCTACGCCGCCCAGGCGAAGTCGTCGGACCCGTGCGGTCCGACGCAGGCCACCGCGGCGGCGTTCGGGTCGATCCGGGCGGCGACGTCACGAACCTGATCGATCGTGACCGCGTCGAGCGCCGCGATCGCGACGTCCGGATCGAGCGTCTCACCGTGCACGATCGCCTGCGTGGCGGCGTGGCGGGCGACCGCGCCACTGTTCTCGAACGCGAGGACCAGACGGCCGGCGGCATAGGCCCGGGCCCGCTGCACCTCCTCCTCGGTCGGACCGTCGGTGTGCAACTCGGCGACGATCTCGCGCATGCGTGCGTACGCCTCCAGGCACTTCGACGAGTCGAGCCCGGCGGAGAGCTGCAGCTGCGTCGCATCGCCGATCGACCACGCCGACGCGGACACCGAGTACGCCAACCCGCGCTGCTCGCGGATCTCGTCGAACAGCCGCGAGCCCATCGAGCCGCCGAGGAGCGTGCTGTAGATCGTCAGCGCCGCGCGGACCGCGGGATCGGACGCGTCGACGTCGGGCCGGTACGTGAACCGCAGGTGCGACTGGTTCGTGTCGCGCTCGCGGGCGACGACGTCGGTCCTCGGGGCCGGCACCGCGTCGGCCCGACCCGGGGAGGCGACGTCGGGGAAGCGCGAGAACAGCTCGTGCAGGCGGTCGTCGTCGGGCAGGCTGCCGACGTCGCCGACGAGGAACGCCCCGCCGGTGCGACCCGACCAGCGACGGTCACGGAACGACACGACCTGGTCACGGGTGAACGTGCGCAGGTGCTCCTCGGGCCCGAGCACCGGCCGGCCGAGCGGGTGGTCGCCGAAGGTCGCCTCGTCGACGAGCATCTCGGCCAGCGCCGCCGGCTGATCGTTGTAGCGGGCGATCTCCTGGATCACCACGCCGCGCTCCTTGTCGAGCTCGTCCGCGTCGACGTGCGGGCGTCCGGCGAAGTCGGTCAGCAGGTCGAGCGCCGGGCCGGCCGACTCGGCACGCACCGTGATGTGGAACGCGACGAGGCTGTGCGACGTGTAGGCGTTGAGGACGCCGCCCATCCGCTCGGCCGTCTCGTTGACCTTGCGGTAGTCGTCGTAGATCTCGCCACCCTTGAACACCAGGTGCTCCAGGAAGTGGGCGATGCCGTTCTCCTCCGGACGCTCGGTCCGCGCGCCGGCGTCGAACGCGACGAGCGCCGTCAAGGTGCGGGTTCCGGGCAACGCGATCCGGTGGACGGGCAGGCCGTTGGGGGCGACGGTGGAGCGGATCTCGGGCACGCGCCGGACCGTATCGCGCAGGCGCATCGACCGCGACTGCACGGGACGTTGCAATGCACGGCGTCGTGCAGGAATCGCGGGGTCGGGTTGCGAACCTGCGTTCTGGATATGGCTGCTCAGCGTTCCACCACCGACCGCCAGCGGGCGGCTGCCGCCCGTCGGGCAGCAGCAGCCCCGGCCGACACCGCCGCGGAGGCTCCGGCCCCCACGCGCCCCGTCGCGGCGACGCCGCACGATGCCGTCATCGAGTTCCGAGGCGTCACCAAGGCGTACGACAACACGTTCGCAGGCGTGCACGACGTGTCGTTCAACGTGCGCCGGGGGGAGTTCCTCTTCCTCGTCGGGCAGACCGGTGCCGGCAAGTCGACGCTCATCCGGCTGCTGCTCAAGGAGCTCGAGGCCGACAGCGGCCTGATCCGCGTCGCTGGCCGCGACCTCTCCGAGATCACGCGCAAGAAGATGCCGTACTACCGGCGCAACCTCGGCGTGGTCTTCCAGGACTTCAAGCTGCTGCCCAACCGCACGGTGCACGACAACGTCGCGTACGCGCTGCAGGTGACCGGCGCCAGCCGTAAGCAGATCCGCCGCCAGGTGCCCGACATCCTCCGGCTGACGGGGCTGTCGACGAAGCTCCATCACTATCCGCACCAGCTCTCGGGTGGCGAGCAGCAGCGCGTCTCGGTCGCCCGGGCGTTCGTCAACCACCCGCCGCTGCTGCTGGCCGACGAGCCGACCGGCAACCTCGATCCCGACACGACGATCGGGATCATGCAGCTGCTGTACCGCATCAACCGGGCCGGCACGACGGTGCTCGTCGCCACGCTCGACGAGAGCTTGGTCTACCGGATGCGCCGCCGCGTCATCGAGATGCAGGGCGGCCACCTGGTCC
>JBFWKS010000462.1:0-2686 GCA_050252545.1 Solirubrobacteraceae bacterium
CGAGCCCTCCCCCCTCACCGCGGCCGGCGACGGCGGGATCATGACCGTCGACCACGCCGTGGAGGCCCAGGCCAAGAACGCGATCGCCGAGTGGCGTGCGGCGCGTGATCAGGCGAAGGTCGACACGGCGCTGGCCCGGCTGGCCGAGGTCGCCCGCGGCGACGAGAACATCATGCCCGCGTCGATCGAGGCCGCCCGCGTCGGCGTGACGACCGGCGAGTGGGCACGGACGCTGCGCGACGCGTTCGGCGAGTTCCGCGCGCCGACCGGCGTCGGTGAGGCCGCCGCGACCGGTGACGTGGCCGAGGAGGTCTCCGCGGTCCGCGACGAGGTCGAGCGGGTCAGCGAGGCGCTCGGCCGCCGGATCAAGATCCTCGTCGGCAAGCCCGGCCTGGACGGCCACTCCAACGGCGCAGAGCAGATCGCCGTGCGTGCCCGCGACGTCGGCATGGACGTCGTCTACGAGGGGATCCGCCTGACCCCGCAGCAGATCGCCCACAGCGCCCTGCAGGAGGGGGTCCACGTGATCGGACTGTCGATCCTGTCGGGCAGCCACAAGGAGCTGATCCCCGCGGTCATCGACACGCTGCGCGAGCAGGGCGTCGACGTGCCGGTCGTCGTCGGCGGGATCATTCCCGACGCCGACGTGCCCGGCCTGCAGGCCGCCGGCGTCGCGGGCGTCTACACCCCCAAGGACTTCAACATCTCGACGATCATGGGCGACATCACGCGTCTGGTCGCCGAGCACCACGGGGTGCTCGACGAGGCCGCGGTGGCGGCGCCCACCGGCGGGTCGCTCGGCGACGTCGACCCGGCCTGACGGATCACGGGGTGCCGTCGTCCGGGTCACCCCGGGCGCCCGGGGTGACCGCGACCGGGGCTCGGTCGCACCGGCCGACCTCCCGACGCCGGTCAGGCCAGGAGCAGCGAGAACGGGTCGTGATCCTCGATCGCGGCGGCGTAGCGCGTCGCCATCGACCGGACGACCTCGATCGGCTGCATCACGTCCGGGACGACCATCCAGGCGAACCCGTGGAGCGTGTGGCGGCGGTAGTCGGTCCACGCGTCGTCGAACGGGATGCGCGGGCCGCCCAGGCCGGCGAGGGCCTCGAGGTAGTGCGCGAGCAGGGACCGCTCGTGCCGGCGACGATCCTCGACCGTCAGCGCCGAGCCGAGGAAGTACGTCACGTCGTGCGACCACGGTGCCAGGCACGGGGCCTGCCAGTCGAGGAACGCCGGGCCGTCCTCGGGCAGCAGGTACGTCTGTGCGAAGTGGGCGTCACCGTGGTTGACCGTGTGCTCGGCGGCGTCGTCGTGCTCCCAGAGCGCGCGGAACGCCCGGCGGACGTGGGCCTCGTCGCGCAGCGGGGCCGAGACGTCCGGCATGCCCGGCCGTGTCACGAGCGGCTGGAACTGCTCGGGACCGAGCATGACGTGGAGTGCGTCCCGCGCGGCGATGCACCCGATCTTCAGCCACGGGAACCGGGTCGCCGGCGTGCCCCACAGCGCCGCGTGCCAGCCGGCCTGCACCTCGAGCGCCTCGGCCACGCGGTCGACCGGCCAGAGCGCATCCACGTCTCCGAAGGTCGCGCCCGAGGTCGTCAGGTCCTCGAGCAGCACGATCCCCTGACCGGGCTCGACCTCCGCGAAGTAACAGGCCGGGAGACGCACGTCGAGCTCCGGGGCCAGGTCCCGGTAGAACGCCCCCTCGATCTCGTACGCCTGGGCGAGCCCGAACGCGCGGCTGCGCTCGTCGAACCCGCCCTTGACGCACACCTGCTCCGGGACGCCCTGTGGGTCGCCCTCGAACCGCAGGGTGAGGAACGCCTTGGTCGCGCTGCCCGAGATCACGCGATCGATCGTCGCCTCGCGGACCCGGACGCCGGGACGGCGGACGGCGAGCGCCGCGGTGAGCCACTCCGGCGTGAGCTCCTCGACGGTCCGCGGCAGGCCGGCGCTCGTCTCGGTCGGGTCGGCCCTGGTCACCGTCTCGTCGCTCATGCGGCCGAACGTACCCCATACCCGAACTCCAGATCAAGCGTATGGACGTCATGTACGACCGAAAACCAGACACGGAGTTCGACTTCCGGGAACCTCACATCTCAGGCCGCGGCCTCGTCCTGCTCCTCGGCCAGGGTCGGGTAGTCGACGTATCCCCTCGGCCCGTCGGCGTAGAAGAGCTTCGCGTCCGCGTGCGTCGTCGGGGCGTCGGTCGTCCAGCGCTCCAGCAGGTCCGGGTTGCCGATCCACGCACGGCCGACCGCGACCGCGTCGGCGAGGCCGTCGTCGACGATCGCTATCGCCTCGTCACGGTCGGTGCGCACGGCGAAGCCGCTGTTGAGCACGAGCGGGACGCCGTACCGCTCGCGCAGGTCCGCGGTCAGGTCGTTGCCGTCCAGCGGTCGCAGGACGTGGATGTAGGCCAGGCCCAGCGGCGCCAGGGCGTCGGCCAACGCCCGGTGCGTGGCGCCCCCGTCGGTCAGCTCGACCTCGTGGGCCGGGTTGCCGGGCGAGATCCGCAGTCCCGTGCGATCGGCGCCGATCGCGCCCGCCACCGCGGTGGCGACCTCGATGGTCAGGCGGGCACGGCCCTCCGGCGATCCGCCGTATCCATCGTCGCGCCGGTTGACGTTGGGCGACAGGAACTGGTCGAGCAGGTAGCCGTTGGCCCCGTGGATCTCCACCC
>JBFWKS010000463.1:0-2669 GCA_050252545.1 Solirubrobacteraceae bacterium
CCACAATCGCCCGATCCTCTGCGCCCGAGCGAGGTGATCACGGACCGCGCCCCGCCGGGCCTCCGTCCCCCCGCCCCCGAGGAGGCAGGCCGACCGACCGTTGCGCGCCCCTCACCCGCGGTCACCTACGGTGCGTGCAAACGAGCAACGACACCGAAGACGACCGCGATGCACGCCCCGCTCCCTCCCCGCCCCTCCACGGTGTCCGACGTCCGGACGAACCTCGATGTCGTGCGGCGCGAGATCGCCGCGGCGTGCGAGCGCGCCGGCCGCGATGCGACGGGAGTCCGTCTGCTGCCGGTCACCAAGGAGCTGCCGGACGAGACGCTGCGGTTGGCCTACGCCGCGGGCTGCCGGGAGTTCGGCGAGAACAAGGTCCAGGAGGCCGATCGCAAGAGCGCGAGCCTGAGCGACCTGTCCGACGTCCACTGGTCGGTCATCGGGCACCTGCAGACGAACAAGGCCAGGCACGTCGCACGGTTCGCCGCCGAGTTCCAGGCGCTCGACAGCCTTCGGGTGGCGGAGGCCCTCGATCGACGACTGCAGGCGCGGGAGCGCACCCTCGACGTGCTCGTCCAGGTCAACACGTCGGACGAGGCGAGCAAGTTCGGGCTGCGGCCCTCCGACCTCGAGGCGTTCCTCGAGCAGCTGCCGCGCTACCCCGCGTTGCGGGTCCGCGGGCTGATGACGCTGGCCGTCTTCTCCGCGGACCGCGAGCGCGTGCGGGCGTGCTTCATCCGGTTGCGCGAGCTTCGCGATCGGGCCCGCACCCGCGCTCCGAACGGCGTGTCGCTCGACGAGCTCTCGATGGGGATGAGCGGCGACTACCCGGTCGCGATCGAGGAGGGGGCGACGATCGTGCGGGTCGGCCAGGCGCTCTTCGGCTCACGTGCCCTGACGGACGAGCACTACTGGCCCGGGGCCGCTGACGGACGTCGACCGTGACGAGCACCGGCATCGCCGTCAACGCGTGGCCTCCTCATCCGCATCACCGAGGACCGCGGCGCCCAGCGCGGTGGCGAGCGTCAGCGCCGCCGTCAGCTCGACGGTGTCCTCGGTCGCGCGTCGGCCGAGCAGCTCCTCCGCCTTCTTGATCCGGTAGCCGACGGTGTTCTGGTGGACGAAGAGCTCCTTCGCCACCCGGGTCGTGCTGCCGCCGGTGGCGAGGTATGCGAGCACGGTCTCGCGCAGGCGCGTGGTGGAGTCGTCCGTCGACGCGAGCGCGCCGAGTCGCCGGGCGACGAACGCGCGGGCGCGAGGCAGATCCGCCGCCAGGAGCGACACGAGCTCCACGCGCGAGTACCGCGTCACGGGACGGGCGTGCTCGCCCATGAGCATCGTCACCCGCGAGGCCTCGACCGCCTGGGCATGCGAGCTGCGGAACCCGGCGAGGCCCTCGCCGGGCTCCCCCACCGCGACGTGGATGCCGACCGGAAGCTCGAGCGCGTCGAGCGGCGTCAGGTCGAGATCCCCGAATCCGGCGACCCACGCGTCGATGCTCGCCAGGCCGGCCGGGACCGCGACCGGATCGCCGAGGCCGAGCGCGGCGGCGACCTCGGACGCGGTGCGCTCCAGGCCCCGGACCTCGCGGCCCCTCGCGGTGACCCTCAGGGCGACGTGCCGCCGGCGCAGCTCGTACCCGAGCCGTGCGACGGCGACCTCCTCGTCGACGGGCTCGCCCGCCAGCAACGCACGCACGGTCTGGGCGCGGAGCTGGTCCGAGCTGCGCGCGACGCGGTCGCGCTCCGTTCCGTACTCGGCGACGAGCATGTCGGAGATCAGGTCGACGTAGGCGAACATGAACGCCGAGCTGCGATCCTGCGCCTCGGTCAGCACGTCGAGGTCGGAGATCCGCTCCTGCAGCGCCCGCGACCAGCGACCCCACACCCACTGGTGCCCCAGCCGGTACGCGCGCAGCAGCGCCCCGACGCCGATCCCCCGCCGGACCAGGCCGCGCATGAAGTCCGCCGCCTCGACCGGGACGACGAGCTCGGCCGGCGACGCGCCGAGCCGCAGCAGCCGGAACACCTGCGCGATGTTCGCCTCGGTGCTGGCGAGCAGCTCGCCGTGGAGCGCGTCGTCACCTCCGGCCAGGTCGGCGATGGTCCCGTGCAGGTGGGCGGTGAGCTCGTCGGCGAGCTTCGGCGACGACGGCAGCATCTCCGCCGCCAGCTCGCGGACGACGACCGGCAGCGGCTCGCGGTCACGCGACGATCCGGCGGGCACCGTCCTCCGTTCCTCCACCGTCCGAGCCTATCCGGGGCGCGACGGTCCGCGACGGCGGCAGGGACCCGGCCGTCCGGCGGCGCGACCTGCGACCCACCCGTGACCGGCACGGTCTCGCAGGATCGTTGTGGATAGGCCACACCTCCGCGCGTCGATCCTGTCCGAACAACGAACCGTGGTCCCACGACGATCGGGGAGGCTGGGCGACATGGCTTCCTTGAAGAGCAGCTACGACGTCATCGTGTGCGGGGCCGGTGCGGCGGGGTCGGTGATCGCGGCCCGCCTGAGCGAGGATGCCGACCGGCAGGTCCTGCTGATCGAGGCCGGGGGCCACAACAAGCGGCTGTCGGTGAAGGCGCCGGCGGCCTTCTCCAGCCAGTTCAACAGCAAGCTCGACTGGCAGTACTGGACCGAGCCCGAGGAGAACCTCTTCGGGCGGAGCC
>JBFWKS010000464.1:0-2668 GCA_050252545.1 Solirubrobacteraceae bacterium
GCCTGCGGCCCCCGACCTGGAAGGCCGCGTTCTACCGCGCGATCTTCGCGTCGGTGATCTTCGTCATCGTGATGATGCTCATCGGCAACGGGAACGCCGCGGCGGCGATCTTCGTCGGGTTCATCCTGCTGGGCGCCTACACGCCGTTCGGCTTCTACACCGACCGGTTCTTCTGGAAGCGGCGGATGGCCCAGGCCGGCCGGCCGGTACCTGCCGCGACGCCCCGCAAGCGCCGCAAGTGACCCAAGACCCCGAGCCCTCCGGGAGGCACACCGTGGACGTCCGCATGTTCACCGTCGGCATGATCCAGGAGAACGCGTTCCTGATTCGCCGGCCCGACGCGACCGAGGCCGTGATCGTCGACCCCGGCGACGAGGCTCCGAAGCTGCTGCAGGCGTTCGAGCAGCTCGGGGTGACGCTGGCGGGGATCCTCGTCACCCACACGCACTTCGACCACATCGGGGCGGTCGCCGACCTCCACGACGCCACCGGCGCCGAGGTGTGGTGCCCCGCCGGCGAGGTCGACGTCCTGCGCGACCCCAACGCCGTGATGCGGTGGGAGGGGTTCGGGCCGTTCCGCGGCTACGACCCCGAGCACCTCGTGAAGGGCGGCGACGTCGTGTCGCTCGCGGGATTCGACTTCCAGGTCGTGTCGACCCCCGGGCACAGCCCCGACCACGTCACCTACGCGCTGCCCGACGAGGGGGCGCTCTTCTCGGGTGACGTGCTCTTCCAGGGGTCGGTCGGCCGGACCGACCTGCCCGGCGCCGACCACGAGACGCTCATGCGGTCGATCGTCGGCCTGTTCGAGCGGTTCGACGACGGCACCCACGTCTACCCGGGCCACATGGGCCCGACGACGCTCGGCCAGGAGCGGCGGACCAACCCGTTCGTGCTCGACGCGCTCGGCTCGTGAGCGCGCCCAGGCTCACCGCGCCGCGCGGCACGCACGACGTGCTGCCCGACGAGGCGACGCGTCGGGAGCGGCTGGACGCCTTGGCCTCCGACCTCTTCGCGCGCGCCGGCTACCGGAGGATCGAGACGCCGATCTTCGAGGCGACCGAGCTCTTCGCCCGTGGCGTCGGGGCGTCGACCGACGTCGTCCAGAAGGAGATGTACACCTTCGAGGACCGCGGCGAGCGCTCGTTGACCCTCCGCCCCGAGGGCACCGCCGGCGTGGCCCGCTCCTACCTCGAGCACGGCATGCACAAGCTGCCCCAGCCGGTGCGGGTCTGGTACTCGGGGCCGTTCTTCCGCTACGAGCGCGCGCAGGCCGGCCGGCAGCGCCAGTTCCAGCAGATCGGCTGCGAGGCGATCGGCAGCGACGACCCGGCGCTCGATGCCGAGTCGATCGCGCTGCTGCACCAGCTGATCGTGCGGTTCGTCGGTGCGGACGGGATCCGCCTGCGGATCGGGTCGCTCGGCTCGATCGAGGGCCGCGCCGCCTACCGCGAGCGCCTCGTCGCGTACCTGCGCGCCCACGAGGACCGGCTCTCGACCGAGGTCCGGGAGCGGATCGACCTCAACCCGCTGCGGGCCTTCGACGCGGACGACCCGGGGACGAAGGCGGTCATGGCGGACGCGCCACGGTTGCTGGAACACCTGCTGCCCGAGGACGCCGAGCACTTCGCCGAGGTCCGGGTGCTGCTCGACGCCGTCGGCATCGCGTACGAGGTCGACCCGACACTCGTCCGCGGCCTCGACTACTACTCGCGCACGCTCTTCGAGTTCACCTCCGACGCGCTGGGCGCCCAGTCCGGCGTCGGCGGCGGGGGCCGCTACGACGGCCTGATCGAGCAGCTCGGAGGACCGTCGACCCCGGCGGTCGGCTGGGCGGCCGGGGTCGAGCGGCTGCTGCTGGCCGCGGGGCCGGGCGGTGTCCCCGACCGACGCGCGAGCCTGTACGTCCTTTGGGACGAGAGCCGCCGTCGAGACGCGTTCGTGGCGTCCCGCACGCTGGGTCGCGCGCAGCTCGACGCCGCCGGTCGCGGCATGAAGGGTCAGCGACGCCGCGCCGAGCGTGCCGGGGCCAGGATCTGGCTGACGCTGCCCGCCGATGGCGGCTACGTCGTGCGCGACCGCGAGGGTGGCCGCGAGACGACGGTCGCCGACGTCGACGCCGTGGAGGCGACGCTCGCCGAGTGGTTCGACATGGGCTGGTGATCGCGACGCTTGACGACGGTCGAGTGTACTGCCACAGTGAGTACATGCCGATCGTCAAGGAGCAGCGCCTGCAGATCCGGGTCGATCCGCGCGAGAAGGACCTGCTCGAGCGGGCCGCCCACGCCACGCACCAGAGCCTTTCGGCGTTCGTTCTGCGGTCGGCCGCCGAGAACGCCGAGTCCGTGCTGGCGGAGCGCACGCGGATCGACCTCGGCCCCGAGGCCGCCCGGGCGTTCGACGAGGCGCTGTCCCGGCCGGCGACCGTGAACGACCGCCTCGCCGCGGCGCTTGAGCGTCCGCGACGTTTCCGCTGGGTCGATTGAAGCCGGGCGGCTTGACCGACCTCCGTCGTCCCGAGCCGCTGGACCGCGCCCGGCACGACCGGCGGGCCTTCGACTCGGGCGCGCCCGCCCTCGACCAGTGGCTGAGCCGGTACGCCGGCCAGAACCGCCGGCGGGACACGGCCGCGACCTGGGTGATCGCCACACCGTCCGATCGCGTGGTG
>JBFWKS010000465.1:0-2659 GCA_050252545.1 Solirubrobacteraceae bacterium
GGTGACGCTGTCGCCCGGGCGTCGCCGGTAGGGCGACCCGAACCCCGGAAGCCGGGGGGCTCGTCGCGATCGCGCTGCCACGGGCCGTGATCCGCCTGCGACGATCGCGCCATGGCCGCACCGGACGCCCAGCTCGCCGTCGACGTCGCTGCGTTGCGGCGTGCCCTGGACGGCGAGCACCACGCTACCCGCGACACCGTCCGGGAGCTGCTCGCCCGCCCGGACATGGACCGCTCGGGGGCGGCCGACCTCGACCGCGACGCCTACCGCGAGCAGGTCCTGGAGTGGCTGCGTACCGTCGCCGACACAGGGTTCCCGATGGTCGGCTTTCCGACCGAGGTCGGTGGGCGCCTGGAGGTGGCGGCGTTCGTGTCGGGGTTCGAGACGCTCGCGTTCGGCGACCTGTCGCTGCTGGTCAAGGTCGGCGTGCAGTTCGGCCTGTGGGGCGGGGCGATCCAGCACCTCGGCAACGCCGAGCAGCGCCGCGAGTACCTGCCGCGGGTCGGCACCGCCGAGCTGCCCGGGTGCTTCGCGATGACGGAGCGTGGCCACGGATCCGACGTCCAGGCGCTGCGCACCACCGCCACCTATGACGCGGCGACCGGCGAGTTCGTCGTCGACACCCCGGACGACGGGGCGAGCAAGGACTGGATCGGCAACGCCGCGCGTCACGGGCGCACCGCCGTGGTGTTCGCCCAGCTCGTCGTGGCCGGGGAGACGCACGGCGTTCACGCGCTGGTCGTGCCGCTGCGCGACGAGGCCGGCACGGTCCTGCCCGGGATCCGGATCGAGGACTGCGGGCACAAGCTCGGCCTGCAGGGCGTCGACAATGGCCGGATCTGGTTCGACGGGGTCCGGGTGCCGCGCACGGCGCTGCTCGACCGGTTCGGCGCGGTCGACGAGGCCGGGACCTACTCGAGCCCGATCGAGAGCTCGGGGCGACGGTTCTTCACGATGCTCGGCACGCTCGTCCAGGGGCGCGTGTCGGTCGGCGGGGCTGCGGTGAGCGCCGCCAAGTCCGCGCTGACGATCGCGATCCGGCATGGGATCGACCGGCGCCAGTTCGATGATCCGGACGGCAACGAGGTCGCGATCATCGACTACCTCGCGCATCAGCGCCGCCTGTTCCCGCTGCTCGCCACCACCGTCGCCCTGACGTTCGCGCAGGAGGACACGGTCGCGGCGCTCGCCCGGGTGCTCGAGGCAGGGGAGGACGAGGACGTCGACGACGAGCGCCGCCGGCTGGAGCCCCGCGCCGCCGGGCTCAAGGCCATCGCCACCTGGCACGCGACCCGCACGATCCAGGAATGCCGTGAGGCGTGCGGTGGCGCCGGGTACCTACGCGACGCGGGGTTCGCCGCACTCAAGGCCGACACCGACGTGTTCACGACGTTCGAGGGCGACAACACCGTGCTGTTGCAACTCGTCGGCAAGACGCTGCTGACCGGGTTCCGCGACGACTTCAGCGACCTGACCCCGCTGGCCACCGCCGGGTTCATCGCAGGCCAGGTGCTGGAGCAGGTCGCCGAGCGCAGCGCGTTCCGTCAGGTGGTCGGGGCGATCGCCGACGTGCTGCCCGGCGAGCAGGACGACGAGCGCCTGGACCGCGCACGACAGCTCGAGTTGCTGCGTGACCGCGAGGAGCACATCGTCACCGGCCTGGCCCAGCGGATGCGACGCGGCCTCAAGGCCGGCGGCGACCCGTTCGCGGTCTTCTCGGCCTGCCAGCCGCACCTGCTCAACGCGGCCCGCGCGCACGTCGACCGGTTCGTGATGGAGTCGTTCGTGGACCGGATCGAGCGCGAGGAGGAGCCCGCACTGCGCGCGATCCTCGACCTGCTCTGCGACCTGCACGCGCTGGCGACGATCGAGGCCGACCGGGCATGGTTCATGGAGCACGGCCGGATGTCGGCCGCGCGCGGCAAGGACGTCACCCGTCAGGTCGACGCGCTCTGCGGCCGGCTGCGGCCGCACGTCGTCGACGTCGTCGACGCGTTCGGGATCCCCGACGCGGTGCTCGCGTCGCGGATCGGGTCGCGCGATGTCGAGGGTGCTCGCTGGTAGCTGGGCTGGGCTCGGCTTGGCCCGCGCTGGGCACGCCTGGCGAGCCAGGGTGTGCCCGATCGGCGGGCGGGCGGCTGGCGAGGCACGCCCTCCTGGTCGCCGGCGCACCGACAGCGGGTCGCTTCACCGTTGCCCGGCGACGGTCAGGCGACCCGCTGTCGGATCGGCGACGCGGGGGACGTTCGGTGGACGCCGGTGGTCGCCGGGCGATGCGCGGTGTACGTTGGTGCCGAGGGCGACGCGCGTGTCTGCCGCCCGTCCGACAGCGACAGGAGGCAACCAGCATGATCGGCGCCATCATCCTCGGCATCGTGGCCGGGTTCATCGGCAAGGCCATCGTCCCCGGCGACGATCCGGGTGGGTTCTTCGCCACCATCGGCATCGGCCTGGTCGGGGCCATCATCGGCTGGCTCGTGTTCACCGCGGGACTCGGCATCGGCGACACCGACGTCTTCGACCTCGGCGGTCTGCTGAGCGCGATCATCGGCGTGGTGATCCTGCTCGTGGGGTACCGGGTGGTCGTGGGCCGGCGCGCGTCGGCCTGACCCTTCGGCACGCGACGGCGGGTCGGCACCGGACGGCGGGTCGGCACCGG
>JBFWKS010000466.1:0-2657 GCA_050252545.1 Solirubrobacteraceae bacterium
CTCTTCCGATCTCGTGGGGAGCGCAGGTGCACCGCTCGCCGAGCGACCGCACCGATGCCGGACGGGCCAACGCCGCCCACCCCACCGGGTCGCTGGGGATCGCCATCAGCGAAGCGGTCGAGCTTGCCGCGCAGCGCCCGGACACGAGCTACTCGCTGGGGTCGGTGCTCAACCACGTGCTGCTGCACCAGACGATCATCGGGCAGGAGACGATCGCGCAGCTCGCCCTCGTCGACGAGACTCCCGATGTCGTCGTCGCCTCGGCCGGCGGCGGATCGAACTTCGCGGGGATCGCGTTCCCGTGGTGGCGTGAGAAGCAGCGCCGCGGGCTGAGCACGCGGTTCGTGGCCACCGAGCCGGCGGCGTGCCCGACGCTCACCCAGGGCGTGTACGGGTACGACTTCGGTGACGCGTCCGGGCTCACCCCGCTGCTGCCGATGCACACGCTCGGCCACGGGTTCGTGCCGCCGCCGGTGCACGCCGGTGGGTTGCGCTACCACGGCATGGCGCCGCTGCTCTCGGCCCTGGTCCAGAAGGGCGAGGTCGAGGCCCGCGCGGTCGCGCAGAACGAGACGTTCGACGCGGCGCTGACGTTCGCCCGGACGGAGGGGATCATCCCCGCCCCGGAGTCCGCCCACGCGATCCGCTCGGCGCTGATCGAGGCGCAGGCCGCCGACGAGGCGGGCGAGGAGCGCGTGATCCTCTTCCTGCTCTCCGGCCACGGCCACTTCGACCTGTCCGCCTACGACGAGTACCTGGCTGGCAACCTCGAGGATCCGGGGTTCTCGACCCAGGAGCGCGACCGGGCGCTGGCGGAGCTGCCCGCGGGGGCGCCGAGCCTGGCCTGACGCCCGGGAGGCCGAGCCCGACGGAGGCGAGTGCGCCCGGGCGCACCGCCGCGCGCCCGGACGCCCTGGCGGGGATGGACGCCCTGGCGCGCCCGGATGCTCCGACGGGGGGCGATCTCCGGACCGACGACAGGTGTGGACGTGGCCGGCGGCGGGTAGGAGAATGGGGCGAGCGTCGCCATCGAGACGACGCCGCTCGGCCCGGCGGCGCGGTCCGCCGATGGAGGTGATCGCGATGTTGCTCCTGCGGTTCACGGCCCTGTTGTTGTTCATGGTCGTCGTGGCGGTGGTGTCCGCCGTCGCGGACCAGGCGTGGGTCACGGCCCTGGCGCTGCTCGTCCTGATCGTCGCGACGCTGCTGCTGGTGCGCACGATCTTCCGGTACTCCGGGGCGTCGGACTGGCTCGGCGCCAGCGAGGAGGTCGACCTGCAGCGCAAGGGCCTCGTCGAGGCGGAGACCGGCCTGCCCCTGCAGCGGCACTGGCACCCCAACCCGGGCGGCGCGCCCGCCACCCCGGGCACGGTCGAGGTACCTGCCGCGTGGCGCGGACCCGACGGCGCCCATCGGATCCTGTTGGTCGGGACGGACCCGGTGACGCCGGCCCAGTTGCGGGCCGCGCTCGACGACACCCCGACCGACGGCGGGCTCGCGGTGCTGGTCGTCGCCCCCGCGATGCCGGCCGACGCGCGCGCGGTCGCCATCGGCGATCCGAGCGAGGCGATCCGCCACGCCGAGCAGGTGGTCCACGACACGGTCGAGGCGTTGCGCGCCGACGGCATCACGGCGAACGGCCACGTCGGCCCCGCCGATCCGGCGGTCGCGATCGCCGAGGGCCTGCGGACCTACGCCGCCGAGCGGGTCGTCGTCGCGCGCCACCGCGACCGGGGCCGCCGCAGCGAGCACGTCCCGGTGGACGACGCCGCCGGCGAGTACGGCGTGCCGTTGCGGGAGGTGGCGTTGGCCTGACCCTCCGCGTCATCCGTGCCGACCCGGTCGACGAGCATCGCCAACGCGCGTGGGCCGAGCGCAGCCCTTTTCGCACCCAGGCCCCGCCCCGAAACGACGAAACCCCCGTCGTGACGGGGGTTTCGGACCAAGCGGCGGACGAGATTCGAACTCGCGACCCTCAGCTTGGGAAGCTGATGCTCTACCAACTGAGCTACCACCGCGGGTCTCGGCACCTTATCGCGGGCGAGGGGTCGGCGTCACGTCGGGTCGGGTCGGGCGGCGGACGTCTACCGTTCACGGGGATGCGCCGCTCCACCGTGCCGATCCTGCTGGGCGTCGTGATCGTTGCGCTCATCGGCCTGCTCGCGTACGCGATGGGCCGATCCGCACCGGGCGAGGAGACCCGCGACACGATCGACGCGCAGGTGCAGGCGGGCAAGGTCGTGCCGGCCCCCGGCGCCGACCGTCCGATGCCGCGGCTGGGCGCCGAGGGCACCCAGCGCCTGGCCGATCTGCGTGGACAGGTCGTCATCCTCAACGTGTGGGGGTCGTGGTGCATCCCGTGCGAGGCGGAGGTGCCGCTGTTGCAGAAGGTTCACGAGCGACTGCAGAAGGCGAAGGTCGGCACCGTCTGGGGCGTCACCAACCGTGATGATCCCGAGAAGAGCCTGGCGTTCGTCCGCAAGCACGGCATGACGTACCCGTCGGTCCGCGATCCCGACAGCGCCCTCGCCCTGGAGTACGGGGCACTGCGCGTGCCCGAGACGGTGATCATCGACGCCCGCGGCCGGATCCGCGGCATCTATCGCGGCGAGATCACCGAGGAGTTCCTCGACGCGTCGCTGCGCCGCGCCGGCGTG
>JBFWKS010000467.1:0-2653 GCA_050252545.1 Solirubrobacteraceae bacterium
CTACGCGCTCGCCGTCCCCGACGCCCCGGCCCTCGCGCTGCTCAGGACTGGGGAATTTCGATGATCAGAAGTGAGGACATTCCCGCGATCGCTGCCACTGCCGCAACCCCAAGACACGCGGCCGACAGAGACGCAGCCGCAACAGCCCCCGTGCGAGACCTATGCATCCCGGGCCACGAGATAGACACCGACGACGAAGCTCTGTTCCGCGCCGCGATCATCAGCCGAGACCACGCTGCGCTGCCAGAGCTGCTGGCGGCAATGCGTCCCCTACGGGAGGCCGATGGCGCCATCGCGGGGCGGGTGTCCTTTGGCCGAGGCATTCTCTACAACCGCCGCACACGAGTGGAGCCGACGGTCTGCTGGATCGAGGGCTGAGGTCGTGGTGGCGCTGGCCGACCCTCGCCCGTCGTGGGTGCCGCCGTCCGCCTGGGCGGGTTCCTGCGCAACAGTGCCGCGATCAGACCGTGGGGCCTCGCGGTCGCGGCGGGCGTCGCGAGCGTCGGCATCCTGGTGCTGATCGTGACGGGTGCCGTCGGCGCCGCAGTTTCGGCGGCGGTGGGCATCGCCATGGTGGGTGTCTGGTGAGCGTTGTTGACCGAGAGCGCCGCGGAACAGCAATCGGACAACTACACCGAGGCGCTGATTCGAGCGACGCCCGCCGCCCCGTCACGCGCCGCCGCGTAGTTCGAAGACCCTCACGACGTTCAGTAGCTGTCGAGCCCGTCGATCGAACGCGGCGCACGATGGCGGCCGCCACCACGACGGTCGTAAGCACCGCGTCTGGTCGGTGCCGGGCGCGCGACGGTTCGCGGAGGGGAGGACACGAACCGTCGCCGCGACGGCGCCTCACCGGCGCCCGATTGAGGAGGGGGCGGGGGCCGGCGCAGACTGCCTGCGCCGGACGCGGGCAGTGCGTCCTGGGACCCGCGACGCAGGGCGGGCTGAGGCCTCAGGCGGGGAGGTCCAGGGTGCGGGTCCAGATCGCGAGCTGGTCCTCTTCGGGGTCGTCGTCGAGGACGCGCTGGTAGTAGACCCGTTCGACCATCCAGACCACGGCGTCGGCGATGCCCCGGGCCAGGTCATGGGGGGAAGCCGTTGCGTTCGAGGCGCTGGGCGCTGCGGCGATGAACCTGCCGATCTCGTCGTGCCAGTACGTCGCGATCACGGCGTCGTAGGTCGACGCTTCAATGAGCGCACGCAGCAGGGCGCTGGATCGGCGGTAGGCGTGCGGAACCCGGGTGAGCGCTACCCGTAGGTCGGCGCTGCCCCCGGGTCCTTCCAGCCAGGCGGTGGCGTCCTGGAAGGTTCTTCGACGAGGCGGCTCGTGGCGCTCATCAGGAGGTCGCGCTTGTCGCGAAAGTAGGAATAGAACCCGGTGCGGGTGTGTCCGGCGCGTTCGGCGATCTTGCTGACCGACAGTGACGCGTACGGGGTTCCGTCGGTGAGCAGCGCGACGACCGCTTCGATCAGCTCGGCCTCGGCGCGCCCGCGTGCTTCGGGGTCGTTGCGTTTGAAAAGGACGGCCATCAGCCGATCGTACGGGCCGGGTCGCCCAGGTACCCCGCAGGGGGGCGAGAAGTCATCGCCGTTTCCGGGACCGTCGTCGAGGTGCCGCGATCGCCCGACAGCGCGTTACTTGGAGGTCCGGCGGGGCGTGGGCGTCCTTCGAGGGGCTCGCGGATGGCGTCGGGTCCTAGTGTCCTGCGTCGTTAGTTCGTTGTAGAAGTCGTTTGAGGGATTGCAGGATCTGTTCGGCGGTCTTGGTCCACACGAACGGCCGGGGGTTCTCGTTCCAGTCCTTCACCCAGGATCGGAGGTCCTTCTCGAGCGCTTGGACGGAGCGGTGGTCGGAGCGCTGGAGGAGGTCGTGGGTGAGGTACGCGAACCACCGCTCGACTTGGTTGATCCACGACGAATACGTCGGGGTGTAGTGGACGTGAAACCGCGGGTGCCGGGTCAGCCAGTTCTTGACCTGCGGGGTCTTGTGGGTGCCGTAGTTGTCGCAGACGATGTGGATGTCGAGGTCGTCGGGGACCTCGTTGTCGATCTTCGTCAGGAACTTCTTGAACTCGACCGCGCGGTGCTTGCGGTGCGTCGAGCTGATGACCGTCCCGTCCTTGATGTTCAGCGCGGCGAACAGGCTCGTGGTGCCATGCCTGAGGTAGTCGTGGGTCCGCTTCTCCGCCATGCCGGGCATCATCGGAAGCGCCGGCTGCGACCGCGCCAAGGCTTGGACCTGGCTCTTCTCGTCGACGCAATAGACGACCGCGGCGTCGGGCGGGTCGAGGTAGAGGCCGACGATGTCGTAGACCTTCTCCACGAACAGCGGGTCGTTGGAGAGCTTGAACGTATCGGTGCGGTGCGGCTGCAGCCCGAACGCCTTCCAGATCCGGCCGACCGTCGACTTCGACAGACCGGACCGCTCGGCCATCGAGGCGCGGGTCCAGTGCGTCGCGTTCTTCGGTGTCGACTCCAACGTCCGGACGATCACGTCCTCGACCTGATCGATCTCGATCGACGGCGGCCGCCCCGAACGAGGATCGTCGGCCAGGCCGTCCAGGCGGAGTTCCATGAATCGCGTGCGCCACTGCCCGTCCGTCGGTTACGGGTCCCCGAGAGCGTCGGCGACGGCCGTGGTCGTCGCGCCGTC
>JBFWKS010000468.1:0-2651 GCA_050252545.1 Solirubrobacteraceae bacterium
GCGCCGTCGCAGACGAGGAGGTTCTCGTACCCGAACACCCGGTGGTCCTTGTCGATGACGCCCCGCTCGGCGTCGGCCCCGATCGGCGCGCCGCCGAGGATGTGCGCCGTCGACGGGATGTTGAACAGCGCCTCGGTGACCGACGATCCGGGTGTCCCGCCCGTCTCTCGCGACAGCCACTCCGTGAACGCGTTGGCCGCGGGGATGAACGTCGGGTTGGGGTTGTCGGGGTCCTGCTGCGTGGTGAGCACGACCTTGCCGTTGCGCCGCCGCCGCTTGACGACGAGCCGGATCGAGTTGTCCAGCGTCTGCATGACGAGGACGATGATCGTGCGCTGCGACCAGTTGCGGCTGAACAGCATCTCCCACACCCAGCGAGGGTGGCGGATCATTTGCCCCAGCCACTTCAGCGGACGCGTCAGCCGCGTGCCGTTACCGGTGAGCACGGTGAACAGCCCACGGATCGACCCGCCGCCCTCGCCGTAGGTGACCGTCTCGATATGGGTGTGCGGGTCGGGGTAGATCGACGAGGTGATCGCCACCCTGCGGCTGATGCCCTCGGCGCGGCCCTCGGGCACCGTGACGCCGAGGATCGCCTCGCTGTTGGTGCGGACGAGCTCGCCCAGGCGCCGGGAGAGCCGCGGCAGGTCGCCCTGCTCGCGACAGCGCGCCAGCAGCTCGTTGGTGCCGAGCGCGCCGCCGGAGAGCACGACCCCTCGAGCACGCAGCGTCTGGCGGTCCTTGCGCCGGCGGGCGCCGGTGCGCTCGTGGGTGATCTCCCAGCCGTCGGCGCCGTCGACGCCGTTGAGTGGCCGCAGGCCGACGACCTCGCGACCGGGACGGATCCGCGTGCCGAGCCGCTCCGCGAAGTGCAGGTAGTTCTTCGGCGTGGAGTTCTTCGACCCCTGCGGGCAGCCGAGCATGCAACGGCCGATCTGCGAGCAGCCGATCCGGCGGGGCCCGTCGCCCCCGAAGTACGGATCGTCGACCTCCTCGCCCGGGTTCTCGAGGTAGGTGCCGACGCGGGCCTTGCGGTAGGTGTGCGACACCCCGAGCTCGTCGCCGTAGCGCTTGAGCAGCTGGTCGGCGGGATCGTCGTCGGTGACGTCGGTGACGCCGAGCATCCGCTGGGCCGTCTCGTAATGCGGCGCCAGCTCGGTGCGCCAGTCGCCGAGATCGCGCCACTGCGCATCCTCGAAGAACGCCTTCGGCGGCACGTAGAGCGTCATCGCGTAGACGAGGCTGCCGCCGCCCACGCCCGCCCCGCTCATGATGAAGACGTCCTTGAACGGCGTCAGCTTGAAGAGACCGCGCAGGCCGACCGCGGGCGCGTAGAAGTACCGCCGCAGGTCCCAGCTGCTCTTGGGCATCGTGGCGTCGTCGAACCGCTCGCCGCGCTCGAGCACCGTGACGTCGTAGCCCTTCTCGCTCAGCCGCAGCGCGCTGACGCTGCCACCGAAGCCCGAGCCGACGACCACCCAGTCGGTGTCGAATCGCTGATCGTTCCCTGCCGCCATGCCGATGTCCTCTCCACGACCCGCCATCCGCCATAGATGACGCAGGCGTCACCTTACCGCGGCCTACGGCACAGCGGGGAGGAACCGCCATCCCCGCATCGTCCGGCGCCGCGTCGCCCCCGGCCCGCCGGCCACGCCCCGGGCCCTCCGCCACCGCCGGACCGGTGATCAGACCGTGATTCCTGAGTAGTCGCCGGTTCGGGTCGATTCGCCGCGGGTTCGGTCGTTGTCAGGCCGCGGGCAGCGTCGATCGTCGGGGCGGTCGGCTTGCGGGCCGGTGCGCGGTCGCCGGATGCGGTGATCGGGCCGGTTCTCGGGCAGGTCTGGGCAGGGGTCCGCGCAGCGGGCCCCTGCAGTCGGTTGTCGGCGGGCGAGCCGCGGCCGGTCAGGCCAGCGCGGCCGCGGGCTTGAGTGATCTCGCGGTCGCGTAGGCGGCCGCGAACTCTGGTGCGGAGGCGAGTCCGGCCGGAAGCCGGAGGATCGTGCGCCGGGCGTGGTGCAGCACGCGGGCGGGCACACACAGCAGCATCCGGCGAACGAACTTCGCTTGCCGGCGGCGCGGAAGATGGCCGGGCGGTTCGGTGCCGAACATCAGATCGTTCAGCAGCGCGAGGAGATTGAGCGCGAGGGTCGTGGCATGCATCCACACGCGGTTGCCATCGAGGTCCCCCAACGGTAGGCGGCGCAGCGAGACGCCGAGCTTGGCGTCCTTGATCCGCTCCTCGATCTGCGCCCTGTCGCGGTGGTGATGCTCGACCTCCGCCACCGTTCCGGGGCGATCGGTGAGGATGAAGCTGTAGCCGTAGACGACGTCCGCCTCGCCGGTCAACCCGAGCGCGAGTTGCTGCTTCGGGATCGTGCGCTTCCGCCTGGCGCGGGGGTCGTCGGAGAGCGCGTCGGACTGGTGCGCGACCCGTCGGATGATCAACCGGAGTGGCTCGTCCTTCCAGCCCTCGGGGCTGTAGGTCGTCTCCGCGACCTCGGTGTCCGAAAGACCCTCCGCGGGCACCCATGCGTCGTCAGCGACGCGTTCCATCGCCTTCCACATCGCTGTGGACCTGGGGACCGAGATCGAGAACCACACCCCCTGCTTGCGGCAGTCCTTCAGCAGATCGATCCGGTAGATCGGAAGAG
>JBFWKS010000469.1:0-2638 GCA_050252545.1 Solirubrobacteraceae bacterium
CCCGTCGCTCGTCCCCCACCTGGTCGGGCTGCTCCGCGACCACCCGACGTTCAGCCTGACCTCCGCCGCGCGCGAGCGGATCGACACGCTGCGTGCGGTCCACGCCGAGCGGGACGACCTGATCCGGCTCTCGGCCGCGTCGACCGCCGGTCCGCTGCGCCGCACCCGTGCCGGGGACGTGCTGCGCCTGGGCGGGGAGCTGCTGCCGTTCCAGCGCGCCGGGGTGCGGTACCTGCTGCAGCGCCGCCGGTCGTTCCTCGCCGACGAGCAGGGCCTGGGCAAGACCGTCCAGGCCCTCGCCGCGCTCGAGGTCGACGGCGCATGGCCGGCCGTCGTCGTGTGCCCGGCGAGCCTCAAGCTCGTGTGGGAGCGCGAGGCGGCGACCTGGCTGCCGCACCGCACGGTCGCCGTGCTGCGCGGCCGCGGCGACGGGCAGTGGACGGTCGACGGGACCGCGACCCCCGGGGACACGTTCGCGACCGGTGGTCCGACCCTGTTCGGAGACGCGGCCGCCGCAACGACGCCGCGGCCGGTCTCGCCGGCCACCGCCGACCTCGTCGTCCTCAACTACGAGATCCAGGACGCGCACCACGACCGGCTCGCCGCCCGCCGCCCGGCGGCGGTCGTATTCGACGAGTCGCACCTGTGCAAGGAGCCGCGCGCGCAACGGACGAAGGCCGCGATCCGCCTGGCCAGGACCGTCCGGCCCGACGGGCTCCGGCTGGCGCTGACCGGCACCCCCGTGCTCAACCAGCCGCGGGAGCTCACCGCCCAGCTCCGCCTCATCGATCGGCTCAAGGACTTCGGATCCGGTGCCGAGCTGGCGCGCCGGTTCCAGGGCGACGAGGCCCACGACCGGCTGCACTGGCACCTGCGCGCGTCCGGGTTCGTCCGGCGCCTCAAGGCGGACGTCCTCCCGCAGCTGCCGGCCAAGCGACGGGTGACGCTGCCGTTGGAGCTCGACGACCCGACCGAGTACCGGATGGTCGAGGAGGACGTCATCGCGTGGCTGCAGAGCCTGCCGCTCGACCTCAACGAGCTCGATGCCCGGGTGTCGGCGGCGCTGCGGGCCGAGCAGCTCGTGCGGATGAACCACCTGCGGCGGCTGGCCGCGCTCGGCAAGCTGCCGGCCGCCCTCGAGTGGATCGAGGACTTCCTGGCGTCGGGCGAGCCGCTGGTCGTCTTCGCCCAGCACCGCGAGGTGCAACGCGCGGTGCTCGACCGCTTCCCCGGTGCGGCGCACGTCCTGGGGGACGACGACGCCACCGCCCGCGACGCCCAGATCAGGCGCTTTCAGGAGGGCCGTCCATCACCCGCTCACCGCCGCGGACTGCGCGCCGTCGACGCCGCCGCGCCCCCCGCCCCCGCCGACGGCCTGATCGTCTGCTCGATGCGCGCGGCCGGCCAGGGCATCACGCTCACGCGCGCGTCGAACGTCTGCTTCCTCGAGCTCGACTGGACCCCGGCGCTGCACGATCAGGCCGAGGACCGCTGCCACCGGATCGGCCAGGACGACGCGGTCACCGCGTGGTACCTGCTGGCACCCGACACGATCGACGACGACCTCGCCACGGTGCTCGAGCACAAGCGCCGCGTGATCGACGCCGTCGTCGACGGGCACGCCCCGGAAGGCGAGTCGGTCAGCCGCGCGGTCGTGCGGCGCCTGCGCACGCGCGAGGTTCGCGGACCTGCGGTGCGCGGAGCGGCCGCCGACGGCCCGGCACCGGGTCGGCCGCGCACAGGAGGACCGGTCGCGGGGTGATCCGGAGCCGCGGGAAGCGCCGGTCCACCGTGTGGAGGCCCCGAGCGCCGCGATCCCGACGGGCGGTGACCCGTCACCGCCCGTCGCCCGCGGCCGCTCAGAGCGCCGCCGCGGACAGCCGTCCCGGAACGGCTGATGGTAGGGGCGTGCGGCTGGGGCCCGGGGGGTCGGCGTCGGGCGATCCACGGCGACCGCACGACGGCGACGGCGCGAGCAGCACGCGGACGACGAGCGCGGCCGGCACGGGACGCGTCGCCAGGGTGGACAGCACGTCCGCGACATCGACGCGGACGTCGGTGGCACGGTGGGGGCGGGACGGAGGGCGCGGAGACATGTCGTTGGAGGATCGACACCGGACCGTCGTCACTGGATGGCCCACCGTCAGACATCGAACGCCCGTCCGCAGCGGAGGCCCCGGGACGTCGGGGTCGTGACGTTCGACGTCGTGCTTTAGGTCGACCTTCGATACGCTGTCGTTCGTGGTCCCTAACACGCACAACGGAGCGCCGGACGAGTTCCCGCAGTCCGGCTTCCGCGCCCGTCGCTGGTCGCGGTTCGAGCGTGACCTGCAGGCGTGGCTCGACACGCCGACCGGCCAGTTCGCGTGCTGGCGCGCCCGCGTCGCCGTCAACGGCACCTGTGCGCCGCAGCCGCCCGGGCGCGACACGACGGCTCCGGCCGACGCTCGGCGCCACGCGCTCTGATCCACCGGCACTGAGCGCTCCGCCCGCGGACTGCAGCCCCGCCGCCGCAGGCCGTTCGACCGCTCGAGGCGCTCCGGGCAGACCCACTCGCGTCCTGCCGGAGGTGCGGTGCGACGCCCGCCCGGCGTCCATCGACGCCGCCCACCCACCCCCCCAACGCGTGCCGCACGCA
>JBFWKS010000470.1:0-2605 GCA_050252545.1 Solirubrobacteraceae bacterium
CGCGTGCGCCACGTGTCGACGGGCAAGAAGCGTGAGGGCGACCGCCTGGTCCGCCACCACGAGACAACGTGCCCGGAGGGTCGCAAGAAGCGCCGCCCGAGCCACCGCCGCGCGGCTCGCCGTGCAGATAGGGAGATCAAGAAATGAGCAGCACCTCGTCGCAACAGTCCAGCGCAGGCGGCATCGGATTCGGTGGCCTCCTCACCCTCGTGTTCATCGTGCTCAAGTTGACCGGCGTGATCGCGTGGTCGTGGTGGTGGGTCCTGTCGCCACTGTGGATCGGCTTCCTCCTCTGGGTCGTCATCCTCATCGTCGCGGCCATCGTGGTGTGGAGGTCGGAGACGTGACGCACGAGAGGACCCCGGAGCACGAGCAGGACGCGCGCGTCGCGTTTGTCCGCGCGAAGATCGCGACGGCCCCGGGCGCGCTCCAGGTCGTCTCCATCGCCTATGGGCTGACGGGCGCGCTCCGCGTCCTCGACGCCCGCCCGTGGCCGACGTGCACCGCTATGCGTGACGTCGAGCTCGCGACCGACGCCCCCACCGAGCGGCACATGAGCATCGTGTTGGCTCTCCACGTCCTCGCGGACTGTGAGGCCATCACCCTCAGCGTGTGCCGCGACCTCGCCGCCGGCCAGGTCAACATCGACCGCGCCTTCTGGACCGCGTCGGCCTACGTCGCCGCGCTCGCGCATCGTGGCCTGGTCCTCGGGCTCGTCGAGCGTGACCTCGTCAACGCCGCGTCCCGCATCGAGGAGGCGGACCTGTGAGTTACAAGAACCCGACCGACGGCAAGCGGTGGCGCACCTCGCGCGCCCTGGGGTATGACACCAGCCCCGTCCCGTCCGGCCCGATCCGTGAGCACGTGCTCGCGTTGACCGAGCACCAGTTCCTCTCGTACTCCATCGCGACGGCGGCGGGCGTGACCCAGACAGCGGTCGACCGGATCCGTCGCGGACTCAACCCCACCACCAGGCAGCGCGTCGCGAACGCGATCCTCGCCGTCACACCGCAGTCGATCTTCGCCTCGGCGGGCGACTGCCACAAGGTGCCCGCCTACGCCTCCCAGCGTCGCCTCCGCGCGCTCGCGGCCCTGGGCTGGCGCCTCGACGACATCGACGCCCACATGGAGACCGGCCAGCGCGCCAAGGCGATCAACGGCAACACGTGGGTCTATGGCAAGGTCCACCGCCGCATCGCCGCCGTCTATGAGGAGTTGTCCGGCAAGGTCGGCCCGTCGGAGCGCACCCGCCGCCAAGCCCGCGCTCGCGGCTACGCGCCGCCTCTCGCGTGGGACGACATCGAGGACCCCAACGAACGGCCCGACGAGGAGGGCGTCGACGCTGAGCCGCTGGAGTGGTCGCCGAAGTTCGGCCCCTGCTCCCACGACGGCGTCGACGACGTCGCGATCGAGCGCACCCTCGCGGGCGACCATGTCCACCTCACCCCGCTCGAGCGTCACCGCGTCGTCGTGGTCGGCACCGAGCGCGACCTGTCTAGCCACGAGATCGCGGACCTGCTCCACACGACCCAACGCACGGTGGTCCGCCACCGCGCCCTTCACGCGTCGACGTGCACCGTCGCCGAGACCGAGAGGACCGCAGCATGAAGCGCCAGCGCGTCGCAGTGATCGACCTGCCCACCCGCCTTGACGTGTGGGCCTACACCGACGACGGCACCGCCCACCACCTCTCACGCGGTGACTACGTCCTCGACGAGGACCTCACCACCGCGCTCGCGAGGTCACGCCGCCCAGGCTCGCTCGAGGCGCTCATGGAGGCGCGCGAGCGTCTCACGGGGGAGCGGGCATGACGTACCGCATCGGCCTGGTCCTCGGCGCGCTCATCGTCGCCGCCATCTTCGTCGCCGCGCTCGCGGTCGCGCTCAACGCGCACCGCTTGGGCGACGGTGCCCTCATCGTGTGGGCGCTCCTCACTGGGGCGTTCGCATGGCTCGCGGCGCGGTACTTCCGCACCGCTCACCAGCGCCGCGAGGCGCGCAACCATAGGAGGCAACCATGAGCAGGCCCCGCCGTCAGCTCAACCTCGACGACGAGCAGGATCGCTTCATCTGGGGCGTGACCAAGTTTGCGTTCGTCGCGGTGTTCGTCATCATCCTCGCCGTGATTCTCGGCCTCATCTTCGCGGTCGTGTTCGCCGTCAAGGCGGTCGCGGTCGAGGACTCCACCCCGGGCACAACCGAGGTGTTCTGGGTCACGCCCCCGGGCTCGACTCCTCAGCACGTGGGATGGCCCCAGGACCTCCTCGGCGTGGACTTGACCGAGATCCCGTGTGGACCGCCCGCACTGATCCAGGTCGACACGTATCCCGACGAGGCGGTCGCGGCGCTCATTGCCGACGGGCGCCTCGACGTGGGCGAGGACTCCGACGTGGTGATCTCGTGGCGCTGGGCATACCGGGAGACGTGCGTCGAGCCGTCACCCTCGCCCGAGCCGTCGAGTACTCCCAGTCCGACCCCGACACCGTCGCCGACGCCTGAGCCGAGCGTGTCGCCGTCACCCTCGCCCGAGCCGTCGCCGACGCCAACGCCGACCCCTCCGACCGAGGAGTGCCCGCCCGACGGCCTCGCGTGCACGGGTGGCCCGG
>JBFWKS010000471.1:0-2604 GCA_050252545.1 Solirubrobacteraceae bacterium
TGCTCCGTCCGCTCGAGCGTGTGTCGGGCGGTTCCGGCTCGTACGCGCTCGTCGACGCGGTCGTGCAGTCCGGCGGCGTGGACGTCCTGGCCAACCAGAGCGCCGGCACGATCGAGCTCACGGCGTCCGCAGCCGGCGGTTCGCTCGTCGCGGTGACCGTGCGCGACACGATCACCGAACTCGAGGTGACCGGCACCGTGCGAGTGACCGCGGTCGAGAAGCGATCCGCGCTGGCGGTGCCGCCGCTCCGCGCCTTCGTGAAGCCCCTCGGCGACACCACGATCGAAGTGCTCGACGCCATTCCCGGAGCCAACAGCCGCTCCCTGGTCGTGCAGTCGGCGACCGTCGTCGATGGCGAATTGCGCGCCGACGTGATCGAGCACGCGCGCATCCGCCTCTCCGGCAGCACTGCAGACGGTCAACCGGGCCGCATCGGAGCGGCGGACGCGGTGATCTCCGAGGGCGACCTGACCACGACCGGCCGGATCACCGTGTTCCAGGTCGCCGAGACGAGTGCGAGCGGCGCGATCGCCGTCGCCGACTCGGTCACCGTCCGGGCGGGCTCGGTGGTCGACATTCCGGTGCTCGACAACGATGTGGCGCCTGCCGGCGAGCGCCTGGTGCTGCATCCCGAGATCGGTGCGCCGGGCATCGAGGGCGAACTCGCCTTCGCCTCGGGCAGCCGTGTGCGTTATCTCGCGCCGAAGACCCCGGGCACCTACACGCTGAGCTACACGACCTACGGCGCTTCGAGTCCCGAGAAGAGCGATGTGGGGCAGGTGCGCGTCACCGTGCTGCCGACCGGTTCGAACCGCGACCCTCAGCCGCCGAACGTCACCGTGCGCCTCGCGCCGGGCGAGAGCGTCACCTCCTCGATCCCCGTCTCGCGAGCCGATCCCGACGGCGACCGTGTGCGTCTGGTCACGGTCGGAGCCCCGAGCGATCCGCAGCTCGCGGTATCGATCCTGCCTCGATCCGGCACCGTGCAGGTCTCGGCCTCGACGAACGCCTCGCGCGGCACCCAATACGTCGACTACTCGGTGCGCGACGACTTCGGCGGTGAGGCGAGCGGTCGCCTGCGCATCATCGTGACCGATCCCGACCCCGGCGGCGGAGCGCCGGTCGTCTACAGCGATTATGTGCGGATCGCCCGCGGCACCGCCGATCCCGCGTCCGTGCGCCCCCTCGACAACGATATCGACCCCTCGGGCGGCGCCCTGGAGATCGTCGAGGTCGTGCCGAACGTGCCCGGAGGCGAGGAGTCGCCGCTCTACGCCGATCTCGCGGCGAGGCTCGACACGAGCGGGCTGAAGCAGGGCCTCGTGACCATCGCGGGCGGCGACGAGTTGGGCGCATTCTCGTACCGTTACACGGTGCGCTCGAGCAAGACGAAGAGCACCGCCGACGGTTTGATCGTCGTGCAGGTCAGCGACCGGATCGGTCGCCAGGCGCCGACCGTGCAAGACACGGTGCTCTCGGTGCGCGACCGCGCCGAGCTGCAGAGCTCCGGCGTGGATGTGGTCACCGGTCGCGTGAAGTGGGCCACCGGCGACATCTCGAAGCTGCAGCTCTCGCTGTGGAGCGGCGCCGAGAATCGCTACCGGGTGAGCGGCAACAGTATCGTCGGCAGCTACCGGGCCGAGGGCGATCTGGTGCCGTTCAAGCTCTCCGGCACCGATGCGAGCGGCGAGGAGGTCGCGACCTACGGGTTCCTGATCGTGCCTCCGCTCGACGAGATGCGGCTCAGCCTCAAGCCGGGCGCCGGGGCGCTCTCGGTGCAAGAGAACGAGTCGGTCGATGCCGACCTGCGTCAGCTGCTCGACCTCGGGTCGGGCGATCAGATCGAGTTGGCCGACGGCCCCTTCGGAGTACAGCGCGCCCAGGCATCGTGCGTTCCCGTCGGGCAGACCGGCATCCGCTACTCGGCGGGCAAGGAGGCGCCATGGGGCGACTCCTGCACCGTGCGGGTGCGGCTGACCGAGCAGAACACCTACACGGCGCTCCCCATCCCCATCGAGATCATGCCCGATGCCCCCGTCGTGACACTGAACCCGCTGACGCGCACCATCGCGCCGGGCGAGGGCGAGACGATCGACCTCACCGACATGATCGAGTGGCAGGGCGGACGGGAAGGCAGGATCGGAGATCTGCGCTGGCAGGCCGGCGGCGGATCCGCGCCCTTCGAAGTGACCGCCTCCGGCTCGCAGGTGCAGGTCCAGGTGCGCGCCGACGGCGTGCCGGGCACCCAGCAGCTGCTCGCGATCGGAGTCTCGGGCTCGGGTGAGAGCCAGGCGACCCTCACCCTGCGCGTGGGCGCCGCCGCTCAGGATGCACCCCGCGGCGGGACCGTCTCGCTGCAGTGCACGGTCGGCTCGAACTGCTCCGCTCCGCTCGTCGGGGTGGGCGGGGAGTACGACCCCTTCGCGGGCAAGAGCGGCGGCGGGCTGAAGCTGGTCTCCGTCGACGGCGGAGGCTGCCAGTTCGGCAACATGCAGGCCTCGGGCGACAGCGTGTCGGTCTCGTGGGCCGATCCGCGCGGTCCCGGCGGCCGCTGCACCGCGAGCTTCACGGTGCGCGACGCGCAGAACCGCACCGGCACGGGCA
>JBFWKS010000472.1:0-2580 GCA_050252545.1 Solirubrobacteraceae bacterium
ACCTCGTCGACGACCTGCACGTCGCGCGCGTCGGCCGGGCCGAGGTTCTCGACGGTGATGCGGTAGCTGATGTCGGTGCCAGCGACGAAGACATCGCCCACTCCGGCCGGGCGCCAGCCGCCGGCGCCGTCGGGCACCACACGCTCCTTGGTGACGTCGAGCCTCGTGTCGGAGCCCGGGGTCACCGGTACGGTGCTGTCGTTGGGCAGCGGGTTCACGGTCGGCTCGGGGGTGAGCCCCGGCGTCACGGTCGCGGTGTTGGAGAGCACGCCCACATGCGAGGTCAGGATCGTGCCGTTCAGCGTCAGCGCGTCGGCGCTCGCCTGCGTGCCGACCGGCAGCTGCGCGCCCTGGTAGGTCCAGGTGACGATGTCGCCCGCCTGCAGAGCGGTCAGGTCGGCCACGGGAGCGCCGGAGCGGGTGGCGCTGGCCGCCCAGTTGGCGGTGCCGGTCGCGGTCACGCCGGTCACGCCCGCCGGGATCGTGTCGGTCACCGTGATGGGGTGCGTGCCGTCGGCCCTCGAGACCGATGGGCCCGCGTTCCAGGCCTTGATCTGCCAGGCGATGGCGTCGCCCACGTTCGCGGGCGCCGGGTTGACGACGGTCTTCGCGATCGTCAGGTCGGCGAGGTTGTCGATCGTGATGTCGTCGGTCGACTCGTTGTTGCCGGCGTTCGGATCATGGGTCGCGCCGGGCACGACCGTCGCGGTGTTCAGGATCACGTTCGCCGCGACCTCGGGCTGATCCGCCGCGACCGTCACGTTGACCGTGATGGCCGGGAACGACGCATCCTTCGCGAGCGTGTCGGCGGCGTTCGTGCGCACGCACTCGAACCCGGTCTCGCCGGTGAGCGGATCGCGGTCGAACGGCGCGGGGTCGCAGGTCCACCCGGTGCCGCTCACGCTGCTCACGGTGACGCCCGCGGGCAGCGGGCCTGTGGTGTCGGTCACCTTGATCGGCTTCGCGCTCGTGCCCACGGCCGTATCCGGTCCGTTGTTGGTCACGGTGACGGTCCAGCCGAGCACGTTCGTCGATCCCGCATGGATCGGCGCGCTGACACCCACCTTGGCGATCGTGAGATCGGCCGAGTGCAGATAACCGTCGGCGGTGCTCGTGTTGGTGACGTAGCTGCCCGAACTGTTGCCGGTGTCGCCGCGGGTGTCCGTGGCCGTCGCCTGCAGCGTGTTGGTGTGGGGCACGCGCGTGCCGTCGCCCAGGGTCACGCCGGCCGTGGTCAGCGCGGCCTGGCTCGGGGTCGCCGAGAAGCGGATCTCGAAGTAGGGGTTGGCCCCGCTGCCCGGCCAGCCCGCGAGCACCGGGTTGGTGCCCGCGGTTCCGAGCGCAGTGCGGATCTGCGCCTCGCTCCAGGTGAGGTTCAGGCCGTCGGCGCCGCTCGGTGCGGCCAGGTCGAACCACGCCCCGGTACCGTTCGCGCGGATCTGCGCGGTCACCGTGCTCGTGTAGCTCCAGTTGACCGGCAGGGTGTCGCGCACCTCGATGTTCTGCAGCGCACCGCGGCCGGTGTTGGTCGCGCGCAGCGTCCAGCCGAACGGGGTGTCGGCGTAGGCGATGTCGCCGTTCGTGACCGACTTCGCCAGCGTCACGCGCGGGAAGAGCGGTCGCGCCTGCGCGGTGTCCTGCACGTTCGTCGGGTTGTACTCGCGCCCGGTCACCGTGTCCGGATCCGCCGGATCGCGCGGGAAGGACTCGAAGTGGGTCGCGCTCGCGGTGTTCGTGCGCAGAGCGCCCTGGCCGGTGGCGTTCGAGGTCTGCTGGGCGGCAGGCGCGAAGTTCGCGCTGTAGGTGAGGGTGACCGACCCGCCCACCGCGATCGGGCCGAGGCCCGTCCAGGTGATCGTGCCGCCGGGGCACGCACCCGTGGCCCCGCCGGATGCACCGCTGTGACTGATGCCGGTCACGTTCACGAGACCCGTGGGGATGCAGTCGGTCACCGTGACGTTGTGAGCAGGCGTCTGGCTCGTATTGCTGACCACCACGCGATACTGCAGGGTGCGGTCGGGGTTGCCCTGAGCGGTCTGGCCCCAGGCCGTGGTGCCCTGACTGTCGTTGAACCTCACGTCCTTCTGGACGCTCAGCTGCGGATCGAGGATCGTGACGACGGCGTCGTCGGTGCGCGTCACGCGGGTGTCCTCGTCGCCGTTCGTGCTGTTCCAGCTGAGCGTGGCGACGTTGGTCGGCGTGCCCGTCTCGACGTCGTCGGTGATCTTCGCCGTGTACTGCACGGTGATGGTGCGATCCGCCGCTCGATGGGAGAAGTCGTCGGGCGTCAGCGTCCAGGTGAGGGTCTCGCCGGCGGCGCTGTTGCCGTCGCTGCTCGGCCCGCCGACCGTCGGCGTGGGATCCGCGCCCCAGCCGGTGAACTGCGGCGTGCCGACCGCGGCGACGAACTCGACGCCCTTCGGCAGCTTGTCGCCGAGTCGCACATCGTAGAAGTTCGCGTTGGCCGGCAGCGTCGCGGTCACGGTGTAGATCACCGTGTCGCCCACGGGTGCCTGCGCCTTGTCGACGGTCTTCACGACCGAGGCGTCGGAGACCGTCACGGTCTCGTCGTCGCGGCTG
>JBFWKS010000473.1:0-2562 GCA_050252545.1 Solirubrobacteraceae bacterium
TTCGGATCCACCTCGACTGCTTCGCGGTAGACGATGGTGTGGCGGTCGGTGAGCGCCAGGGTGCCGTCCGCGCTGACGTCGTGGCGCACCACGACGAAGCAGAGGCGCCCGCTCGCGCCGTTCTTGGGCGTGATCGACTCGATCGTGCTGGTGCGCTCGAGTCGCTGGCCCACGGTGATGGGAGCGTGGAAGTCGATCCTGCTGCCCGCCCACATGCGGCGCGGCAGGTCGAGCGGCGGCATGAATCCGCCGAGCTTCGGGTGGCCGTCGGCGCCGAGCTCGCTCATGGGAGCCGTGGGGGTGAACTGCAGCCAGTGGCCGAGGGGGAAGAGGCGTGCGGAGTCGGCGGTCTCGGGATCGAGCGGTTGATCCAGTACCGCCCCGAGCCCGATGACTGCGGAGCGCGAAGCGACGTCGGCGAGTGTTTCGCTGCGGCCGATCCACGCCGAGTAGTCGTTCTCATCCGGGGTGGTGGGCATCGTCGAGTTCTCCGTCATTGCGGCCTCCGTCACTGGTCGTCGTCGCTCGGATCGTTGCTTCAGATCATCGCCTCCGATCATTCTATAGAAAATATTCGAACCGTCGCGAGCCCTCCCGAAGGAGTCCGCCGAGCCGAGTGGAACCGGTGCGCCGTCGGCGCTAGCCTGGACGCAGTGCCTGTCGACCGAGCAGCGGTCGCACGGGCGAAGACGGGTGGAAGGAGAGACCCAGTGGTCTATCGGGTTCAGGGTGTCGTGGTGCGCGAGAAGAACGCGCCGGCGACGGTGGAGACGATCATCGTGCCCGAGCCGGGCCCGGGCGAGGTCGTCGTCGACGTGCTCACCTGCGGCGTCTGCCACACCGACTACCACTACCAGCAGGGCGGCATCGGCGACGAGTTCCCCTATCTCCTCGGTCACGAGTCCACGGCCCGCGTCGCGGTCGTGGGGGAGGGGGTCACCGAAGTCGCGGTGGGGGATCGCGTGATCCTGAACTGGCGCGCCGTCTGCGGCCAGTGCCGGGCCTGCGCCAAGGGGCAGCCGCAGTACTGCTTCGCCACCCACAACGCGAAGCAGAGGATGACCCTCGAAGACGGTACGGAGCTGTCGCCTGCCCTCGGCATCGGATCGTTCGCCGAGAAGACCCTCGTCGCCGCAGGCCAGTGCACGAAGATCGACGAGGAGTCGGATGCGGCCGCGGTCGGTCTGCTCGGCTGCGGGATCATGGCCGGTATCGGCGCCGCCATCAACACGGGCGAGGTGAAACGCGGCGAGTCCGTCGCGGTGATCGGTTGCGGCGGTGTCGGCGTGGCCGCGATCGCGGGCGCCCAGTTGGCTGGCGCCACCACCATCGTCGCGGTTGACATCGACGACGCGAAGCTCGAGCAGGCGAAGCGCTTCGGCGCGACCCACGCCGTGAACTCGCGCTCGGAAGACGCCGTCGAGGCGATCCGCTCGCTCACGGGCGGCTTCGGAGCCGATGTGGTGATCGACGCGGTCGGCCTGCCGGCTACCTACAAGCAGGCGTTCTACGCGAGGGACCTCGCGGGTCGCGTCGTGCTCGTCGGGGTGCCGACGCCCGAGATGATGCTCGAGATCCCGCTGCTCGACGTGTTCGGCCGCGGCGGATCCCTGAAATCCTCGTGGTACGGCGACTGCCTGCCGAGCCGGGACTTCCAGATGCTTATCGACCAGTACAAGCTGGGCCGGCTCGACCTCGGCGGCTTCGTCACCGAGCGCATCGGTCTCGGCGACGTGGAGGAGGCGTTCGGCAAGATGTCGGGAGGCAATGTGCTGCGATCGGTGGTGGAGCTGTGAGCGCGGTAGAGGTCGTAGTGACGGCCGGCAACGGGGCGCGGGTCGAGCGGCTCGTCACGAGCGGCACGTTCTCACTCGACGGCGGCACCTGGGACGTCGACAACAACGTGTGGATCGTGGGCGACGACTCTGAGGTGATCGTGATCGATCCGGCGCACGACGCGTCGGCCGTGGCTGCGGCGGTCGGCGGCCGCAAGACGCACGCGATCCTGCTCACCCATGGGCACGACGACCACATCCGCGCCGCACGCGGGACGGCGGATCTGCTCGGCGCGCCGCTGTTCATGAATCCGGCGGACCGCATGCTCTGGGATGCGGTCTACGACGAGGCCCCCGACGCGCAGGTCGCCGACGGCGACGTCTACGCGGTCGCGGGTGTCGAACTGCACGCGAAGCACACCCCCGGCCACTCGCCGGGCTCGACGTGCTTCGTCGCCCCCGCGCTCGGCGTCGTGTTCACAGGCGACACGCTCTTCCAGGGCGGCCCCGGCGCGACGGGGCGCTCGTACAGCAGCTTCGACACGATCATCGACTCGATCCGCGAGCGCCTGCTCGTGCTGCCCGACGAGACGATCGTGCTCACCGGCCACGGCGATTCGACCACGATCGGGGCCGAGAAGCCGCATCTGCAGGAGTGGATCGACCGCGGGCACTGATCCGGGCCCCGATTGTCGGGATTCTACGAGCGACTTGAGTTGCGGCGGCGCCGGGGCGATGCTCTGAAGCGAGAGCGCGGGGGCGACCCCGCCGGCCAGCCGAAGGAGTC
>JBFWKS010000474.1:0-2547 GCA_050252545.1 Solirubrobacteraceae bacterium
CGCTGACCGGCCAGGCCGGCCCCAATGATGAGAACGTCGTGTGCGGGCATCGCTCTCGCATTGACCGAGGGAGGGTTGACGCGGTTGATCGTATCCGTGCGGGAGGGCGGATGGGTTCCGCTCAACCCCGACAAGAAGGGTCGGAATATGCGGTGGATCGGGGACGGTGAAAGCCGATGAGGGCCGTCGGAAATTGATTCCCGAACGTCGACCGTGCGGGACCGGTCGACGCGGGAGTACCGGTGGTGCGTCCGCCGGGGTCGGGCCGCCGGTCGGCGTGCCCGTCCGGTGTGGGTCAGTCGCGGTCGGTGCCCGGGAGGGCGGCGGCGAGCGCGTCGCGGACGGCGCGGAAGGTCACCTGGCCGTGCATCACCCCGGTCGAGTCGACGACCGGCAGCGCGCCGAGCTCGCGCAGGCGCTCGTTGGCCAGCAGCTCCTCGAGCGTCGTGTCGGGGGCGATCGGGGCGGAGGGCGCGTCGTCGTCGAGCAGCGACGCCACAGGGGTCTCGGGGCGGCCGTCCGCCAGCAGCGCGCGCACGCGCTCGGCCGAGAGCAGGCCGCGCAGCCGTCCCTCCGGGTCCAGTACCGCGGCCCACGGCACGTCGAACGGCGAGAACGCCTCGTCGTCGGCCTCGATCACCGTCGCCGAGTCGGGGACCCACGCCGGGCGATCGTCCATGAGGTCGCCGGCGGTCACCGCGTGGAGCTGGGCGGTGATCTCGCTGGTGGCGACGGCGGCACGTGCCGCGGTGCCGATGAACCACGCGAGGATCAGCGCCCAGACGCCGTCGAACGTGCTGCCGTCCATCAGCCGCCAGACGCCGAACGCGGCGAGCAGCAGGGCGAACCCGCGACCGAGGTTGCCGGCGACGACCGTGCCGCGGCGCCGGTCGCCGGTGACCTGCCACGCGATCGCGCGGGCGATGCGGCCACCGTCGAGTGGGAACGCCGGGATCATGTTGAAGACGAAGAGGATGGCGTTGACGAGCGCCAGCCACCCGGTGAGGGCCGCCAGCGGCGTGACGGCGAGATCGGTCGCACCGCGCTCGTCGCGCAGCAGCGCCGCGTCGAGCAGGTCGCCCGGTCCGCCGACCGCGAGCGCCCCGATCCCGACGAACAGCCCGAACAGCGCGGCGGTCACCAGCGGCCCGGCGAACGCGACCCAGAACTCCTCGCGGGGGCGCCGCGCGTCGCGATCGAGGTGGGCGACGCCACCGAGGAGCCACAGGTCGATGCCCTTGGTCTGCATGCCGAACCGCCGCCCGGCGACGGCGTGTCCGAGCTCGTGCGCGATGAGCGAGAAGAAGAAGAGCGCGGCAGCGCCCACCCCGAGCAGGTAGCCGGTCGCCTGGTCCGCCGACTCCAGCCGCTCGAACCGCCCGCCGAGCAGGAGGATCACGAAGAACAGCGCGAGGAACCAGCTGGTGTCCGCCCCGATGCGGATCCCCAGGATCCGCCCGAGCTTCACGGTCCGCATGGGCATTGCATCCCATCGTCGCAGGTCGCGTGGGGGACGGACCGTCGATCGGCCCCGGGTGATGATCGTGACCGGCCGGGCCGTGATGACGCCCCGACGACCACGAACGCCGGGCCGCCGCGGATCAGGTGACGATCGCGATCGCCTGGACGCGCAGGCCGTCGACGACGTGCGGGGGGAGGTCCAGCAGGAACGCGAGCTCGTCGAGCGACGTGAACGGCCCGGTGTCGACGCGCTGGGCGGCGATCCGGGCGGCGAGCTCCTCGTCGGCGCCGGGGAGCGTGGCGATGACCGACGCGGGCGCCCGGTTGACGTCGATCAGCCCGCCGTGCCGGGCCCCGGGGACGTCCGGACGACCGATGCCGAGCTCGATCGCACGGCGCGGATCGCGCGCGACGAGGCGACGGGCACGGTCGCGCTCCTCCAGCCGCAGGTCGACGGCGACGTCCTGGGCGCGGTGGGTCCGGAGGACCGCGACCCGGGCCGCGTAGGTGGCGCGCTGGGTGGCGGCGAAGACGATGCCGGCGATCCACGCGAGGATCGAGGCGACGTAGCTGATGCCCTCGCCGATCGAGTCGTCCTCGAGGTTGCTCCCGAGCATCAGCCCGGTGATGCCGACGACGCTCGCCACGACGCCGAGCGCGACCCACGGTGGGCGACGGGCCCTGAGCCCCGCCGCGGCGGGCACCCAGGCGCCGAGCCCGAACGGCAGCAGCGCCCACCACATCCAGCGGGTGCGCACCGCGGCGGCCGCATCGCCTCCGGACCCGGACCCGGGCGGGCCGGAGGGGTTCGGCGGTGGTGTCGTGCTCATGCGTCCCAGGCTACGTGGCGGACCCTCGCGGGGCCTCACCCTCCCGAGGGAATAGCATCGCCGACGCGTCGGCCCAGGACCCCGGGTCGGCGTCGCCCGCCGTCAGTCCAGGAGGACCCCTGATGACCCAGTCGCCCGTCAACGTCACCGTCACCGGAGCCGCAGGCCAGATCGGCTACGCACTGCTCTTCCGCATCGCGAGCGGCGCGCTGCTCGGCCCGGACACCCCGGTCAACCTGCGACTGCTCGAGATCCC
>JBFWKS010000475.1:0-2544 GCA_050252545.1 Solirubrobacteraceae bacterium
ACGTCCTTGGCGAGGAAGTCCTTCTCCGTGCCCCAGAGCGACGTCTCGGTGAGGAAGAAGAAGTTGCCGGGCTTCTTCAGCGTCTCGCCGCCGGGGATCGTGATGTCGAACGACACGGCGTCCTCGGGGGTCTCGCCGCTGCTGCCGGCGTCGAGGTCGACGTCGTACTGGGCCAGCGACGGCACCCCGGCGACGACGCCCTCGGCCTCCTCGTAGGCCGGGTTCGCCTCCTGCCACGCCTTCTGGGCGTCCTTCACGAACGTCGCGACGGCCTCGCGGTCGTCCTTCAGGAGCTTGGCGTAGTCGAAGCCGGCGGCGTCGGCCTTGGCGTAGTACTCGTCGGCGAGCGTCGAGAGCTCGTCGGTCGCGGCGACGAGCCGGGTGGTGTGGTCCAGCAGGTACGTCTTGATCGGCGCGAAGTCGCCACCGCCGGCGGTGGCGGTCGTCGTCGCGGGTGGTGCCGCTGCGGTCGTGGTGCCTTCGTCGTCATCGCCGCAGGCGGCGAGCGAGAGGGCGAGGGCGCAGGCGGCGGCGGTCGCCGTGGCGCGGCGGCGCATCGGAAGGGCTCGGACGGTCATGGGACTCCTGTGGGCTGGGCCGGTGGTGCCGGCGACGGGGCGGCAGGCCCGCTCAATGATTAGGCTTGCCTAATCATACGCTGCGCCGGGCGGCTTCGGGCCGCCGAACCCTTGCGCCGATCCACGGTAGCGCCAGAGAGTGGGCGCTGTACGCCATGAGGCGGCGGGGACGCCAGGACTTACCGCCGCAGGCGCGGCAGCACGTCCTCGAGGCCCGCCCACGGCAGCGCGCCGGTCGGCGGCGCCGTGCCGGCGGCGGGGTCGAGCAGCCCGGCGGCGAGCAGCCAGACGGTGGCGACCGCGGTGAGCCCGCCGACGACCGCGCCGGTCCGTGGCGCGCGTTGCCATCCCCACGCCACGAGCGGCGCCAGCAGCAACAGGGCGGGAGCGGCACCGGGACCGCCGAGCCAGTTGGTCGTCGGCCACGGCGAGAGGATCGCGTACGGCAGGACGAGCGCCACCGTCACCAGCAGGACGAACCCGGCGATGACCTCGACGTGGATCTCGTCGGCGAACACCCGGTGCAACCGGGTCCGCCGCCAGTGGACGAGGCGCCACACCGCGACACCGACGAGCAGCAGCACCGGTGCCCACCGCAGCAGACCGAAGTCGCGGTCGACCAGCACGCCCAGCGGCCCGGCCAGCGCCCGGCCGATACCGTCGGCGAGCCCGTCGAAGTCCGTCGGGATGCCCCAACCGGTCGCGCCCGCCCACGGCGTCGGCCCGCCGTACACGCGGTCGTGGACCGTCAGGTAGATCACGGCCGAGAGCAGGCCGACCTCGAGCGCCACGAACCCGCCGAGCCCGCGACGGCGACGGCGCATCCACCGGGCGAGCGCCGCGGCCACCAGCAGCGCGGCGGGGGCGAGCGGCAGCCAGAGCCACGGCAGCAGCGCGCAGAGCAGCGCACAGCCGATCGCGGCGCCGGTCCGCGGCCGGTCGCGCACGAGCAGCGCGGTGAGCACCGCACCGACGAGCAGCAGCGCCGCCGGACCGGTCGGGCCGATCTCGGTCGCTCCCATCACCGCCGGCGGCGACAGGCCGACCGCGACCACGCCGCGCGTCGCCCACGGCTCCGCGACGAGCCGCCGCGCCACCCCGATCGCCAGCGCGAACGCCAACGCCATCATCGCCGCGCACCACAGCTGCACCGCCAGGCGACCGCCGATGCCGGTGTGGTGACCGACCCAGTACGCGGGGGCGAGCGCCGCCCCGACCCCGAGGCCGGTCGGTTCGAGGAACCCGCCGGGCGCGACCGGGAACTGACCGCCGCGTGGACCGGGCCTGACGCTCACCGTCGGCCTCAGCGGTCCGTCGGCACCGCTGCCGGAGATACCGCCGAACGCCCGCCAAGCCCCGGCGCGGTAGTCGTCGAGCAGATCCAGGTCACCGTCGGTGACGATCGAGTGCGCCGCCATCAGCCGGTGCGCCTCGGTCGGCGACACCTGCGCGTCGCGTCCCGCGGGCACCACGAGCCCCGCCGCGTACACGAGCAGCAGGCCGACGAAAACGGCCAGGATCCGGAGCGGGGAGGGACGGTCGGCGGGCATGGGCGGGCGCGAGGGCGCGGTGCGGACCCTATGGCCTGACCGCCGATCGTTCGCCGATGCGCACGCCGGTGGGACGCCGTCCGGGCAGGGCGTGGGGCACCTGGGCCGTCGCGGCACGGCGACGCGAATCGCGCCCCGGGACCTTCGCCGTCACAGGTTCGTCACCTCGGGACAACGCCGACGTCACACGGTGACCACCACCGTGGACCTAGCGTCGCGAGCACCGGCGGCGCATCGGCCCCGCGCGTGCCGGGGGCGCCGATCGCCCAATCCCGTCCTCCCTCCGCAGGAGCCTCGATGTCCGTCACGCCGTCCTCCGATCCGTCGCCCCCCGGCCCCGATGCCGCGCCCACGCCCGAGCCGGGCGAAGGTCGCACGCGGCGCGCGTTCATCCGCGGCGTCGCCGTCGCCGGTGC
>JBFWKS010000476.1:0-2544 GCA_050252545.1 Solirubrobacteraceae bacterium
CGCAGCATCGCCGCCTCACCTGACGGCGGGCATCTCTTCGTCGGGTACGAAGACGACGACACGCTCAGCATCATCGAGATCGCGAGCGGCACGAACACCGACAGGCAGTTGGGCGATACTTGGGCCGCCGAACCGATCCTCGCCGTTCCCGCCCTCGACGGCTATCGGGTGCTCGCGGCAGGCACGAACGATATCTACTCGCTCGCGCCCGGCGCCTGGGACATCGCGCCCGAAGAGAGCCCCGGTATCGAGGCGCTCGCATACTCGGCGCATACGGGCACGGTCTTCAGCATCGACGGCGGGCAGATGCTCGCCGAGCGCGACCCGCTCACCGGCGCGCTTCAGCGTTGGGCGCTCCTCGACGGCTACTACTTCGCCCCCGCACTCGCAGCCCACCCGACGCAGCCCGTGCTCTACGCGACGAACCTCTTCGAGCACGCGCTCACCGCTATCGACCTCGACGGCATCGTCGTGTGGGATGAGCTCGACTGCGGGTGCGACGAAGACGCCTTCACCGCACTGGATTTTCCCGGTGCCTCACTGGTGGATATGGCGATATCGCCGGACGGCTCGACGCTCTACGCGCTCGACGAGGACGGCATGCTCTTCACCGTGCGCACCGACGACTTCACCGTGTCGGGGTCGCAGGATCTCGGCGGCTACTTCCCCTCGACTTCGCTCTCGGTGAATCAGGTGACCGGCGAGATCGTCGCCGCAGACCTCTACGGCACGCTCGTCGTGATCGATCCGACCACCCTTCAGGTCGCGAGGGTCGACGCGGAGATGGGTCTCTGGGACACCGCGATCTCGGCCGACGGCACGAAGATCTTCGTCACGAACGTCTGGGAGAGCACGATCTCGGTGGTCGAGCGGGTGGTGCCGCCACCCGCTCCGGCGACGAACGTGCGGGCAACCCCCGGTGCTCGCCAGGCCGCGGTCTTCTGGGACGCTTCTGCGAGCGGTGATCCCGCATACACGGTGACCGCTGCGGGCGGCACCGACGCACTCTGCACCACGACCTCGACGTTCTGCATCGTGACGGGACTGGCCGCCGGGTCGATGCAGTTCACTGTGACGGCGACGAATCCGGGCGGATCCGCCACCTCCTCACCCTCGTCCGCCGTCACCATCACCGCTCCCGCCGCTCCGGCGTCCGTGCCGGCCCCGACCTCCGGGGTCTCGGTCTCGTTGATCGGCGGCGAACCCGACACCGCCGTGGTCGGCCGGCCCGTGCAGGTCGTCGTGACCGGTTTCGCACCCGGATCCTACGTCGACGTCTCCCTGCACTCCCTGCCGATGCTGCTCGGATCGGGGCAGGTCGGGAGCAGCGGATCGGTGACTGTCAACGGCGTGATCCCGGCGGGCGTCCCAACCGGCGCGCACCACCTCGTCGCATCGGGCTTCACGACGGCGGGAGCGCCTGCCTCGGCCGTGCGCCCGATCACGCTCTCCGCCGCGCCGAATCCGAATGGCGGTGGCACCGGCGGCGGTCAGGGCGTCCTCTCACGGACGGGCGGTCAGGCTCCCGCGGTATCCGTGGCGCTCGGCGCGCTCCTGCTCGCAGCGGGCATTGCGCTCATGACGCCACGGCTCCGCCGCACTCGCTGATCTCACTCGAAGGCACGACCCGATCGGTACTGCGGACCGATGAGCGGGCACCCCGGCTTCCTCGATTCACACGGCCCGCAGCTCCCCGACCCGCTCAGCAAGTCGGGCGAGCTGCTCGGCGACGCGCACGCGTGCGGTGCCGCCGACGCCGATCCGCGAGTTCACCGACCCCTCGATCGTGAGCACGTCGCGCACGGCCGGCGTCAGATGCTCGGAGATCCCGGCCAGCTCCTGGTCGTCCGGCTCGTGCAGCTCGATGCCGCGTTCCTCGCAGAATCGCACCATTTCGCCCGAGATCTCGTGCGCGTCGCGGAACGTCACGCCCTGCTTCACCAGCCACTCGGCGACATCGGTCGCGAGCGAGAATCCCTGGGGGGCGAGCTCGGCCATGCGATCCGGGTCGAAGCGCATCGTCGCCACCATCCCGGTGAAGGCGGGCAGCAGCACCTCGAGCTGCTGCACCGAGTCGAAGACCGGTTCCTTGTCCTCCTGCAGGTCGCGGTTGTAGGCGAGCGGCAGCCCCTTGAGCGTTGCGAGCAGGCCGGTCAGGTTGCCGATGAGGCGACCCGACTTGCCGCGCGCGAGCTCGGCGATATCGGGGTTCTTCTTCTGCGGCATGATGCTCGAGCCCGTGGAGTAGCCGTCGTGCAGGCGCACGAAGCCGAACTCCTTGGTGTTCCAGATGATGATCTCTTCGCTCAGGCGCGAGAGGTCAATGCCGACCTGGGCGCAGACGAACGCGAACTCCGCGACGACGTCGCGGGCCGCGGTACCGTCGATGGAGTTCTCGAGAGGATCGCCGAGGCCGAGCTCCGCCGCGACCAGGCGCGGGTCGAGCCCCAGCGAGCTGCCCGCGAGGGCGCCGCCGCCGTAGGGCGATCGTCGGGCGCGCACGGCCCAGTCGCGCAGCCGCTCGACGTCGCGGACCAGCGGCCA
>JBFWKS010000477.1:0-2542 GCA_050252545.1 Solirubrobacteraceae bacterium
CCCGCGCGAAGGCACCCGGCCAAACTGACTCCTGGCCGGAGTGCCCACCGGCTCCTCGCGACGGGTGGGCGTGCGGGCCCGCACGCCCGACCCGTCGCGGGACGGTCCTCTCGCGCGGGAGGACGTCGCTCAGAAGGTGATCAGCAACCGGCCACGGACGCCTCCGGCGTCCTGGCGCCGGTGGGCGTCGGCGGCGCGCTCCGGCGGATAGGTACCGGCGACCCGGAGTGGCAGCCGGCCGGCCGATGCGAGGTCGCGCAGCCGGAGCAGCGCGGCGGTGTCCTCCAGCCGTCGCCTGACCCAGACGGCGTGACGGACGATCCCGCGCTCGGTCTCGTCGCGCTGCCCCCGCACGACCGCCCATCCGCCGCCGTCGCGGAGAGCGGGGAAGATCGGCGGGCCGATGGTCGCCGTGTCGAGCACGCCGTCGACACCGTCCGGCACGGCCGCTCGGATCCGGTCCGCCAGACCATCACCGCGATCGACGACGACATCCGCCCCGTTGGCGCGGACCGCATCCTGCTCGTCGGGCCGGGCGTCGGCCACCACCCGCAGGCCCCGTTCCCTGGCCAGGGGTATCGCCAGGGTCGCGAGCCAGCCGGCTCCGCCGGTGATGGCCAGGGTCGTTCCGACCGGTAGCGCGAGGAGGTCCAGCGCCTCGATCGCGGTGAGGCCGTTCATCGGCAGGGTGGCGGCCTGCTCCAGCGTCGCACCTTGCGGGATCGGGACGACCGAGGGTGCGGGAACGATCAGCATCGCCGTCTGGGCTCCACCGTCGCCGCGCAGCGGGTCGACCGCGGCCATCACGTGGTCTCCCGGTGCCAGGCGGTCCACGCCGGGACCGATGGCGTCCACGATGCCCGCGGCGTCCATGCCCGGGACGTAGGGGGGTTCCAGGCCAGCGTACGCTTCGGACGCCGGACCCTCGCGGGTGAGGAGATCGGTCGGGTTGACCGCGGCCGCCGCCACGCGGACGCGGACCTCGCCGGGTCCGGGGTCACGAACGGGCCGGTCGATGACCGTCAGGACGTCCGGGTCACCGAAGGAGGGAATGCCGACTGCACGCATGGGGTGACGGTACCGGTCGGGACCGTTCGTACCGCAGGACCGCGGTGGCGACGGCGGCGCGCCGGCGATGTGTGAGCGCCGCGGCGACAGAGGACTCATCCGTCGTGTCCGGAGCACCCTCGGGGCCGGCCCCGGGGGGGCACCGCGCCGGCCGCAGCGCATCCACGATGGCCGCGCCTCAGCATGCGGGGATGTTGAGGGCGAGGCCACCACGGGAGGTCTCCTTGTAGTCCGCGTGCATGTCGGCGCCGGTGCGGCGCATCGTGTCGATCACGTGATCGAGCGACACGACGTGCTGACCGTCGCCTCGGAGGGCGAGCTTCGCGGCGGTGATCGCCTTGGTGGCACCGATGGCGTTGCGCTCGATGCAGGGGATCTGGACGAGCCCGCCGATCGGGTCGCACGTCAGACCCAGGTGGTGCTCGAGCGCGATCTCGGCGGCGTTGGTGACCTGCTGGGGATCACCGCCGAGGATCTCGGCCAGGCCGGCGGCGGCCATCGCCGCCGCCGCACCGATCTCGCCCTGACAGCCGACCTCGGCACCGGAGATCGAGGCGTTGCGCTTGATGAGCGCACCGATCGCAGCCGCCGTGAGCAGTGCGCGCACGATGTCGTCGTCGCCGGCGTGCTCGAAGGTCCGGGCGTAGCGCAGGACCGCAGGCAGCACGCCCGCCGCCCCGTTGGTGGGTGCGGTCACCACGCGGCCGCCGGCGGCATTCTCCTCGTTCACGGCCATCGCCCAGAGGGAGACCCACTCGACCGCGTTCATCGGCTCGTCGTCGCCCGCGGTGGCGAGCAGATCGTGATGCAACCGCGCCGCGCGGCGGCGGACGCGTAGACCGCCGGGGAGCGTTCCCTCGGCGCGCAGCCCGCGCTCGACGCAGTCATCCATCGTCCGAGCGATGTCCAGGAGCCGCGCCTCGACATCGCCCTCCCACGCCTGCTCGTTGGTGGCGGCGACGGCCGAGATCGCCCCGAGCTCGACGGCGTGCTCGAGGAGCTCGGCCCCGGTGCGGTAGTCCAGGACGGGCGGCGACACCGCGGGCCGGGGCGGTTGGCCGTCCTCGGTGATGAACCCGCCCCCGATCGAGCGGAACGTCACGTCGAGGACGCTGCGGCCCGTGGCGTCGGTGGCGGCGAAGCGCATCGCGTTGGGGTGCCCCGGAGGGCCGTCTCGTGCGCACATCCGCAGGGTGTAGCGGAGCGTTCGTCCCGCGATCGGGACGCCGGGTGGCTCGGGATCCAGGGCGCGGAGGAGGTGCGGCTCGACCGTCTCCGGCGCGTGACCCAGCAGGCCGGCCAGGATGGCACGATCGGTGCCGTGCCCGCGCGCGGTCAGCGCCAGCGAACCGTGCAACGTGATCACCACCGCCTGGGCGTCGCTCATCGGGATCAGTCGGCGCGCGAACGACGCAGCGGCGCGCATCGGGCCGACCGTGTGGCTGCTCGACGGGCCCACCCCGACCCGGAACAG
>JBFWKS010000478.1:0-2538 GCA_050252545.1 Solirubrobacteraceae bacterium
GACGGATGGGCCGCGCTGGTGCGCTCCCCGTCCGGTGGCCTGCACGCCTACTACCCGACGGCGCCCGGCGACCTGCACCGCTCCTGGCTGGCGCCGGCCGCGCATGTCGACTTCCGGGGCGACGGCGGTTACATCGTCGTGCCGCCCTCGACGGTGGTCAGCCATGTCGGGGAGCGCTCCTACACCGTGATCGCCACCGCGAGCTCCGACGCGCTCCCCGTCGACGCGCCCGCCCTGCGGGAGCTGTTGGACCCGCGCCCCGCGCCCGCCCCGTGGGCGGGGCCGCGGGATCGTGTCGGTGACCTAGATACTGAGCGGTTGGCCCGATGGGTCGCCGCGCGCGGCGAAGGCGAACGCAACCGCGCCCTGTTCTGGGCCGCGTGCCGCGCCGCTGAGGCCGGCGTCTCGTCTGCCGACGCCCATGCCGTTCTCGGGCCGGCCGCCGAACGCGCCGGCCTTCCGGTGCCGGAGATCACCACGACGATCCGCTCCGCCTACCGGACCGCCCAGCCGCACGCACCGGCCCGGCCCGCGCTCGCGGGAGCGTCGCCGGCGGCAGCGCAGTCCCCGATCCGGGCGGCCTTGTGAACGGTCAGCTCCCGGTGCGGCGATTCGTCGTCGGCACCGCCATCGCGGGAACCGTGTTCATCGCGATCGGCGCGTTCTGGCTGTCCTTCACCGCGCTGGCGGATCTGGCGCGCCGCTCCGGGATCGACGACGCGCAGGCGTGGGCCTGGCCGCTCATCGTGGACGGCATCATCGTCGTCGCCACCGTCGCAGTCGTCGCCCTCGCAGGGCAGCGAGCGGCCTGGTATCCGTGGCTGCTGCTGATGGTCGGCGCCCTCGTGTCGGTCACCGCGAACGCGATCCACGCGATCGTCGCCGCCGACGCCGACGTGCCGGCGGTGCTCGCCGCCTCAGTCGCCGCCGTGCCGCCGCTGGTGCTGCTCGCGATCACCCATCTCACCGTCGTCCTGACCCGCGCCAGGCCGCCCGTCCCGCCGATTCCCGAGCCGGCCACGGGGCCCATGCCGCACTTCAGTGCGGAGCCAGCCGAACCGCCCGAGCCGCCGGCGTCCGGGCGGGAGCTCGCTGTGGTGCTGCGCGACGAGGGCTGGTCGAACAAGCGGATCGCCCGGCACGTCGGCGTGCATCCCTCGACCGTGGGCCGCTGGCTCGGGGCGCGTACCTCTCCGATAGCGATCACCGCGACCGCCGACACGGAAGGAACGCCCTCATGAGTGACGCGATCCCCGACGGACAGCCGTCCCCGCACGACCTGCGCGACGCAGGGCCGCGGCCGATCAACGCTCCCGTCGAGCGGCCGGAGCCGGAGGTCTCCGAACTGGCGGTGCATGGCGACCCGTCCCGCCAGGGCGCAGCGGCCCGCACAGCGCCCGAGACGGCTGCGGGACGCCGCACGGTCGCGTGGGTGCGCCCGACCGACCTGTTCGTCAGTCTGAGCGGGCGCGCATCGGGGCGGGGCATCGACTTCCAGACGGAGCTGGCCCGCCGGACCCGGCGGCTGCCGTCCAACGCGGTCGCGGTGTCCCGTCGCGGGATCGCGCGCCGCTCGCACCGGCTCGCTCTGGTCACCGCGTTCGGCGTGAACACCCCGGCCGCGCAGACCTCGCTCGAACCCCTCGAGCTGAAGTAGGCCGGAGCCCCAGCATGCGCACCTTCCCCAGCGTCTGGCCGGCCGCTGGGGAGCGCCCGTGCACCTACCTGTCACACAGGAGGTGCTCGATCATGCTGCAAACCACTCAGCCCGCGTTCGCCACGAGCGAGGGACTTCGCGTTCTGCTCGTCCGCCTGCACGATGCCGGCCCCGGCGCCTGGCGCACCGACCCGGAGGCGGCGGCGCTGATGCAGTACACGATCCGCAAGTACGCGGGCCTGGCCCGCAAGCACCGGCAGGAGCCCGAGGACGCCGCCCCGGCCGCGTTCGACGCGATGCGCTCCTCCTCGGTGCGCGGCGCCGACGACCCGTGGGCAGTCGTGACCCGTGCGGTGGACATCACCCTGAAGGCCGATGAGCAGGCCGCCGGGATGCTGTGCTCGACCCATCAGGCGCGACGTGCCGAATACTCCGGCTTCCACGAGGCCGAGCGGTTCTCCGACCGGGAGACCTCGATCACCGAGTACCACCCGGCGTTCCGCGTCGAGGCACCCGACGACGCGGACGACGAGAGTGACGATCGCTCCGAGCAGGCCCGCCGCGCCCTCGAGCAGACCATCGCCCTGTTCGTCGCGCTGGACTGGCCCGAGGACGTCACCCGCGCCGCGATCGAGTACATCAGCGGACGGCTGATCGAGACCGGATCACGGCGTGCCGCCTACGAGTCGCTGCGACGCGACAAGCACGCCCGCGCCCTGCTGGACATGCCGCGGGTGTCGTGGACGACGCTGCTGCGCGTCGTGCTCGGCAGCCCGGACCCGACGCTAGCGGCGACCAACACCGGCCGTGGAGTGCTGCTGCGCTTGACCCGCGGGTATCCGGTCGCCGAGATCGCCGCCGACGACGACCTGGCGTTGACG
>JBFWKS010000479.1:0-2534 GCA_050252545.1 Solirubrobacteraceae bacterium
CTCACAGCTGCCCCCTCAGTGGTGGGCTGGTACGCGCACCACTGTGCGCGGAGTCCCCTCCCGGAATCGGCAGAATCGGCCAGAACTCCGGGCGGAGTGGCCGAGAGTGTTCGTCGTGACGCGACGAGCGAGCGGAACAGCGGAGGGAAGCACCGCGCCACTTCTCAGATACTGCGGCCTCGCCGATCATGACGCCCTCCGCTTCTGGTGCGATGGCCGGGTGATGGCTCGAGGCGGCCCGCCTGCTGACTTGGGATCGGAGGACGAAGCGAGCGACTCGACAGGGTCTGGATCGGTGAGCTGCTGGCCGTAGAGGCGTCGGCTGTTCTTCCGGATCTGCTCGGCGATGCCGGTGGTCTCAAGCGGCGGCAGGGTCCTGGCCGAGCACCATCCCGCGGGTCGGCCGCCAGCCATCAGGTGGGCGTAGATCTCGTACTGCCCGAGCCCTTGAAAGTCCTCGGCGCTGAGTTGCGGGGCTTGCTTGGCGAGGTCGCGGGCGTCGGCTGCGGGCAGGGCGAAGCAGAGCTTGGTGCGCGCGTTGGCGTCAAGGCCCGCCCGCATCGCGGGCGGCAGTTGGCCACGGTGCTGGTGGGCGAGGTGCCAGGCGACGCCGTAGCTGCGGCTGACCGCCAGGGCGTCGTCGATCGAGGTCGGCAGGTGCAGGTAGTTCTGCACCTCGTCGACGAAGACCATGCCGGGGCGCTTGGTGGGATCCTTCTCAGCGGCGCGTTCCAGCGTGGCCAGGTACAGCTCGGCAACGATGAGTGAGCCGAGCAGCTTGGCCGCACCAGGTCCGAGCAGGGCGTCGTTGAGCGGGACGAGCACGGTCTTCTTCTCGCGGAAGACGTCGCGCAGCCGGAACCGCGGTTGGGATTGCCCGAGCACCCGGACGAGCGGCTTTCGGAGGACGAGCTTGCGGAGCTTGTTGAGCGGCGCCGCGATGGCAGCGGCCCGCTGCCCGGGGCGCATGTCCTCGTACTCGGCCCAGAACGCGGCCAGCGTCGGGTCACCCGAGACGGCGGCGATCACCGGACGGCGGAAGGCCGTGTCGGTCAGGAGCCGGGGCAGGTCGATCAGCGTGTACGGCTCGCCGCGGGCGACCCCGGCTCGGGCGAGGGAGAGCAGGCCGCCTTGGATGAGGTATTCGGTGCGTGGTCCCCAGCCGTCCTCGAACACCGCGGCCAGGGCGGCCAGGATGCCGTCGACGACGATGTCGGGGTCGCGGTCGCCGACGTCCAGCGGGTTGAACCCGACCGGGGCCGTCTCGTCGGTTGCGTCGAGCACCACGATTCGCTCCGCTGCCTTCTCTGGGATGCGGTCGAGGATCGACTGGATGAGCTGGGACTTCGGTTCGATGACGACGCAGGCCCGTCCGGCAGTGATGTCCGACAGGATCAGGTGCTCCAGCAGCGTCGACTTACCGGACCCCGTCGGGCCGATCGCGACCAGGTGGTGCAGGCGACTCTTCGGGTCGATGCCGACCGGCCGGTCCGGGCCGGGTGCGGTGCCCACGGCGAAGACGGCGTCGGTGCGGGAGACGATCTCCGGCACGGCAAGCTGCCGAGGGTGGGCGCCGGGGACGCCGGGGTAGTCGCGGTCGCCGAGCGGCCAGCCGAGCAGCGGTACCAGGTCGGCGGGTGTCAGCTGGAGCTTCCAGCCCGGACCCGGTGTAGCCCGGGTCCAGCGGTTCGGTGTATCGCGCACGAGCGTGAGCCGAACGCCGGGGCTCTCCAGCGGCTGCAGGGTGCCGAAGACTTCCCAGGTGAGGGCGCGGCGGCGCTTGACGGTATCGGCGGTCACTCCGATGCGCAGGGTGGTGTCGAACCGCGCCTGCGACGCCTGATCCGACAGACGACGGCGGGTCTCGGACGGCGCTTGGCGGAGGCCGTCGAGCAGCCGTGACGGGACGGGCTGCAACGGATCCATCGCCGGGTTCCGGAGCGTGGCCGGGTGGTGGACGCGGCCGAGGATGAGCTGCACCGACACGACTTCCGAGCCCCGTCGGGCGGCCAGTGCGTTGTAGATGGCGGCGACCTGCTCCTCCGGGTCCGGGGTGGCGAGCGGGAGGCCGGTCGGGCGGACCGTGACCCGGCCCACAGCGGCCACGTCCGGCCGCGTCGCGGCCCCGAACCGCAGGCCCGGCACGACGGCCCCGAGGAGCCGCTTCAGCCGCTGGGTGGCGGTGGCGGCGCAGCCCAGTACCGGCGCGATCCCGTCGCTGCTGGCGTGCAACTCGAACGTGACTGGGCGTGGCACATCGCCACCGGCCAGGCGCAGCAGCACCACCCCAATTGTCGTGGGGTCGAGTGGACGCGGCAGATACAGGCGGGTGAAGACGGGCTGGTCAGGCATCGCTGGCCTCCTCGCCCGTGTTCTGACCGGACGCGTCGCGCCGGGCGTGCTCGTCGGCACGGGCTTCGGCTTCCAGCCGGGCCTGCTCGAGCCCGGCGCTGGTGATGATGCGGGCTACTACCTCGGGGCGGAGCTCGTGGTTGAGCTCGGAGAACACCCAGACGCGGCGGCCCCCGGTCTTG
>JBFWKS010000480.1:0-2523 GCA_050252545.1 Solirubrobacteraceae bacterium
CAGACGTCGTTGCCCAGCAGCGGCGTCTTGCCCTCGGCGACCGGGGTGTCCTGGTTGGGGGTCGAGATGACCTCGACCGTGCCGTCGCCGTTCTGGACGAGCCAGACCCAGCCGGATCCGAAGCGCGCGACGCCGGCGGCCTCGAACTGCTCCTTGAACGCGTCGAAGGAGCCGAAGGCCTCGTCGATCTTCTGCGCGAGCCGACCCTCGGGGGCGCCGCCGCCGGAGCCCGACAGGGCCTCCCAGAAGAGCGTGTGGTTGAAGTGGCCGCCGGCGTTGTTGCGGACGGGGCCCTGCTTGTCGGCGGGCAGCTCGCCGAGCTTCGCGACGACCTCCTCGACCGGGGACTCGGCCAGCGACGTGCCCTCGAGGGCCGCGTTGGCCTTGTCGACGTACGCCTGGTGGTGCTTGTCGTGGTGCACCCGCATCGTCGCCTCGTCGATGTGGGGCTCCAACGCGTCGTAGGCGTAGGGCAGGGGCGGAACGGTGAAGGCCATGAGGGACTCCCTGGGCTCGGTGCTGCGGATTCTCGGAGCCGAGAGCGTCCCGCATCGGCGGCGCGCTCTCGGGTACTCCTGGAAAACATAGTACTTCCTGTCTAAACTCGTCAACATGGCGCCCGCGCCGCACCCCCGCCCCACCGCCGGTTCCGGCGCCCCACCCCGGGCACCCTCCGGTGCGGCGTCTTCCCGGCGCCCGTCGGACGTTCCGGACGGTGCCGCGGTTCCCGTCGCCCACGCCCTCCCGGACGGCGCGGCGTCCTCCCGGCCCCCGGCGGACGTTCCGGACAGTGCCGCGGTTCCCGTCGCCCACGCCCTCCCGGACGATCCGGAGCGCGACCGGCCGGGTACGACATCGGCCCTGCGAGAGCTCTCCCCCGGCCGACGGGCGCTGCTCGTGGCGCTGCGCAAGCACGGCGAGGCGTCCGTCGACGAGCTCGCGCAGCGCCTCGACGTGACGCCCGGCGCGGTGCGCCAGCAGTTGCAGGCCCTCGACGCGTCCGGTCTGGTGGGTCATCGCGACGAGCGCCGCGGGCCCGGCAGGCCGCGCCGCCTCTACCGCCTGACGTCGGCCGCCGACGGGCTCTTCCCCCAGGCCTACGGCGACCTGACGACCGAGCTGCTGGGCTACGTCGACGACGAGGACCCGGCACTGGTGGAGCGGATCTTCGCCCGCCGCCGCGACGCGCGCGTGGAGCGGACGCGGCGGCGGCTCGGCGATCGGGAGGGCGTCGACCGTGTCGACGAGCTCGCACGGATCCTCGACGAGGACGGGTACCTGGCCGAGGCCGAGCCCCTCCCCGACGGCGGCTGGAGGATCCGCGAGCACAACTGCGCGATCCTCGCGGTCGCCGGGCGCCACCCGCACGCGTGCACCAGCGAGATGAGCTTCCTCCGGGAGGTGCTCCCCGACGCCGATGTCCGCCGCGTGTCGCACATCGCCAGCGGCGACCACGCCTGCACGTACGAGGTGCGGCCTGACCGGCCGGCCGGGTGACCGACACCACCGCCCGCCTGACCGGCCGACCGACGACCGCCCCGACCGGCCGACCGGGTAATTGACACCACCGCCCTGACCGGCCGACCGACGACCGCCCCGACCGGCCGACCGGGTAATTGACACCACCGCCCTGACCGGCCGACCGGGCAGCCGACACCACCGCCCCGACCGACCGGTCGGGCCACCGACGACCGTCCCGACCGGCCCGCGGCGGATCAGCCGACGAGCGCCTCGGCGAGCTCCTCGAAGACGGCCACATAGGCGTCGATCGCCTCCTCGGTGTGGACGACCGACAGGGTCCACTCCTCCTCCCGGCCCGGCGTCATGAAGATCCCCCGGTTCATGTTGAAGAGCCACGCCAGGTCGCTGAGCTCGGCGTCCTGGTTGGCCTTGAACGACGCGTAGTCGACGACCTTCGTGGGCGAGAACGTCACGCACCCCTTGGATCCGACACCGACCGCGTACCCGGGCAGGCCGTACTTGCCGATCACCATGTCGCAGGCGGCGACGATCCGATCGTTGAGCGCGTCCAGGTGCGCGTAGGCGTCGGCCGTGAGCACCTCGGTGAGGCTCGCCCGGCAGGCCGCGACCCCGAGCGGGTTCCCGTTGTACGTGCCCACCTGGTAGACGGATCCGTCCTTGACCACCGACATGACCTCGTCGGAGCCGCCGATCGCGCCCATCGGCAGTCCGGCGCCCAGGGCCTTGGCGAGCGTCACGAGGTCCGGGGTCACGCCCCACTTCTCGGTCGCCCCGCCGGCGGCGATGCACAGCCCCGTCTTGACCTCGTCGAAGATCAGCACGATGCCGTGCTTGGCCGTGATGTCGCGCACCGCCTGCAGGTAGCCGTCCTCGGGCAGCACGACCCCGAGGTTCATCATCGCCGCCTCCATGATCACGCAGGCGGGCTTGCGATCCTGCGCGATCAGCCGCTCGATCCGGCGCTCCATCGCGGCGGCGTCGTTGAACGGCACCGCGACGGTCATGTCGACCGTGGCCTGCGGGATGCCGGCCCCGTAGGGC